>NZ_JAOYOD010000001.1:4225000-4537500 GCF_025833875.1 Reichenbachiella ulvae | reverse complement strand
GGAATAGAAAGCTTTGATGAAGCTAAGGCTTTCTTCCGACCTGACCTAAGTCTTATTCATGATCCATTCGAAATGAAAAACATGGCCATCGCTGTTGAACGCTTGACACAGGCTATATATAATAATGAGAAGATCCTGATATATGGTGACTATGATGTGGATGGCACCACTTCGGTAGCTTTGACTTACAATTTTCTAAAAGAGTTTAGTTCTAATCTCTTTACCTATATACCTGACCGATATACTGAAGGCTATGGTGTTTCAAAAAAAGGAATCCAATGGGCCATCGACCATCGAGTCGATCTGATCATCACCTTGGACTGTGGGATCCGAGCTGTAGAGACTACCCAGATGGCAGTAGACGAACATATAGATGTAATCATATGTGACCACCATTTGCCTGGAAATGTTCTGCCTGCCGCTATTGCTATTTTGGATCCCAAACAAAAGGACTGTAGCTATTCATATAAGGAACTGTCTGGCTGTGGTATTGGGTTCAAGTTTTTACAAGGCTTTTGTATCCAAAATGGAATAGAAGAACAAAAGCTGCTCCGACACCTTGACTTGGTGGCTGTTAGTATTGCTTCGGACATCGTGCCAATTACAGGAGAAAACCGAATCCTTGCGCACTTTGGAATCAAGAAGCTGAATGTAGATCCTAGTCCGGGATTGCTAGCGCTCATGAACAAAGCTGGAATGCAAAGACCTGTCAATATTTCAAATGTTGTTTTTGGGATTGGGCCGAGAATCAATGCGGCTGGTAGGATCAGTCATGCCAGTGCAGCGCTCAACCTGTTGACCCAGGACAACGAAGCAGACGCCAAAGTCTTTGCTGAAAAGCTAAACCTGGAAAATGAGGAAAGGAAATCCTATGATGAATCAATCACTCAAGAGGCGCTTGCACTGATCCAGGAAGAAGGAGTGAATAAAAGTGCCAACGTACTATTCAAAAAAGACTGGCACAAGGGCATCATAGGAATAGTAGCCTCTCGATGCATCGAACACCACTATAAACCTACCATTGTACTAACTGAATCCAATCAAAAAATCACTGGCTCGGCCAGATCGGTAGATGGTTTTGATATATATACCGCAATAGAAGCATGTAGCGAACATCTCGAACAATTCGGCGGGCACCGATTTGCCGCTGGACTGACTATGAACAAGTCTCAATTAGGCGCTTTCAAAGATCTATTCGAAAAGCAAGTGGGTGCTACGATCACTGAAGAAGAAAAAGTACAAAAGATCATAATCGATAGAGAAGTGAAGTTGGGCGATATTGATTTCAAATTCAATAGCATTCTCAAGCAGATGGGGCCCTTCGGTCCAGAAAATATGCAACCTGTATTCGTTAGTCGTGGAGTGAAACTGCACGGTGATGCGCGGATACTAAAAGAGAAACATCTGAAACTGGCCGTGGTTCAAGAAGATAGCATGGTATTTGATGCCATAGGATTTGGTATGTTCCAATTGGAGTCTCTGACTAGTGACTCCTTTGATTTGGTATATACTGTAGAAGAAAACAATTTCAGAGGAGAGACCTCTTTGCAGCTGATGATCAAAGACATCAGAGAATGCCAGAACTGAACTCTGAATTGAAATTTTATCGTTAAAATTGCCATCAAATCAAAGCGGCACGAAGCAGGGAAAATATGCAACTCAGAGCTGAGAATTTAATCAAGAAGTACAAAAGCAGAACCGTAGTAAAAGGAATCTCGGTCACCGTAAACCAAGGCGAAATCGTGGGTCTGTTAGGACCAAACGGAGCAGGTAAAACGACTTCCTTTTATATGATCACGGGTCTGATCAAACCCAATGAGGGACATATCTATCTAGATGATCAGGAAATTACTGATCTGCCCATGTACAAACGTGCCAAACTAGGTGTAGGCTATTTGGCTCAAGAAGCCTCGGTGTTCAGAAAACTAACTGTGGAAGAAAACATCCTGTCCGTATTGGAGATGAGAAATATCCCAAAATCTGAACAAAAAGAAAAAACTGAATTTCTACTCGAGGAGTTTAGCCTCACCAAAGTAAGAAAGAATCTAGGCCAATCTCTGTCAGGTGGTGAAAGACGAAGAACCGAAATCGCACGTGCCCTGGCTATTGATCCACACTTTGTATTGCTCGATGAACCCTTTGCCGGTGTGGACCCCATTGCAGTAGAAGAAATTCAAAGCATCGTTGCTCAATTAAAAAGCAAGGATATTGGTATATTGATAACAGACCACAACGTAAACGAAACCTTATCGATCACGGATAGAGCTTACCTGATGTTCGAAGGGAAACTTCTCAAATCAGGCACAGCCGAAGATCTTGCTGCTGACGAACAGGTTCGTAGAGTTTACCTGGGTCGACATTTTGAATTGAAGAGGAAAATATAGCAGCCCTTGGAAATACTAAATTCTATTTTAACCTGGGTCATGAAAAAGCGGATTCACCAAATCGAGCTTTTCATGAAATATCCGCACGAAGTTCAGGAAGAGCTTCGCAACCGCCTGATCCATACCGCCAAAAAAACCGAATTCGGTAAAAAGCACAATTTCGAAGGTATCAAATCTGTTGAGCAATTCAGAAACGAAGTGCCAGTGCATACCTATGAGAAGCTATTCCCATATATAGAACGAAGGATGAAGGGGGAAGAAAAGTTGCTTTGGCCAACTGAAATCAAATGGTTTGCCAAATCCTCTGGCACAACCAATGCCAGAAGCAAGTTTATCCCTGTATCTACCGAAGCATTAGAAGAATGTCATTTCAAAGGCGGAAAGGATCTTATATCCATCTATGTAAACAACTATCCTGATAGTCGAATGTTTTCTGGAAAAGGTCTGGGCATCGGAGGAAGCCATCAAGTCAATGAACTAGATCCTACAGCCAGTTCCTACTATGGCGATGTGTCTGCAGTGATCATGGCCAATCTACCTATGTGGGCGCAGATCATCAGGACTCCCTCGCTAGATGTGGCACTAATGGACAACTGGGAAGAAAAAATCGAAAAGCTAGCGCAATCCACTTTGCACGAAAATGTAACTAGCATCTCAGGAGTACCGACATGGACGATACTTTTGATCCAACGCCTAATGGAAATCAAAGGGGTTGACAATATATTAGAAGTGTGGCCGAACCTTGAAGTGTTTTTTCACGGTGCGGTTTCATTTACTCCTTATCGCAACTTGTTCAAAGAATTGATCCCTTCGGATCAAATGAACTATGTCGAAACATACAACGCCTCGGAAGGATTCTTTGGGATACAAGATCAAAAGGATTCAGAAGAATTGCTCTTGATGCTGGACTATGGTATCTACTACGAATTCATTCCCTACGAGTACATGCATGAGGAAAACCCCATAGCCGTCGGTCTGGAAGATGTGGAATTGGGTAAAATCTATGCCATGCTCATTACAACGAATGCTGGCCTATGGAGATACAGCATTGGCGATACGATCAAATTTACTTCACTCAACCCATATCGAATCAAGATAGCAGGGCGGACCAAGCATTTCATCAATGCCTTTGGTGAAGAGCTAGTGGTTGAAAATGCAGAAACAGCAATCGCTGAGGCCTGTGACAAAACAGGCGCCATGATTGATAATTTTACTGCTGCCCCCATTCACTTTACTGAAAAAAGTGAAGGAGGTCATGAATGGATCATTGAATTCAAAAAGAAACCTGAAAGCCTGGACCGATTCATCAGCATTCTGGACGAAACTTTAAGACAGGTAAATTCTGACTATGATGCCAAACGATATAAAGATATGGCGTTAAAAATGCCGGTGGTTCATTGTGCTGAAACAGGTACTTTTTACAACTGGATGAAAAGAAGAGGTAAACTAGGTGGCCAGAACAAAGTACCTCGTCTGGCCAACAACCGCCAATATATCGATGATATCCTGGAGCTGATGGGCGTTCAATGATTAGAATCGACCCAACTGAATAGATAACATTCCATACAAATCGGAAAGATCCTCGTCTGTCACTGTATCTACCCCACTTCCAATCACAAAACGATAACCGGCTCCTACTGCGACCCTAAAATTGTGAGAAATATTCATTTCGATTTGGGCACAGGGATCTACGATAAAAAAACCTGACTGCTCCAAAGTGTAGGAGTTGTCATTGCTCCCACTCTGAAAAAAGTCTGTGTCATCCAAACGGATCTGACCACCTCCAATCAGGACTGGGAAATTCAAGTGAATGATTTCCTTGGGAAACAATTTATAACCTAGTAACAAACCCGCATATCCACCATTGAGTTCGAGATCAACCTGAGAAGCATTGGTCACCTTTGGATCAGTGACCCAACCATACGTACCCACTCCCAGGATTACATTTTTGTTGACCAAAATACCTCCATGCGCGCCTACCAAAAGTGAAAGTTGATCTACTGTGTTTCCTGTTTTAAAATCCAGACTGATAAAAGGGCTCAACTCATTGTCCTTATTTATCAAAGATTTGACCTCATCCTTATCGTCCACGTAGTTTTGAGCTGATGCCATGGACACAACTACAACCGAAAGTATTAATAGAATCGTTTTTTTCATCTTAAAAAATGTATTTAATGCCAATAGAACCATCCCAAAAATCTCCTTCCAATTTGGCAAAACCTATATAACTCAAATAGGGTTTCAAGTCCACATTGATTGAAAGAGGAACACTCAATATGCGGTATTCTATACCTACCACTCCATCAACCCCAATGGCAAAGTAATTTTCCTCAATATAATTGTAGTTCGTAGAGGTCGGGCTGATTACGGCCTTCTCTATTCGGTCATTTTTCTCATATCCACCATGACCTCCCATACCAGCATAAAAATAGAAGTTATCCAAAGTACCGACTCGCATGGGAATGTACTTTTGGGTCAGTACGGTGAGTTGGAGTCCCTGATTGCGGCCACTCAAAAGCAGCTCAACTGCCTGGTCTTCGGATACAAATTTTTTATAGGTGATAGCGGATGTTTCGCTAGCCAGTCGGACACCCGCCGAGCGGTTATATTCCTGTGCCAAAGCTCGCTCCGACATCAGGTAAAGTAATACTAGCAGCAACAACGCAGTTGGTTTGAAAGTAATCTTCATTGCCTCATTTATTTAATTTAGGGTCAATGACATAGACGAAAACATCGCCAGTCTCACTATGAACATTCACCGTACTTTGCTTTACATTTTGGTTGCCAATCTTTCCTTTTAAGGTGACGACTTTATCTTTTTCATCGATGACCGTACGATCAAGTTTCAATAAATTCTTAGACAGATACAGTTGCTCTTGTCTTCCGTACAAACTGATTTGCATATTGGCTCCCTGATCAAAGGTGAGATTGATGTCTCCAGATTCGCTATAGATATCCACATTCGAAAAGTTGGATTTTATTTTAGAAATAATGATCTCTCCATAGTTGAGTTTAAAACTGATGAAGCCATCCAGCTGTTCCATTTTGACATCAGAAAAACTCGCATCACCTCTGAACATCTGCACTTGATTGACAATTATTTTATCATTTCTGGATTCCATTTTCAAGCTTCCGGAGTTTTGAATATGAATTTCTGAAGAAGTGCTTTCCAAATCCAGATCTTCAACCTTTTCAAGTACCAAATCAGCGCTGCGCAAGACCATGAAGCCCTGCTGTATGCTTCTTATATTTGCCTTACCAAAACTCAAATCCATTCTGGTTAGTCCAGTAAAATTATGGGCTTTGAGGTCTCCATGGGCTAGATTGAATTTTGAACTACCGAGTGTCCCTCCGATATACACATCGCCAAATTTGTTTTCCAGATTGACTGTACTTCCTTCTGGTACATAGAGCTCATAGTCTATGTTCACCTTATTTCTATTAGTCAGGGTCATCGAATCATCCACCAGACTATTCCACTTCTCTCTGAACAAACCTGAATTTTTATCCAAATCAGTTTTCGCAGTAACGAACCCTCCGAAGTAATGGATATCTATGCTAACCCGATCCATCAACTTGCCGATTTCTTCGTTGTTTCGTTCGTAGGCTGTGATATCAACCTTAATCACAACAGAATCCTGATTCCATGTGTTGATGACTACCTTTCCGTATTTGTTTACGATATCCAGTGTGGTGTTTTCGGTGACCGAATAGGCGCTAAACATCGTTTTGGTTTGTTTCTGGAGGGGTTGAGCAGTAGCCTGCACCAATCCAAAAATCCATAAAACCAAGAAGAGAATTTGTCCTAAACTAGGCATCTACTTTTTTCTTCTTATCCTCCAGCTCTTCTAGTATGCGCTCGAGTACTTCCAACTTCACCTTATATGTGGCAATCATCGCGTTGATGACCTCTTCATTATCGGCGTTATCCTTGAGATCTTCTTTGAGTTCTACGAATGCCTGATCCAATACTTCCAAATCCTGAAAGATGGTTTGATCATTTTCAATCGCCGAAATCTGAGAAACCTTGATGTTGATTTTACTCTGATAATAGGTTTCCACTTCGCTTAGCTGAGATGAGGCATAATCATCGGACTGCTCGACAGGATATAAAACAAAAGCTACAACAGCCGCCAGCATACAAGCCGCAGCCCCTTTCCAAAGGTTTCCTAACCACTTGCTCCTTTTTTCCAAGGACTTCTCCTTCTTGTCCAAGCCAGAAACGATGTTTGCCCAACTATCCTGATCCAATTCGTACTGTTCAAACTCAGATCTGTTCTTCTCAATATGATCTTTCCAATCATCCTGTACCATAACTCTGATCTTTTTGTTCTTCCAAAATATTTCGAATTCTCGCTTTTGCCTTGCTAAACTGCGATTTGGATGCCGACTCAGTGATATTCAGAATCTGTCCAATTTCCTTATGATCATAACCTTCGAATAAATAAAGGTTCAATACTGCTCTATGTCCAGGCGCTAACTTTTCAATTGCCTCAAGCACCTGCTTTGCCTCCAGCTGAATGAGATCATCGTCATTCTCTATTTCTTCTACCACCTCAATTCCCTCTTCCAATGACAAGGCGAAAAGTTTCTTTTTTCGCATGGCATTCAGACACTTGTTGATGGTGATTCTCTTGATCCAGGCACTAAAGAAGCTGATGTCCTTTAACTTTTTTATCTGAATAAAAGCTTCCACGAAAGACTCCTGAAGCAAATCCTTGGCCTCATCTTCATCTACCATCATTCTTCGGCAGATGTTATACATGGCACTGGAATACAACGAATACAATTGATACTGAGCCTTTCGATCTCCTGTCTGGCATTTCCCTATGATTTCCTTGTGTATTTCGCGTTGCACTTTCTTTTAGTTTGCTTAGGTCTTGTAGTATAGACACTACGATTGAGTTAGGGTTTCCTTTTTAACGAAAATAGTTTCTTTTCGATGAAATCTATCTTAGAGATTAGATGTTAAAGGAAAATACAGATGAAAATATAAACCCTTTGTAAAAATCTGATGAAGAGGTTCGATGGAAACCAGCCATTTTCAATTCTGAATTGATCTCCTTTAGCTGCCTACTTTCTAAACTGGCTACCAGATGGAAAAAGCCATGCATCAATTGCGAGAACCAAGCATGCCATCTTTTATTAATCTGAAAATCTGCCACTAACAATACCCCATTTGGAGAGAGACAATTACTCACTTTCTTCAATAAAAATCTCAAATTGTCTATTTCGAAAAGATCAAAAATAAAGTTAGCAATCACTACATCGTATGATGCTTCAATATCCAAAGTAAGCACATCTTCAAGTACATAGTTGACATGGATATTTGAAAAGCTACGGCCTTTCGCGATTAGCATCATCTTTTCGGATAATTCTACGAAATCAACTGCTAGACTCATCTCCAAATCGTCCAAATAAGATAGAATCTGCCCAGAACCACCCCCAAGAACCAATACTCGACTCCCTGCTTTGATTTGATGAAGATGGGCTCTTTTGGCATCATCCAGTCTTCCCCAAAACACCAAACTTTTCAGCTGATCATAGATCGGCGCTATGGCATTGAAATTATTCAAAACAAGAAGATAAAACCGGGCAAGAAGAAAATGAAATCACCAATCAATCGATATCCTTCTTTGATTTGAAACCAGTCACGCCTCCAATACAAAACCAATAGTATAATGAACATTGAAAACATGACACCCAAATATGGAAACCACAAATCTGGCCCTGCAAGAAATAAGGAAACCCCAAATGAAATGAATAACAAAGCATACAATAACTGTAGGGCTCGTTTCAAATGTGACTCCCCAAAAATAGTAGCCCATGAACTGAACCCATCGGCTTGGTCTTTGTCCTTCTCATATAGGGATAGCAACAATAGGTTGGATAGTGCAAGCATGGTTAAAATCAGAAAAATCGACGAAGTAGGTAGTGAAAAAGCCAAACCTACAGACCAGGGGCCAATAAATATCCCAACTGAATAAAGCACTGCAATTAGTAACTCTTTGGCGATAAAAACCTTGAGCCACCAGGTCAAAAGAAGATAAAGCCCCACCAAACCCGCTACCACTATCCCCCAAAGCAGCGTGTCCGCTGGTAAATAAAAAACCAGCGCCAGGCTACAAAAGGCTACCGACAACAGTATGGTGAATAAAGTGCTCGCATACTTCCAATGAAATGCATGTCTTGGCATGGAAGGCTCTCCTTTAATCTTGCGGGCATCTAGTAGGTGATCAAGGGTATAAATCATCCAAACACAAAAGAATAGTGCCAGGGAAATAGTCCAGGGTAGCTCGACATCAAAAACATAAGCTATGGCGTTAGTCTGAATCACCGCACTCAAAGCAATGTCCAGAGATAGCCATGTGGCCTTCCTTAATAGTGATATGACTATAGAAAAAATCAAACGTAGTACAAAAAAAAGCCCTGTTCAGAATATGAACAGGGCTTTCAAGTTATTAAATATTATTTGAATTAAGAACCGCTTGCCAGTGCCTCAGCACCACCCACGATTTCCAAAATTTCTTTTGTAATCGCTGCCTGACGAGTTCTGTTATACGTCAACTTCAATTCCTTCAATAGTTCGCCTGCATTGTCAGTCGCCTGATCCATAGCAGTCATACGTGCACCGTGCTCAGAAGCATTTGATTCTAAAATGGCTTTGTAAAACTGAATTTTCAAAGACTTAGGAATCAATTCGCTTACCACATATTCAGCCGATGGCTCAAAGATATAATCTACGTCCTTTTTAGCTCCAGATTGCTCTTCATTCTCTTCAGCTTCCTGAACAGGCAAGAAATTCTCCGCTCTTAGAATCTGAGTTGCGACATTCTTGAACTCATTGTAGATCAAATCCACTTTGTCGTATGTTCCATCCTTGAAGGCAGCCATCACGTGCTCCGCTGCAGCTCTGGCTGTATCAAAAGATAAATCAGCAAACATGCCTTCGAATCCAGAAACTACTTGGTAGTTTCTTTTGGTGAAGTAATCATAGGCTTTCTTTCCAATCGGAAGAATGTGAACACCATTGTGCTTTTCTTCATATGAATACTTCTCCTTGATCGTGCTTATTGCTTTCTTAAACGCATTGTTGTTGAAAGCACCACACAGTCCTCTATCAGAAGAAACGACCACCAACAGCACATTCTCTACTTCTCTTACTTCACCGTAGGCGTTTTCAACATCACCTCCCAGTGCAGTAGATACGTTTTGCAATATCCCTGTCAGCTTTTGCGAATAAGGTCTCATCTGCGTAATGCGATCCTGCGCACGCTTCAACTTGGCAGCTGCCACCATTTTCATGGCGCTAGTAATCTGCTGTGTCGAAGTGATAGATTGTATCCTATTCTTTACTTCTTTTAAATTAGCCATTTAAGCTTCTTATTTTACTTCAAAACCTTTTGCTACTTCAGCAGCGATAGCGCCTACTTTTCCAGTCAATTCATCGTCGAATTTACCAGCAGCCAATTGATCGATCAGATCAGAATGCTGTGACTTCATTAAAGTAGTGAATTCCTTTTGATAAGCCTGTGCCTTATTTACAGGAACTTTATCCATGAAACCTTTGGTAGAAGCATAAATCAATGCTACCTGCTCACCTACTGGTATTGGAGAATACTGAGGTTGCTTCAAGATTTCCTGGTTTTTCTGACCTCTTTCGATCGTCAATTTAGTCGCTGTATCCAGGTCAGAACCAAATTTAGCAAAAGCCTCTAGTTCTCTAAATTGTGCCTGATCTAGTTTCAAAGTACCTGCTACTTTCCTCATTGATTTGATCTGAGCAGATCCCCCTACACGAGATACAGAGATACCTACGTTGATCGCTGGTCTGATACCTGAGTTAAACAGGTTAGTCTCAAGGAAGATCTGACCATCAGTAATCGAAATTACGTTGGTAGGAATATATGCAGAAACGTCACCCGCAGCAGTCTCGATGATCGGAAGGGCAGTCAAAGATCCACCACCTTTTACTTTTCCTTTCAATGATTCTGGCAAGTCGTTCATCGCCTGAGCAATGTCATCGTTTTCGTTCAACTTAGCCGCTCTCTCTAGCAATCTTGAGTGAAGATAGAATACATCACCTGGATATGCCTCACGTCCTGGAGGTCTTCTCAATAGAAGAGACACCTCACGGTAAGCTACTGCTTGCTTAGACAAGTCATCGTAAACCACCAATGCTGGACGCCCTGTGTCACGGAAGTATTCACCGATCGCAGCACCTGTAAAAGGAGCAAAGAACTGCATAGGAGCTGGATCAGAAGCAGAAGCGGCAACTACCACTGTATAATCCATAGCCCCAGCTTTATCCAATGCACTAACGATACCAGCCACTGTAGAAGCTTTTTGACCTATAGCTACATAGATACAAAATACAGGCTCTCCTTTTTCATAAAATTCTTTTTGATTGATGATCGTATCGATCGCAACGGCAGTCTTACCAGTCTGACGGTCACCGATGATCAACTCTCTTTGTCCTCTACCAATTGGAATCATCGAATCGATAGAAGTAATACCTGTTTGAAGTGGCTCATCTACAGGTTGTCTGTAGATTACCCCAGGTGCTTTTCTTTCCAATGGCATCTCGAACAATTCGCCAGAGATAGGACCTTTACCATCGATAGGGTTACCCAAAGTATCCACTACACGTCCGCATAGACCATCACCTGCTTTGATCGAAGCGATTTTTTTCGTTCTCTTTACAGTGTCACCTTCTTTTACTTGAGAAGATTCCCCTAAAAGTACCGCACCCACATTGTCTTCTTCCAGGTTCAAAACCATTGCCTTTAGGCCGTTTTCGAACTCTAAAAGCTCACCTGATTGTGCTTGGGTCAAACCGTAGATACGGGCTACACCGTCACCAATCTGGAGTACAGTTCCAATTTCCTCGAGTTCAGCTTCTGTTCTGAAGTCTGAGAGTTGTTCTCTCAATATTGCTGATACTTCGTCTGGTCTTACATCTGCCATTGTATTAATACGTTTATTATTCTTCTATTATTTGGGCCCAATCAGGCTTGACTTACAAAATTTCTTTGGCTGAATTTCAATTTCAGCTCTCTTAGTTTGCTACTGATACTATAATCGATCTGTCTGTCACCAATCTTCAATACGAACCCTCCAATGAGGTCTTCGTTGATTTTTTCGGTGAGCACTACTTCTTTGTTAGTGATCTTCTTCACGATAGCTTCTACTTCTTTTCTGATATCAGCAGAAATAGGAGCTACTGTAGTAATAGTAGACTCAATTATTCCTTTGTGCTCGTAGTATAGCTCAGTAAATGCCTTGGCAACTTCTGGCAAATAGCTTTCTCTCTTCTTGCGAGTCAAAAGTTTAAAAAATGCCAAAGTCATCTCATTGACTTTACCTTGAAATATCTTTTCCAAAATGGTTAGTTTCTTGCCGTGAACCACGATAGGATTTTTGATCATCAAGAACAGGTCGCGGCTCTCCTTGCAGACAGCAGTAAAGCTTTCCATGTCCTTTGCGATCTCTTCGAGGATTCCCTTTTCAGAAGCTAGCTCCAGCAGGGATTTGGCATATCTCGTGGCTATTCTGTGCTCTGACATATTAGCTTACTTTGATGTCCTTAATCAATTCCTGCACCAGGGTTTCCTGCGCTTTCTTATCTTCCAGATTTTTTCTCAATATCTTTTCTGCAATATCAAGAGATAGCGAAGCAACCAAGTCCTTCACCTCGGACAAAGCAGCATTCTTTTCAGAATTGATCAAAGCACGTGCATCCTCAGTCATTTTGGCTGTGATTTTAGCTGTCTCTTCTTTTGCTTCTTCCTTGATCTTCTTAGCGGCATCATTAGCAGCAGCTAGTATTTTGTCTCTCTCGGCTCTAGCCTCCTGAAGAAGGTATTCGTTGTCTGCCTTGAGTTGTGAGATTTCTTTCTTTGCATTTTCTGCAGCATCCAGAGAATCAGCGATGAAACCTTCGCGTGCTCTCAATGCATCAGTGATCGGTCTCCAAACGAATGCGGCCAACAAGCCCAATACGATAAGGAAAGTAATCGTCTGCCAAAAAATTAACCCTATACCTGGAGTAACTAATTCCATTTCTTTATATCTAATTTTATGATTCTAAAATTGAAAGTCTTCCCGGCTAACCCGGGAAGACTTATCATGCTTTTTACTTAAACGATATAAGTAGACAAACTACCACACCGAAAAGAGCAACACCTTCAATAAGAGCCGCTGCAATAATCATTGCAGTTTGAATCTTACCTCCAGCTTCAGGCTGTCTAGCGATTGATTCCATAGCAGAACCACCGATTTTACCAATACCTAATCCCGCGCCTATCGCAACAAGACCAGCACCGATACCAGCGCCCATAATTGCTAAGCTCATGTCCATTAACAAACTTGCTAACATAGTATTTATATTTAAATATTAAACATTCAATCTTAGTGGTGCGCTTCTTCTACTGCAGCCCCAAAGTACATCGCACTTAGTAGTGTGAAGACATAGGCTTGAAGAAGTGCAACAAATAGCTCCAAGAAGTTCATAAAGATCGCAAAAGCTACACTCACAGGTGCTACTGCCATACTCTCGAATATGAAAATCAAGCTAAACAAACTCAAGATGATAATGTGACCCGCCGTGATATTGGCAAAAAGTCTGACCATCAATGAGAATGGTTTCGTCAATATCCCTACCAACTCGATTGGGATAAGAATAATCAATACTGGCCAGGGCACACCCGGAGTTGCAAATATGTGCTTCCAGTAATATTTCTTAGTACTGAATAGTGTGATCAGCAATACGATGAATGCCAATACGAAAGTCACTGAGATGTTTCCTGTCAGGTTAGCACCCCCAGGCATCAGACCTAACAGGTTGTTGAACCAGATGAAGAAGAACAATGTCAACAAGAAAGGTAGAAACCTTCTGTGCTGCTTCTCTCCAATGTTAGGAATTGCGATTTCGTCACGAATGAAAATGATGATAGGCTCAAAAAATGACTGAATGCCTTTTGGCGCTCTTTTTGGATTCTTGTACCCTTTTGCCACAGTGAAGAAGACTGCTAATAACAAAAACGCACTTAAGAATAAAGACGCTACATTCTTGGTGATTGAGAAATCTAAAGGATGGCTACCATCTAAAGCTGCAATATGACCATGCTCCAGTTTGTAACCATTGTACTCAACCAAATTGTGCTCTTCGTCGTAAAAATTCGATGAAGAAAAAATCTCTAAACCATTGTCGGTATAAAGAATAACCGGCAAATACAAAGTACCATAGTGTCCATCGAAGAAATGCCAGATGTAATCATCTACTATGTGATGCGTAATCATCGCACCCGGATCGAAAGCCTCTCCTTCCCCTCCTTCTGCGGCAAAAACACCCGTAGATGTAACTAACAGTAATAATAAAGCTAATACTTTGACTTTTAGTAGCTTAGAAACAGCTATTATATTCTTCATTTACCCTTACTTCAAATTCGAGCGCAAGTTAGACAATACACTACTGATTTCAAACACTAAGTAACACAAATAGAGCACCGCAAAGTTGATTATGAACAAGCTACGGTCGGCAATCCCAATGAGAGCTACAGTGACCATCGCAAAGATGGCAATGAGCAGCCTGGCAGTCACTGCACCAAGCAAAACCAGGGTCTTATCCATATCCAAAGTTCGCTGCGCTACCTCTGACAAAACATGAATACCCAAGCTGACCACCCAAAAGAAAACGATAATCCAATGCAGGTAACCATGCAAAATCCCTGGCCCTACCCAGAGCCGTAGCAGCTGGTCTACCCCTAAAAGGAAAATTGAAAAAACTGAAATACGAATCAAGCCTCGTGTCATGTTACTCTTTTGGTAATTTTCTGATCAAATAAATAAGTGAGGATGTCACTCCTCCCATAGATAAGAAAATGGTGAAAATAGGATATTTCAATTCCAGCCATTCGTCTATTTTGATACCTCCCCAAACACCTAATAATATAAAGGCTAGCATTTCGAATGCTAGCCCAGAATATCTTAAATAATTGTAAGCAGGTTTCTTATTCGGCTTTTCTGATGGGAGATTTCCCTTCTGCTGCTTTGTCACCAATTCTGATTTCTTTGATCGTAACGCCCATTTTACATCCTCCATTGAAGGTAGCTCCTGACTCGACGATCAGTTTGTTGGTGATAATGTCACCACTTATCACTGCAGATGGCTTTAAAATTAAAAGTTCAGATACCTCTACCTTACCTGACACATTGCCGGCTATCTCGGCATTTTGAGCCAGGATATTTCCTTCGATATGAGAAGAATGGCCACATGCCGCTTTAGACTTAGTCTTGATGTTTCCGATGATCTTACCTTCTACACGAATATTGCCATAGGTCTCGATGTCCCCTGTTAGCACTGTCCCTTTGCCGATAATATTACTGGAATTACTCAATTCTTGTTCGTCTTTCATTTCTTGCTTGTTTGAAAACATAACAAATGGATTTAAAATCTAATGAATTCCTCCGGGTCGATGGGGTTTCCATCGTACCACAGTTCAAAATGCAAATGAGGCCCTGATGTCAGCTCTCCAGTATTACCTATAATGGATATGACCTCTCCCGCGGTTACAAAATTACCAACCTTTTTAAACAATTCCGAATTGTGCTTATACATCGAAATCAAATTCCCGCGATGTTGTATCGCAATGACATATCCTGAATCTTGCGTCCACGACGAAAACACAACGGTACCGTCTGCGACCGCCTTAATCGGCTCATCCTGCTTGGCCACAATATCTATGGCTAAATGATCCTCCTGTGGATCAAAACCATCCGAAATGATACCGTCCACAGGCTTGAAGAGATAAAAATCCTGCAGTTCTTGAGACAGTGCAGATGAAGCCGTCGGCAATTCAACATCTCGATTCTCAAATTCTTTTCTAAACTGGGAATCAATAGGATTTATTTTTTCATCTGATCTCACAATCTCTTTGATCTCACCAGACTCAATATTTTCAGAGCCTTCTACCTGATCAAATTGATCATCTTCACCACTGATTATTTTTTTTACATTGGCAATGAACTGCTCTTTTTTGTCTACTTCGATTTCCAATGAATCCACCTTCATAGACAACTCAATCACATCGCGAGTCGCCTGAAGCTGTGCATATCTGGGATCAAACCACTTTTCTAAAAGTGTCGTCATGAGATAAAAACTAATAACCGACAGCACCAAAAAAAGGGTAACTATAAAAAGTATGATCTTTGCATAGGTAAACGAGTAGGTTGTCTTCTCAGCGAAGTTTTCCTCATTCCTTACAATGAGCAAGTACTTAGTAGTAAGTCGATTTGATAAGGTTTTTTTGTTTTCCAATTAGCTGTACTTATTAATTTGCGGTAAAAATATATATTAATAGATACTTAGTATTGCAATCTTATATTAATTGCACCAGAGTGATAGTCCATTAGATTATAAAGCATTGAACAAATCCGTCTTCTTAATTATAATATCCTGCTGCATTCTTTTCTTCGCCTGTGCACCAGAGCGAAACAATGTCTTCAGCAATGCCTATCACAATACCACCGCCCACTACAACGCCTATTATATTGCTAAGGAAGACATCAAATCCATTGAAGAAACGATTCACGACAGTTACGAGTGGAATTACAATTTGACCTTACCCATCTTTCCTCCTTTCGATTCTGTGCTTGCCCAATCTTATAACGAGAAAATCGAGCATTGTATAGAAAAAGCCTCCCTGGCTATCCAGATTCACAAGGGCTCCAGTTGGGAAGATAATGCTTATATATTAGTAGGTAAAGCCCGTTTTTATAGTTTGGATTATGCCAATGCTATTGAAACTTTCAAATATGTAAATACGAAAGGAAAAGGAGACAATGAAAAGCACGAAGCGCTAGTCGATCTCATGCGGGCCTACATAGAAGTAAACGAACTGAACAATGCCATTGCCGTGTCAGATTACTTAAAACGTCAAGCCCTCAATCGAAAAAACCTGACTGATCTTTATTTGACAAGGGGTTATTATTATCAAGTGAGGGAAGATCTGGACAATATGGTGCAAAACCTGACCCAGGCAGTACCGCTGATGACAGATGGAAAAGAGGCCTCCCGTATCAACTTCATCATTGGTCAAACTTATCAGTCTTTAGGGTTCGAGGCAGAGGCTTATAATTATTACAAAGAAGCGCTCAAAAACAATCCTCCGTACGAACTGTCATTTTATACCAAATTGAACATGGCGCAAGTAAGCCGTCTGACTAAAAATACGGATATCAAAAAAGTCAGGAAGTACTTTAGAAAGCTACTAAAGGACAGAAAAAATCTGGAGTACAAAGACAAGATCTATTACGAAATGGCCAAGTTCGAAGTACGCCACAACAATCTGGAATTAGGCATGGACTATTATAACCTTTCGATCAGATCCAGTGTGAGCAACAATCGTCAAAAGGCACATAGCTATTGGGAGCTAGGAAAAATCTACTACGATAGTCTGGCAGAATACGAAACTGCCAAACTGTACTATGACAGTACGATGAGTGTGCTTCCACGTGACGAAGAAGAGTATGAAGCCATAGAGACACGTCAAAAAGTACTGGAAAATTTCGTGACCCAACTGGACATCATCCACACCAACGACAGTTTGATCAATCTCGCAGGGATGAATGACGCAGAGTTAGACCTATTCCTGGACGAATACATTGCCAGGGAAGAAGCGGCTGAAAAAGAACGTCAGGAACAAGAGAAAAAAAGACAAAGACAACAGGCAGCACTGGCCTCTCAGCAAATGAACGATCCATTTGGTAATCAGAGCGAACATAATTTTGGTAGTTCTAATTATGAAGGAACTTTATGGTATTTCTATAATCCAAGTGCCGTTTCAAAAGGTCGTGCTCAATTCCGTCAAGCTTGGGGAGACCGACCATTAGAGGATAATTGGAGAAGATCCAGCAAACCAGCCAACCTTTCTGAAGACATTGACAATCAATCTAATGAGACACAAACAGCCAACGTAAATCCTCCAGATAAAGAAGGTGAAAATTCCGATTCTGAGTTTAAAATCGACAAAAGTGAACTAATCGCCTCCATCCCTAAAACAGCTGAAGAGCAAAAGGTACTCCTTGATGAAATAGAAGAAGCCACCTATCAGCTGGGAAACATATATAATTTTGATCTTGAGGAACAGCAAAATGCCATTGACACTTTTAAAGAACTGATCAGAAGGTTCCCTGAAACTGAATATTTACATGAGGTATGGTATTTGCTTTATCTGATATGTCAGGATGTAGGCAATATGACTCAATCCAATTTCTATAAAAGTGAACTATTGAATAAGGCACCAGAAAGTATTTACGCCAAGTTGATTATCAATCCAAACTATAAAGCAGAATCGCAGATAGCCAGTGAGAAGCTTCAATTAATTTATAAGGATGCTTATTCGCAATATAGATTAGGCAATTATGAAGAAGCTCTTACGCTGATCAACGATGGCTTGGCTAAATATCCAGACAATGATTTTGTCGATAATATGAATTTGCTCAAAATCATCGTTCATGGTAAATCTGAATCGGTTTATCAATACGAATATGAGCTGAACAATTTCTTGAAAGAGTATTCTGAGAGTGAATTAGTCCCTTATGTAGACTCACTGGTTCACGCCTCTGAGCAATTCCAAATCAACCTTGTGAATAGTTCAAGAGCTAAGTTTGTAAAGAACTTTGACCAAACCCACTTCTTCGTATTTGTATATGAAACGGATCAGGAGCTTTCAGAAAAACTACCGGTATATTTCAAAGACCTGATAGAAAAAAACCAAATGGAGGTGAGTGTGGGTAATCTCATACTGGACGAAAAATATTCACTCATACTACTTTCGGAATTTGCTAACAAATCTGATGCAGTTGAATTCAATGAAATCGTAGACGAGCAAAAGCCAAGTGAAAAAATAAATAAGAGTGGCAAATTCTATAATTTCGTAATCACGAAAGAGAATTTCAACATTTTCTATCAAACCAAAGAATTAGACACCTACCTCACCTTTTATAGCAAAAACTATCCCTCAAAATGAATATCTATAGAATACTGATCTATGTAGTTTGGGCCATTGTATTAGCAGCCTTTGTAGGAGGATGTTCCACGATTTATGCCATTAAAAATGACTGGAATGGTTGGTTTGGTGGTCTACCTAGTCTTAAAAGCCTGGAGAGACCAGAAGAAGACTTGACTTCCATATTGTATTACGCCGATGGCGAAGAGCAGATAGGTAGTTATTTTAGACACAACAGAACAGCCGTAGGGTATAACGAACTGTCACAAGAACTCATCACTACCTTATTGGTTACCGAGGACATGCGCTTCACCAAACATGCCGGGATCGACCTAAGAGGGCTGTTAAGAGCCGCATCGGGTATTCTGACATTCCAATTCAAAGGGGGCGGTAGTACGCTGACTATGCAGCTAGCAGAAAATCTTTATGGAACTTCAACTGACAATCAGGGTTCTCTTTATTCTAACAGAAAGGTTGGTCAAATCATCACTAAACTCAAGGAGTGGATCATCGCCATTCAACTAGAGTCCTCCTATACCAAGGAAGAAATTCTAGCCATGTACCTCAACACGATAGAGTACGGTGACAACTCATTTGGAATCAAAGTTGCCTCAAAGACTTTCTTCAATAAACTCCCATCAGAAATTACTTATAAGGAGGCTGCCATATTGGTCAGTCTAATCAATGCTCCAACGCGATATAACCCGGTTCGAAATCCTGAAAACGCATTGGCAAAAAGAACAGAGGTACTTTACAACTTGTTCAAATACGGGAAAATTGATCGAGTATCTTATGACAGTCTAAAAGTCTCAGATTTTGGGCTACAATACAAAGTATCTGATCAAGACGAAGGACCTGCCTATTTCAAATTCGTCATTCGTCAGGATCTGATGAGATGGTGCAAAGAAAATGGATATGATCTTTTTGCAGATGGCCTCAGAATCTACACTACTATCGACAAGCGCATGCAGGAATATGCACAGCAGGCCGTTCGTGACCATATGGATACTCTTCAATATATTTTCAACAATCACCTTCAAGGAGATGCTCCATGGATCGATAAAAACGGAAAAGAAATATTGGATTTCGTAGATATGACCATCCAGCGAACGCCTAACTACAGACGATTGCGAGACAAATATGGTGAAGATTCTGATTCGTTAGAATACTATCTAAATGAACCCAAAAAGATGACTGTTTTCTCCTATCAAGGAGAAATTGACACCACCATGAGTTTGGTTGATTCATTGAAATATTACAATCAATTCCTGCAAGCAGGGTTCATGGCTATGGAGCCGCAGACAGGTCACATCAAAGCCTGGGTAGGCGGTATTGATCATAAATATTTCAAATATGATCACGTAAAACAGAGTAAAAGACAACCGGGTTCGACCTTCAAACCATTCGTCTATGCAGCCGCCATCGATTTAGGTTATACACCGTGCTACCCAGTAGTGGATGCGCCGGTTACCTGGGTACTAGAAGATCAGGAAAACCCAAGCTGGACCCCTCAGAATGCAGAAGGCACATACTCTGGAGAAACAATGACCATTCGTCAGGCCATGGCTAGATCGGTCAATTCTATCACTGCCAATATCATGCAAAAAATCAGCCCTCAAGCGGCTGTTGATATGGCTCATGCCTGCGGAATAGAAAGTGAATTAGCAGCCGTCCCATCACTGTGTCTCGGTGCAGGTGGAGATGTCTCCCTTTACGAATTAGTAGGTGCCTACTCCACTTTTGTGAATCAAGGAACCTGGACTGAGCCTTACTATATCACGAGAATAGAAGACAAAAACGGAATAGTCCTTGAGGATTTTGTTCCTAAAAGAAGAGAGGCCATAAGTGAAAAGACAGCTTATCTGATGCTGCACATGCTAAAAGGTGCGGTAGAAGAAACAGGAGGAACCGGTAGAGGCCTATCCTGGGAAGTGAAAAGCAACAACGACATAGGAGCCAAAACTGGCACCACTCAAAACGCCTCTGACGGTTGGTTCATGGGAGTAACTCACAATCTGGTAGCCGGAGCATGGGTAGGCGGTGAAAGCCGCTATGTGCACTTTAAGAACTGGGCCATGGGTCAGGGAGCCAGAACTGCTCGCCCGATTTGGGAAAAATTCATGTTGGACGTCTATGATGACCCTTTGATCGGCGTACAAAAAGGATACTTTAGAAAACCCGCACAACCTTTGGGAGTGGAGTTAGACTGTGACAGGTACAATGGCGTAGATACCGAAACCGATTCTCTAGGTGTCAATAATGTAGATATCGGAGAAGAATTCAACAATATGGAATTCTAAACCGGGAGGTTAAGTGACAGAGAAAGAGCAATTAAAAGAAAGTATTCGTCAACTCCCCCATGATCCGGGGGTTTACAAATACTTTAACAAGCACGATGACCTAATCTATGTAGGTAAAGCCAAGAATCTCAAAAAACGAGTCACAAGCTATTTCAACAAGCAAGCTGGCCTAAACCTAAAAACCCGAAAACTGGTAAAAGAAATAGAACGCATTGAATTCGTAGTGGTCAACACGGAGTTCGATGCCTTACTGCTAGAGAACAATCTTATCAAGGAAAACCAACCCAGGTTCAATATCCTACTTAAGGATGATAAGAGCTTTCCATTTATCTGTATCGGTAAGGAGCGGTTCCCCAAAATCTTTTCGACCCGCAGGCACGAGGCAAATGAAGGAGAATACTTTGGACCCTATACCAATGTAAAGGCCCTCAACAATGTGCTCGATTTAATCCAAAAGCTCTATAAAATACGAACTTGTAATTACGCCCTAACAGAAGACAATATCAGCGCAGGTAAGTTTAAAGTTTGCCTGGAGTATCACATTGGTAATTGTCTGGGCCCTTGCGAGGGGCTCCAGGATGAAGCGAACTACTTAGAGGAAATCGCCCAAGTCAGACACATTCTAAAAGGTAATCTTAAAACAGTGAAGGACTACTTTTTAGAAAAAATGAATTTAGCTGCTCAAGAGTTGAAATTTGAGGATGCTCAATTGTTTAAAAACAAAATCGAACTCCTAGATAAATTTCAGAGTAAGACAGTCATCGTTAACAAGAAATTGGGAAGGACCGATATCATTACCATTAGTTCCCATGAAAAAAAGGTATTTATCAACTACATGCATGTGGATGAGGGCATGATCAACATATCTCATTCTGTGGAAATCAAGAAAAAACTTGATGAAACAGATGAAGAAATATTACAATTGGTCTGTATGCAAATGAGAAATCAATTCGACAGCAATGCTCGAACTATCCTCACCAATCTCCCATTTGAACACTGGGAGGATCAGATCGAAATCAACGTACCCAAAATTGGTGACAAAAAAGCTCTAGTTGATCTTTCGTTTAAAAATGCACTGATCAAAAAGAAAGACTCCATCTCCCGTAGCGAACAGCAGCGTGATAAGAGCCAACGGGTAGTGAAACAATTACAAGAGGACCTAAGATTAGAAACAGCACCCAATCACATCGAGTGCTTCGACAATTCCAATATACAGGGAACCAACCCTGTAGCGTCCATGGTTTGCTTCAAAAAAGGTAAACCTGCCAAAAAGGACTACAGGCACTTTAAAATCAAAACAGTCATAGGCCCAGATGATTTCGGATCAATGCGCGAAATCGTGACACGTCGATATTCAAGACTTAAAGAAGAGGGTAAGAGTTTTCCAGACCTAATCATCGTCGATGGAGGTAAGGGCCAACTCAGTGCTGCATGTGACGCCTTAAAGAACATTGGCCTATATGGCCAAATACCCATTATTGGTATCGCCAAGAAACTAGAAGAAATCTACTACCCTGAAGATTCAGTACCGGTACACATTAGCAAAAAATCAGAATCTCTTAAACTAATACAACATTTAAGAGATGAGGCGCACAGATTTGCCATTACATTTCACAGGCAACTTAGAAGCAAGGGGCAGGTAGTATCAGCTCTGGATGAGATAAAGGGAATTGGAGAAAAGACCAAAACCATACTTCTCAAAGAGTATAAATCCTATAAGAAAGTTGCAGAAGCAAGTGAAAAGGAATTGGCTCAATTGATAGGCAGCTCAAAAGCATCCATTATCATAGCACACATAAAAAAAGGTTCTACCGAATCTCGATAGAACCTTTCTCTTATATAATCTTACAGGAATTAGAATTCCCAAAGTTCATTTTCAAAATCAACCAAATCATATTCGATTTGCTGAGAAGCAATGATACCATGTCTTCTTGTCTTATTGTAAATATCAACCACTCTCTCATCCGCAGGATTAGAGAACTTAGTGATATTTGAACTAAATAATCTCAAGTCAAAAGCATCCGCCATATTCTTATGCTCTGCAGTGTTCTGAGCGTTATACCAGATCGCTTCACCTGGCATACTTCTAAACAATGCAGTAAGATCTTTATATTTAAAAGAAGCTAATGGCTTCTCAAACATAGCAGGGTTCTTATCAGCAGGTAAGAAAATAGTCACAGCCAAAAGATCGAAATACATTCTAGATCTCACTCGATCAAAATACATTTCTTCTTTAATCTCTACAATAGAAAAATCTCTAGTTGCATATTCATTCACTGCTTCCACTTCTTCTTCCTGAGTGCTTTCCTCTTCGAATCCTCCTCCAAAGAAGTCATCGTCACTTTCAGCACCAAAACCCATGGCAATCTCCTCCTCAGTCAATCCTCCACCAGCTTCTTCTAGTTTCAAATTTTCTAAGAAAGTCTCCTTTGACATTCTGGTATTTACAGAATCATTGGTATATGGAAAAAGTAAACCAGCCTTAACCGCCTCGATAACGATGGTTGATAACTCACCATTTCGAGAGAAAAACGGTTGATTCTGCTTTTCCTCTAAATCAATTCTTCTCCAAATTGTCTTCTTAAACATTTTATAAGACTCATGAACAGGTCTTATAGCATCTGGATTGTACCCAGATGGCGTTTCCTGAGCCATAACTACTCCGGAAGTTGACGCCATTACTAAGACAATAAGGCTTAATACATAACAAAATTTCTTCATAACCTAATTGTTTAATTAATTCTAATCGTCAGAATCTTAGGGCCAAAGTTAGGGAAATCCTCAACATCACCTCTAAAGTTTCTTCTCTGTACTTTCTTCACTTCTATTACTAAAGCATCACCTGCACGTGCTTGAGAAGAAATGGCAGAAAGATTTACGTCTGGACCACTAGGTCTTACGCTTTGTACTGCTCTACCCGATCTTACTAGGGTAATCTCTGATTGAGCCACTCTAAACTTCGCATCCTTCGGCAAGAAAGAAGCAAAACTTTCATCTGGAACTGCAGCCAACTTAATTGAACGAGGACAACCTTTTGTACCTCTCTTCATGTCAACTTCACGTCCACCACTATAAACCGTTATTTCTGGTTTCGGTATTCTTTTTACTTTGAATGTTTCAGTACCAATTAAGTTTCCGCCACTAGAAACACTTAACGTTACTTTCGCAGACTTAGGTACAATAGTTACATCACCAATGTTAGAACCTTTGATGCTTTGACCGCCTTTAGCTCCAAAAACTGGGTTATATGCACTACCCAATGCTGGAACATTAACCGTCAACTCATTTCCACAATTCAAATACAGCGCTTGTACAGAAGCGGACTGAATTTGAATCACCGGCTTAGAAACAATGTAATCAATAGTATCAGTAAAGACAGTATCTCTTCCACCTGGCAATTTCACCTTGATAGCAGCGATATAACTCTTATTAGCCATACCATTTTTATCATAGCTACCAGCAGAAGCAGTAAATTCTACTTTACCCATTCCGTCAATAACTTCCATTTCATTGCCATCCCATGTCATTTCAGGTTTGATCCCTGAAGAAGATGCAGCAATAAACATATCAGCCACATATTTAGCACCAGCAGCTACTACCTTAGATTCTGGCTTCACCATAGGTACAATTCTGTCGAATTTCAAATCCTCTGCACCTACTTCCTTAGCCAAGTTTGTCAAAGCTTTAGTCTCTTCAGCCAACATGTCTGATTGCAACTGACTCAAAGAAGCCAATGCACCTACCATTGGGGTGTTGTGACCAAAGTTCAACTCAGCAAATCCCTTTTTATTTTGATTAGGATCATTCTTGAAAACTTCTATTTCATTAGCATCCTTTGCCAATTTAGAAATGGTAGAATCTCCTGTCATTTCTCTTAGATAAGCAGAATAAGAATTCAAAGTTTCCTTTAGGTCCTTTCCCTGCTCTTCATTGACAAACATCGCAGATGAAGCATCAATATCCTTCTGTCCTAAATAATTACCATTTTCATCAGTACCGCCAGTTCTTTTAACCAATTCTGCCTTGTACTCTTCTATGATATTATAGACTTCAGTAGTTCTCGAACGAACTTCCTTCGCCTTTTCTAAAACTGCTTGGTCCTTTTCTCTATTACCAGCATCAGCAACCGCTTTCTGAATTGAAGCTACCTTCTGTGAATTGGATCCACGGGTGTCTTCATTCGTAGCTTCGAATGCTTTATTTATAAAGATGAACTTCTCTAGTACACTATTACTTACCTGCAGTGCGAGCAATGCAGTCAGTACCAGGTACATCATACCGATCATCTTCTGTCTTGGTGTTTCCTTACCTCCAGCCATAATGTTTGCTTTTTAGGTTAAAAATGATCGTTTATTACTTAGACTGAGGTGCTCCTCCACCTCTCATAGCTGCCAACATATTACCATAGATGCTATTCAATGAGGTAATGTTGGTGTTCAGCTTAGTCATTCCAGATCTGAAGTTTTCAGTATCCTTAGCAGCCTCTGCCATTCCTTCCATTGCAGAAGTAACATTAGAGTAGAACTTGTTCATAGCTTTTACGTGGCTATTCGCATCTTTCAGCTCCATTTCATATACTGCATTCAATGCACCTAAATTCTTTGTAACATTCTGAACTTGCTTGTGGAACTCTGATGCATCTTTAGAAGCATCTGCCATAGCAGCCATAGATGTAGCAGTAGTAGCGTATGACTTGTTCATCTCAAGCAAAGATTTAGAAGCACTTTTTACATTCTGAGCGTATTCGTTAGTTGCTACAGCTGCGTCACTTAGGTTGGACATTTTCTTCGCCGACTCAGCCATATTTTTCATACCATCACCTAAACTCTTTATCAATTCTGGCCCGACCTTGGCATCTGCCAACATTTTATCCATTTGAGCAGAAGCACCTGTAGCAGCAGGAGCAACAGCAGCTCTAGGTTGCGCTTTAGGGCCATCATAATCATCCGCCAATTCTGGATATACCTTTGACCAATCTACTTCATTATGCTTTGGTTCAAATGCACTTAGGAAGAAGATGATTGCCTCAGTTGTCAATCCAATTCCCAGCATCTCACCAGCACCCGGCAAGTGAAGAATTTTAAACATAGCACCGACAATTACTACTGCAGCACCGATACCATATACTTTAGGCATTATTGTGGTAAATAATAGCTCTTTTAGTCCACCTTTTTTTGCGCTCATTGTTTTAAAGATTTTAGGTTATTAAATTCTTTGTTTGTTATTGTTAAGATTAAAATTCCGATCCACTAGATCTACCCAAATGTGTCATAGCACATCTGAAGCCTATCGATGCTCTAGATGAATCCTTGTACTCGTAAGTTCTTGTACCTGTTTCTAGATAGTATGCAATATCTTTCCAAGATCCTCCACGGATTACTTTCTTAGGTTCTTCTTCGTCGAAGTAAGTTGGGTTCAAATCCCATACTAATGGCATTGAAGCCGCATCAAATGCATCTTCACACCATTCAGCTACGTTTCCTGACATTTCGTAAAGACCATAGTCATTTGCAAAAAATGTAGCTACAGGAGAAGTATAAGCAAAACCATCATCAAAGTAGTTACCTCTACCTGGTTTGAAGTTTGCTAACAAACATCCCTTTTGGTTTCTGATGTATGGACCACCCCAAGGATACTTATTCATATCTCTACCGCCTCTTGCTGCATATTCCCATTCGGCTTCCGAAGGCAATCTGAAGTTAGGCATTGGGAACAACCCTCTGTCAGCTCTATAACTATTCAAGTGATCGGTTCTCCATTCACAAAAATATTTTGCAGCTTCCCAATCGACACCTACCACTGGATAGTTGTCAAATGCAGGGTGTGACCAGTAATAATCCATCAAAGGATCACCCATATGGTGAGTAAAATCTCTCACCCATACTGTAGAATCAGGAACCAAATCAGCCACTACGAAGCCCTCTGGAAGTTCTGCTTCAGAACCTTCAGTGATTTCTTCAGTAAATTGTCTGTATTCGTTGTTCGTGATTTCCGTATCGTCCATGTAGAATGGACCGATAGTAACCTGCTTGTTAAAGTTGATTTGAGTAGCAGCTACATCTTCATCAGCCTGTCCCATGTGGAAGGTTCCTGGAGGGATGGACACCATACCGAATGGTCTCACCATTTCCCATCCTTCTCGACCTTGGGCGCCTATTAGCTCTCCTCGGTCGTCATAACTATCACCTCCACCTCCAAATAGATTGAGCAAGCTACACCCCTGGCCTGCAATCAAAATACTAAGTAAAAGTAGATGTGATACAATTTTTCTAACACCTATATTATTCATAACACGAAATATTATATCCATACTTTATCCTAACAAGTATACACAAAATATATTGCATAATTCAAACCATAAATATAATGTTTCCAAAATAAGAAACACGAGATACAGTCTTTAAAATTATACTTTTATTGACAAATTAAAAATTTCATACCAATCGCAATGTTAAGCGGAAATAAGATCAATTAAAACCTAAACCTGGGCGTTCTTACTATTTTCTTACTCCTATCGTTCAATCCTGGCAGATTATAACGAACAAATAATTCGTGAGATGTGGCTTGTTTTGCCTCCTGTTCTACTAATATATAATCAAAAGAATACCCCACCGAAAGACTATTGTCCTGCAGAAAAGAATAGCCTAATAAAAGTGTCATTGATTCCATATCTCTGTAAGCTAAGCCTGCCCACATCTTGTTCTGATAGAT
The DNA here is from genome assembly GCF_025833875.1 of Reichenbachiella ulvae. Classification (NCBI taxonomy): domain Bacteria; kingdom Pseudomonadati; phylum Bacteroidota; class Cytophagia; order Cytophagales; family Reichenbachiellaceae; genus Reichenbachiella; species Reichenbachiella ulvae. The sequence continues at coordinate 4,510,095 of NZ_JAOYOD010000001.1, read as the reverse complement.
GGCTCTGGCACTTATATCGTATGAAAAACCTGAAAGATTACTTTTCAATAGAACTGTTGGTTCCAAGCTCAACTTTTGAGTAAACTGATATTCGTATCTGGCAAACAAACTGAACAGCATATCCTGTAAATTGTCTCCATCACCATCTGAACTCTCAAAACCGAAATTGGTGTCCGGTTGAAGCAAATGATCTACGCCCACACCTACTAAAAAAAACTCTGTAGAATAAGCTATACTTCCTGCCAAGTCTACTCCTACATAGGACTCATCCCCTGTTGGGTTATTGATTAAATCCTCAGGATCAACCACCACCAACTTATTGTAATCCAACACCTTGTTAAAAACAGTAGGCCTTACTCCCAAGCTCCAACGCCCCCTGGGACGGTCCAAATGATATGCCAATGAAAACTGCACATAAGTATCTTTTCTTGGACCAAACTGGTCATAGACAAATGTTCCTCCCAAAGCCAAAGGCAACTTACCTAAATTCAAAGAAGTGGAATAATTAAGAAACTGAGTCGTAGGAGCTCCTCCCTGTTGATCAAAGGAGGGTTCATAGCCTGTCCATTGATTGCGACTAATTAAGGTAACACTCGACAATCCATCATAGGCAATGAGTGCAGGCACATAATAATATGGATTGAACATGTAGTGACTAAATACAGGATCTTGCTGTGCCCAAGCTTGACTTGTACCAAACAACACAAATAGAACCAATATCAGTTTTCTCATGTTCAAAAATGGGTTAAAACAAATAAGGAGTAATAATACAGAAAATACTGTAAAATTACTCCTTACGAAATAGTTTCTAAATGAGATGTCTTATACCTTATTCGCAGCTTTAATATAAAGCTCAATTGCACCTGTCATAGATGGCGCATTTGGTAAAGGTGCCTGAATATCAAGAATCAATCCAGCATCCGTTACTGCCTTGGAGGTTGTAGGACCAAATGCAGCAATTCTCGTTTCGTTTTGCTTGAAATCCGGGAAGTTAACCAACAGTGAGTTAATACCTGAAGGACTAAAGAAAGCGATGATATCATACTTCACATCATCCAGATCAGATAGGTCACTCGCAACTGTTTTGTAAATGATCGCTTCTGAGTACTCGTAACCATTCTCTTCTAGAAAACTTGGTATGTCCTCTTTTCTGATGTTCGAGCATGGGAAGATGAACTTCTCATTCTTATGCTTCTTCAAAATTTCGATCAGGTCATTTGCGGTACGCTCTCCTGTAAAGATTTTTCTCTTTCTAATTACGATATATTTCTGCAAGTAATTTGCAGTCTGCTCAGACACACAGAAATACTTCATGTCTGAAGGAATCTCAACTTTGCTCTCGTTGGCCAATCTAAAGAAGTGATCTACCGCATTTCTACTCGTAAATATCACTGCAGAATGAGCCAAAATATCAATTTTTTGCTTTCTGAACTCCTTGATATCTACAGGGTCAATTTGGATAAACGGTCTAAAATCTATTTTAAGATTGTACTTTTCAGCTAACTTAAAGTAGGGCGATTTTTCATCACTAGGCTTAGGTTGTGAAACCAAAATACTCGATACCTTCTTGAGTCTTGCCTTGTTTTCTGTCAATAAATCTTCACTCATTCTAATTGACCTTTATGTATAATTGGATTATCTAAATAGCGTTTTAATGAACATTATCAGAGGTATAAATTCTGAGCTGCAAAGGTAAGAAATTAAATGCATTTTCTTAACATTAAACGCGTTATTTAGGATCAAATACATCATTATCAATCGAATAGCCAATATACCCAACAAGAGCCAGCGAAAACCAATGAGAAGAATGTCCTGATAATTTTCGCCACTGATGAAAAGAATCAAACTCATGATAAAAACAAGAAAGGCTATTAAAAGTGACATTCTGAAATAGGCATAAAAATGCAACTCCGCATGTCGACGAAGGTTAAATATGCTTGAAACGATATTGACCAACGGAATCTTTAAGAATATCGATAAAAAAGCCAGCCCAAAAGCATAGAGCCCCCAAGTTAAAGTTCCTGCTTCGGCATCTATGAAGGGAAATCTCCCATCCAAACCTGAAAATGAATGCTTAATAAATAAATTGACAACAGCAGCCCCAATAAATAGGGCATACATCAACATAAACCCCAAGCTGGCAGGAGAAACAGGATCTTGAGCAGTGATGAGATCAAACTTTTGACGAACTCGAAAAGTCTTAACTAAAGCGAAATATTCTTTAAATAAGCGATATACCTGCGTTCTAAAAATAACCATAACCGCAAATACCAATAGAGAAGAAAGAATCATAAGGTCATCATTTCTACTTTCACGCACATCGATACCGCCTGCACTTGAATCGGTCAGGTACTTTCCTTTCCCTTCGGATATGATTTTAGTCTGAACATCTTTGCCCCTCCAATGGCTACTATATATCTGAACATTGACTTTACCAGAACTGTAAAGCCCCCTTAAACTGTCAACTGAATAGAGTAAGCTATCGGATATTGTAGTAACCTCAACAAGTGCTTGATCCATATATATGGAATAATGGGCCGGGCATACAATCAACAAAGTGGATCCGGAATATTGATTAAGGGGGAGGTCGAAGGTTATGGATTGAGTAGAAGAGGTACTCAGGTATGGCACCAGAATTTTGAGATTAGGTTCATGATTTTTCCATTCATGGCGAAAATCCTTAACCACATGAAAGGACTGAGCTTTTATACCAAAAGGAAGAATAAAAATTAAGATCAAACAAGGCAGCAGACTCCTAAACATTCTCGACTTTTTTCCTTTTTACTAGAAACTCCAAAATCAAACTGAAAATAATTGCGAATACTCCCAGACAGATCAACAATGTGGTATTGCCTAAAAAAGCATAATACTTAAGTAAAAATATGACTCCAATATTCAAACTGGCAAGAACAAACACTGTCTGGCTGTGACTCATGCCCAAATAGCCTAAGTAATGGTGAAGATGATTTCTATCTGGCATAAAAGGCGAGACACCATTATATACTCGAATAACAAAAACCCTGAGGGTATCGAATATCGGAATAAAAAGAATACCTAGTGCCATGGCAGGTGACGAAACCACCTCTCGCATTTCGATAAAATGGATGGCTAAGATTGAAACAATAAATCCACTGACTAAAGCCCCCGTGTCTCCCATAAACACCACTGCCTCTCCAAAATTATACCTAAGAAATCCAAGCATTCCGCCCGCCAAAGCGAAGGCCACAAAGGCATAGTTCATATCTCCAAAATAGTAGAAATAAGCCCCAAATGAAAAGCATATGATAATCACGATGGTTCCGGCTAGCCCATTGATACCGTCAATTAGATTGACTGCATTGGTGATGCAAAGGATAACGAGAAAAGTAAAGGCATAGCTGATACCAATTTCCAATTCGTATACCCCTAGTAGACCCTGAAAACTCGATATTCGAATATCCGCGTAGAACAGCACTATACCAGCAGCTAATACCTGCACAAAAAACTTCTTGAATACAGAAACTCCGTTGATGTCATCTTTTACACCTACAAAAAATATAATGAGACTGCCTGCGAGCAACTGCTGTATACCTGGAGACATCTGACCAAAAATCGCTACACCAGTCATAAAGCCGGCGAATATCCCTAGCCCCCCCAATCTAGGCGTATTAATGTCGTGATGTTTGCGAAAATCAGGCTCGTCGAGGATGCTTTTGCTGTGGGCGACATTGATGATCGTAGGGATCGAAAACATCGAAATAAGCATGGCCCAAAAAAATATCAGTAGCGATTCTATCATATGCCGGATTTGCCTGCCAAAGTAAGCGAATTAAAGATTGGTTTTCAAAATAATGCTGTATATCCAAAATGGATTTTTGATGAATCGAATGAAAAAGCTTCATTTCGTCTACGGCCCAGTCCATATAAGATCAAAAAACTACCTCCACTCGTGTCAAATTGCATACCTGCCCCGACACCAGTAGGCTCATCTCTGAAGGAACCTGATTCAATATCGTAGGCCATTAAAGCCTGATCGGCAAAAACGACTAAATAAGAACGTCGCTCCAGATAAAATCTCCATTCCAAACTGAACTGGGCATAACGGCTGGCATAAAATTCATTTTCATTGAATCCACGTACTGAGCGCAAACCACCTAGTCGAAAAAGATCATTGAGATAGAGAGGATCGCCCTGCAAATAACCTCCAGATAGAGCCCCATGCAGCACCATCCTTCGACCAATAGGATGAAAAGTGCGAAATGCCGCCTTCAACCGATATTGAGTGCCATTAATATTGCTGGCCGTATCGATTCTGGTTTCCTTCTGTCCCACTTTAGCCTCAAGTGCAAACGCCTGCCCCTCTCGAGGAAACTGTCGATTGTCCAATTGCCAAAAATCTATGCCAACACCATAGTAATCCAGACGGAAATTACCACTTTCTCCACTGGCGTCATTCAGCTCATTTCCTAGCTGATTTTCATAACTGGCGCGAATTCTTGCCTTGCCATTGAGGTAGTAATCAAATGCCAATGTAAGTGATCGATTAGAAAAAAGCGTGTCTTGCTTGAGCTGATCATAGGCCACATACAGATCCAAAGGCGTTCCCAAAAACACTGGGTGGAGATAAGAAGCATCTAGCATCTGAGAATTGTCTGTAAATTTCTCCCAATGCAGCTCGAACTGCTTGGCTGACTTGAAGAGATTTTTTAGGCTCAGGTTCAGTTCACCTGTCAACTGCACCTTGTCCCGGTTTTCATTGGCTGGCACCAATCCCAGAATCCCATCGAAATAATTCACCTTTTCGGCCTGAAGATCTAGCGCCAACTGGGCCTGCTGCAATCGAAAACTGCTGCTAATGGATTTTAAAGAAACTGCAGGCAGATTCTCCAACTTATCCTTGATACCCTGCACCTTGGATTCGTCGTAGTAGTGACCGTAGGGCATGCCCAGATAGCGACTCAAAAACTTAGCACTCAACACATCATCAGGCTTCACCAGCAGGGAATCATAAGTAATGAACATACCTGGATCGACCGAAAGGCGAAGGAACAACTGGTCATCCTGCAGATAGGACGAGTCGATAGACAAAGTAGCGAATGGGTAACCGTGGTTTTCGTACTGAGCGATGGTACGAGTCAATCGATCTTCTACTTGCTGGATACCGTGAGTTCGGCGAGGCATAAAGGATTTTTCTTCCAGCCCCTCCTCACCGGTAATTTCGAATTGCACCTGGTCATATCTCCTTCCCTGATAAAAATAAAAAGCCACCCTTTCCTCCTGCCAACTCACACTATCCAGAGAAGCCAGCCAATAACCCGACTCCCTCAGCTGCATGAGAATAGATTGGCTGTAGATAGTCCAGCTACTGGAATCTATCTCAACCTGCCGAGGCACAAAACGCTCCTCCAGCCCCTCCACTTGCACTTGAAGATTTTGTGCACAAAGCGAAAATGGCATTGCACTAAATCCACCCCACAGCAGCAACAGAAAGATGAAATGTCTATAGCTTAGCATTCAATTCTAATTTTTTCCTTTTGAGCGGTATCTATATCCATATTCCCTTTTGCAAGCAGGCCTGCTACTACTGCGATTTTCATTTCTCTACCAATATGCAAAATAAACAGCATATGGTAGAAGCGATGAAAAAAGAGCTGATTTTGCGAAAGGAATACTTGATCGATGACAAAATCGAAACGCTCTATTTCGGTGGGGGCACTCCCTCGCTTCTGGACCAGCCTGCTTTGACCTCTTTAATTGATACAGTCAAGACTCACTACCAGCTCGATCCTGAAGCAGAAATCACGCTGGAAGCCAATCCAGATGACCTGAGCATGGAAAAGCTAAAAGAATTAAAAGAACTGGGCATCAATCGCCTGAGCATTGGCATTCAGTCCTTTGATGATCAGATTCTCAGCTACTTTAATCGCGCGCATGACAGCCAGATGGCTAGACAATCGGTGGCAGATGCTCAGGAAGTCGGGATCGAAAACATCAGCATCGACCTGATCTTTGGCGTCCCAAATCAAAGTCTGGTACAGCTGAAAAAAGACCTAAAAAGTGCACTCGCCCTGCAAACTCCCCACATTTCCATCTATGGCCTGACGATAGAGGAAGACACAGTGTTTGGTCGCTGGGAACGCCAGAACAAGCTGACCCCACTAGACGAAGAGCTGGCCAGTCAGCATCTACAGCTGATCATGGATCGATTAGAAAACGCGGGGTACGAACAATACGAGATTTCCAACTTTAGCCTTCCCGGCTATCGCTCTCGCCACAACAGCTCCTACTGGGCAGGCACCCACTACCTGGGCATCGGGCCAGCCGCTCATTCTTACGATGGTGACAGTAGACAATTCAACATCGCCCACAATGCCAAATACCTCAAGGCACTAGCACAAGACACCTTCCCTGCTGAGAAAGAAATACTGAGTCGAGAGGAAAAAATCACCGAAATGATTTTGACTCAGCTCCGAAAAAAAGAGGGGTTGAGTTTAAAATCACTAAAAGGAGATTTAGGCTATGACCTGCACAAAGAAAGAGGGGCGAAACTGAAAGATTTTCAAGAAGAAGGGCTCACACTGTGTTTGGATGAAATTTTGACGCTAACCCAAAAGGGCAAATTGCTATGCGATTGGATCACCGAAGAGTTGATTCCCTAAATTAAATGACCATTGTCCGGCAGAATATTCATAAATTAACTCAATAATGATTAAAATTGTCTGAAGGGTAATAAGCCTGACTCCATGAACAAAGAAGAAAAGAAGGCCTTTATGCTATTAAAGTCGCTCATCTTCCACTACCACGGTCTGGATGAGGATGAGGAAAAGATTCTGAACGAATCTGCCGACGAGCTATCTGCGCACGAAGAACTGGAGTGGGCGAACGAATTTATTGCTCAGGATTTTATGTCAGCCTTTGAACGCTCTCGCGAGTTGCTCAACAACACCATCGGCAAATTGGACAAGCCCAAAAAGATCCAATACCTCTTCTCCGTCTGGGAAGACAACAACAAAAAAGGCTACCTCACTGAGATGGAGGCTACTGCGATGCTGAACCTCGCCAAAGAATGGGGCATCCAATCTGAACTGATGGAAAAGGTAAGAGAGGCTTAGCCATTTCTCCAAGAAGGGCACATCTAAATTCAGTTTGTTTCCGGCCTTGAATTAATTCCGTTAAAAAATTCAGCTTAATCATTATCAAAATTAAATCCACTGTTTGAGCGCAGCGAGTTTGGATTTAGTACGTGCTCAAAGCTGAATTTTAGGTATTAATTCACAGCCTCGTCCTTTTTTGTTTCGTTTTTTGGGACAGGCCAAAAAATGAAAATCCTCCCGAAAAACATACACACAACAAGGTGCCTCTTACATGCACCTCGAAAATATATCTGCCATTTCACAGAGTTTATCCCGTAGTTAGACCCACCAAACGAAAAATCCTTCATGGTCTTTCATTTCCTGCCACAGAGGTGATATCATTGCCGCTGTTTATTTTAAATACGCAACAACCAGATTAAATATGTTTAAATCATTAGGTAAGCTTTTCAAAGGAATCTTCGCGTCAGAACCAAAAGAACTGATCGTCAAGATCTCAAAAGAAAATGAGGAAGGGTTGTACAAGACCCTGGAGCTGGCCCAAAAATTCGAAGTAGAGAAAAAGAAATACGACGAAAAAATGGCCAAATTAGCTCAGAAAGAAGCAGAGAAAAAAGCCAAAGAAGAAGCCAAGGCGGCGGCCAAAAAAGCCAAAGAGGAAGCCAGGGCAGCCAGAAAATCAAAAAAAGCAGCTTGATCGAGCTGCTTTTTTTGATTAGCCAATTTATTATTATTCCTACAACTGATTATAAACCAATTCCTTATATTTAACCAATCTATTAATTGCATTAACTTCCCTAGCCTCTTTGAAAAGAATTGTTTTTGTTGTCTGCCTTATATTCCATCTGGGAATGGCACATTCTCAGAGTTTAAATTCGATTGTCATTGACTCAACTGCAAACGGAAAAGAAATCCAAGACTATTTAATACAAATTGAAAACGATTATCAGGTAGACTTCATATTCGATCAGCACAAACTGGGTAATTTCAGCATCAATGGTATCAAAGAACCAGTTAGGTTAATGAATTACCTAAATGTTTTTTATCAAGTTCTGGATATTAAAATCATTGAAGTCAATTCAAAAATAGCCTTGCTTTTACCCAACGACCTGATCAAGGGAGTCGATCCTAAAAATGGGTTTATAGCTATAAAATCTAACACCTCAAGCAAAGTCAATTTAAGTGGAGAAATTTTTGACATTGACTCCAACGATCCTCTTGTGGGCGCACAAGTCACGATTTTACCAGATAATATTGGAGGAGTAACTGATATCAATGGGGGATATTCCATTAGCTACCCCATTACGAAACCCTACCATCTCCTTCTAACGAAGTATATCGGTTATGATTCACATCTTCAGCTAGTGGCATATAGCAAATATGGAAATGGTAAAATGCCACGGACCATGATATACCCTACCTCAACCAAATTAGAAGATGTAATTGTTCATGGATATAGTGTTGATCGCAATGTGAGCGAAAACATTACCGGAGTTGAAAATATGGGAATAGAAAGTATTAAAACTCTGCCAACTTTCATGGGAGAAGTAGATCCCATAAAAGGATTGACGACTCTGCCAGGGGTAAGCACAGTGGGAGAACTTTCTGCAGGATTTAATGTTCGAGGAGGAAATTTAGGGCAAAATCTGATCAGACAAGATGGCGCCACGATTTACAACCCATCACACCTATTTGGCTATTACTCAGCTTTCAACTCAGACCTAGTTGACAATGTGACTTTGATCAAGGGAGGTGGAAATGCAAAGTATGGGTCACGCGTTTCATCCATCATGGATGTGTCTTTACGCAATGGAGAAACCAGAGACTTTCATGTCAATGGTGGTATTGGTATAATCTCTAGTCGATTATCAGTGGAAGGGCCTCTCATTAAAAACAGATCTTCTTTCATAGTAGGCGGCAGAATTTCCTATGCAGACTGGATTTTAAAAAGGTCCAATGACATAAAGCTCTCCCAGAGCTCTGTTGATTTTGGAGATCTTACGGCCAAATTGTTTCAGATGATTAATGAAAATAATTTCATTTCTGTATCTGCATATGGCAGTTTTGATAGCTTTTCACTGGCAAGTGATTCGCTTTTTACCTGGGGCAACAAGGCAATGTCTTTTAAATGGGGACACAACTTCAATAGCACAGCCAATTCCCAATTTATCTTCTCCACCAGTACCTACCATTCTCAATTAGAAAATAAGGATGAATTAGTGGGGTTCAAATACCAAAATGGAGTGTCTGGATACAACTTAAATTACAACGTTGAAAAAAAGTTTACTGAAGCCAAGCAAATGAACTTTGGTCTAGAAGCCAATTATTCAATAATAAACCCTGGAGAATCGAAAAACACTGTAGAAAGGAGCAATATATTGGAGTTTGACATAGATGACCATAAAACTCTTGAAACGTCAATTTTCGCTCAATATGACTGGGATCTGACTGGCCAATTTGCAATATCTGCTGGCATCAGGTACTCGCAGTTTTACCGATTTGGTAAAGGTCTGGTTTACGAGTTTAACTACAACTTGACTGATTCACAATTCCCAGAAAGAGTTGATTCTATTTTTTATGATACCAATGAATTAATTGACTTTCAGCATGGACTAGAACCTCGCATATCCTTAAGGTACAAGTTGAATGTCAACACCTCAATAAAAGCAAGTTATAACCGTACATTCCAATACATCCACCTGATATCAAATACGACCTCTTCTAGTCCTATAGACTATTGGTTGTCAGGAGGACCAAATCTAAAACCAGAAATCGGGGATCAATTTTCATTAGGTGTTTTTAAAAATTTCAGCGACAACTCCTATGAAGTCTCTGCAGAAGGTTATTATAAGCATATTCAAAATACTATTGATTATATTGAAGGAGCTGAGGTTAAATTAACTGAAGCTATAGAAGGCAGTTTAATTCAGGGAGATGGCTTTTCTTATGGAATAGAAGTACTAGCGAAAAAAAATACTGGTAATTGGAATGGCTGGCTTTCCTACACCTATTCCAGAAGCTTGCTTCAATTCAATTCGCCCTATGACATCCTGACTATCAATGATGGTGAATTGTACCCCTCTCAGTATGACCAACCACACAATCTTTCGATAGTTATGAACTGTAAGGTTAATAAAATTTTATCCATTTCCGCCAATTTCAGTTATGCCACAGGGCGGCCTATTACCATTCCCGTTTCCAAATTTTCCTATTCCTCTTACCCTACGGTCTTGAATTATTCTCAGCGTAATGAATTTAGAGTGCCTGATTATCACCGTCTAGATTTGTCTGCCACTCTAAAAGGTGAACATCCAAATAAAAGATTCCAAGGGGAATGGGTCCTTTCCATATTTAACGTTTATGGTAGAAACAACGTCTATGCTGTATTATTTGACGAATATGGCGGAGCTAGCAAGGTGTCTATAGTGGGCAGCATGTTTCCTTCCTTGTCTTATAATTTTAAGTTCTAGATCTTGAAGCGTTTTTTAACAATCATATTAATATTATCGGGCTGTATAGAACCTTTCGAGTTCAGTCGAAACAATGAGGATCCACAGTTGGTTGTTGAAGCTTTTGTGTCTGATTTGTCTTACACTGAAAGCCTGGATGCTCCTTCAAATGGTAGGTATTTTACTGTAAAGCTAAAAGTCACTCGTCCAGTAGGGCCAACAATCCAAAATCGAGTTGCTCCTTTTGCCGATATAAAACTGATTGATGACATGGATAATGTATGGTCCTATGTAGAAAATTTCAATGATTGGGGCACTTATGTTTTGTTAGACAAAGCATTCAAAGCTAGAATAGATAGAAGCTACAAACTTCAAATCACCATGCGAGATGGATTGATTTATGAATCTGACTGGGAGAAACTACCGAATACGGAATCCTGTGAAATAGAAGATATTTGGTTCAATGAAGATGAAAGAAAAGTATATGAATACCCGGCAGGTAAACAAACCATTGTAGATCAAAAAATCATAAACGTATCATCCTCTATTCCCATAAATTCAGAAAGAGATACCAGGTACATGAAATGGGTATATGCCCCCATGTGGATTTACGAGGCACCTCTGGCTAGTGGACCTTACAGCGACTATAAAACTTGCTGGATAACCAATGATCTTTACCTAAATGACTATGCACTTCAAGAGGATGCAGTCGGTGGATTTGATAAGGTTTTATTCACTATGCAAACCGAAAAAAACAATAGAATTTACAAGAATTTTTCTGTTCTGATCTATCAACAATATATCTCAAAAGATTATTTCTACTTCTGGAAACTGATGAAGGAACAATCAGATCCAAACGGAATATTTGATGCTCCTCCAGCCAATTTACCCTCTAATCTCGTTTGTGTCAATGACCCCTCTAAAAAACCCATAGGGTATTTTGGTGTGGTGAAAGAGAAAGCCAAAAGATGGTACTTTCATAAGGGAGAGCTCTCCTATTACATAGAAGATGATTTGAGAAAGGAATGTCTTGTAAAATACAACAGGCCAGATGATCCACCTGATTATGCCCCCGAATGCCTCAGCTGCCTCGCTTATACAAAAGGTGAGGCGACCCTGAATAGACCATCTTGGTGGATCGATAATTAATCCTAACTTATCCAAATGATGATAATTAAGAATTTATACTACATAGGGGTGCTATTGACACTAATCATATCTACTGGATGTGACGAAAGTGCCACTGAAGAAATAGCCAATTGGACCTGGTTAGATACTGCGGATTCTTTCAATGCCATTGACATTAGCCCTGGCACTGTATCAGATGTAGTTTTGGAGATTCCAGATGCTCCTTATGAATATTCCTTTAGAGTCATAAGCCCTAAAGTAATAGATGAAGAAAACGGAAACCCGCTGGTATTATCCCTACATGGTGGAGTAGGCGGAGCAAGCTGGGAGGCCCACAAAAGCACCCAATGTATCCAGCCAGCTTTAGAAAGTATCAATGCCTTTATCATTAGTCCAAATGCCGACCGGGTACAATGGTATGAATATTACAATCAAGAAAAAATTGTTAGAATCCTTAATCTAGCAATTAGAAATTGGCCCGTGGACCCAACTAAATTAGTCGTTACAGGCTTTAGTGATGGCGGAAACGGAACCTGGTTTTTTGCCGAGGCTTACCCTACTGCATTTTCAGCAGGCATCGCACTGGCCAGCTCCTACAATACATTAACAACGGATGGAGGAGCTCGAAAAATCGAAACCCCTTTATATGTTATTCATAGTACTACTGATGAACTTTTTCCTTTAGAGCAAACTCAGACTTGGGTTAGTGAAACTCAGACAGCAGGAAGTGATGTCACCTTTGTAGTTGCAGATGGATTGTCCCACTATCGTCCTTGTGATTACGATGATTACTTTGCAGATGCCGTTCTATGGCTTGAAAATGAAGTTTGGAATTAGCCTTGAACTATATGGATACAAGCTTCTCTCATACAAACCTTAGATTTTTAGTACATTAGTGAAAATCATTGATTACCCAAATCATTCATTCTCATGAAATTCAATCAGTTCAAATCCCGATTCCTGCCTCTCACTTTTTTCGCCTTGCTATTGATAGGAGTCTCCTGTAGCGAGACTCATCAGCTCAAAACCAAGCAGGCAGTATTCGAAGAGTCACTCTTCCTCAAGTATGAGCTAGTGAAATACAAACTGGTCAAACTGACCAGTATGAGTCGCAATCCAAGCATCGAAGGGTTGAACAGCCGATTTAGATATGCCAACCTGCCGGACAGCAGCTATCAGGGACAGATCGTGATCATAGATGCGAACAAAAATGACAAGTTCGAATATGACTCCATGGATTTTGTGGGGCTGACAAGCTTCGATAAAAAATTGAGACTGGAACCGATCTCTTCCATCCAAAGCAATCGACCTGTGATCGTTCGAATCGGGGGAAAGAATTTTGAAGTCACTTTCGACGAAAAGGGAGAACAAATCACGCTGACCGAAAGCAGCAAGGAGTATGACCTGGCCTTTCCCTACCAACTACCAAGCGAGGGAGCCAAAGCCCTGTCTGAGGCAGGGCTGTTGCATTCTAATTGATTAGTTTGTTTAGAGTCTCAATATCATTGGCTACCAGTCTGGTGGCCTTTGCTATTTGATTCATGCCTTGTTTTCTAAATATATTCATTGCACCATTTTTAAGCGTGGATATAATTGATGGAGCGTTGCCTAATCTGATTTTAGAGGCATCTTCTTTCATCGTTACATCTTTGGTCCAGTGTAGACTGTTTTCAATGTGCCAATGATTCCTTATCCCATAGTTGTATAATAATGCACTTCCATTCTTTATGCTGCTTAAATAATACGCGTTTTCTTCCCTGTAGCGTCCATTGACTTTTACTTCTCTTCTAATTTTGATGCCGTGTTGTGCACCAGTCCATTGTTTTTTTATTTCCTCTGGCAAATTGAACACTGTTACATCTCTATTTTCTATTCTTCCTTTGTTTCTCTCTAGCTGAGAATAATAACCTATAGGCTTTTCTTGGGCACACTTTTCGATGCTCTGGTAGAGTGTCTTTTGATTTTTCTTCACTCCAATTACATAATTATTTCCACTAGCTATAATCACTTCTACCGTTTTTTTTGACAATGAAGAGCATCCATAGTAAAGACCACATCTTTGAGATCCAGCATCTCTATTAATTGACGAACTACAGGTATTTCACTCTCTTTTGAGTTAATGACTTCTCCATTGGCTAATACCATTTTCTGTCTGGAAACGAATACGGTCACTAGATTGATGAAATTCTGATACGACTTTGAATAATCACTCATTGTACCACCGATGGCCTTGCCATCTACACTAAGCCACTCTCCAGACTCTATCGAAACATAGGCTTTACTCCACTGATAGAATTGATGAGAAAAGGAATCAAAATCCAATCCCATCAACACTCTTCGAATAGTATAAAAAGTCGGTAATCTGTCTTGTTTGGGCTGAAAAGTAGACAATAAGTTCTCTCTATTTCTTTCTATAAAATCTCCAATAGCACGATAACCATAGTAGCCGCTCATTACCGACATCAGCACGATGACCAGTACCAATTCCAGAGAATGTCGCTGACCCGCACCACGCCTGTGATCCTTCACTTTTCCTAAATACCAAATGATACTTTCTGATGCCATTTTTAATTTTCAAGTTAATCCATTTTTTAGAATGCAACAGCCCTGCTGTCTGAGGGGGCTCAACTACAAGCTACGGCCGGACAATACACTTATCTGCAGCTCTGGGGCAGCTGGTGCCAGCCTTGCCTGGACCAAACACCAAAAATCAAAGCACTACAAAATGATTTTGGCCAAAAACTCAACATCATAGGGGTCAACTATAAGGAAGAAAACGCAGAAGATGCCCAAAGTGCCATCTCCACAAACGATATGGACTGGGCACAGGTACAAGCGAATGAAGATTTGATAAAAAATCTAGGGAGCCCTGGTTTCGTTCCCTGTGGGATATTATTCGACGAGCAAGGACAACTGGTAAAATATGGCGTTTCGCCTGCAGAGGTCCGCACTCTTCTTAGTACCAGTCTGTAATTAGACATTACACCGACTCCCAAACATTAAAAAAGCCAGAGCTTAGACATTCTTAGCTCTGGCTTTTTCATTTGATCGATGGGATCTAATAGCACCTTCCGATCTGAAGGAAAACTCCATAGAACCTTCAGGCCATTGATTCAATGTCTCACTGTTTCTTACCCTTTCGTAACAAAACCCTTCCATTTAGTCACCATTTCTGTTCGGATTAGACATAAACATTGAGTCCCATTGAATTTTTATTGATCATTAGTGAATTTCTAATGAGACAATGGAACTTATTAGTGAGCTTGATTAAATTTTTAGTGAGACTTTGACACTTATCAGGTAGGGAAAATGAAATTCTAGTAGGGTATGCTACCTATTAAGTAGGGAATATGATATTTCAGTAGGCTTTAGAACCTATTGAGTAGGTTTTGAAACTTATTAAGTACACTTTGGAACCTGATTGTACGATTTACGAATGTCTTGGTCGTATTTTGAGAGGGTAGTCAAGGTGGCAATGATTTGACTTACATTCTGGATAACATTTTGCAGGTCATTTCGGGGAAATCTCTTACAAGGAACGTCATTACACGACGAAGGACGAGGTACGAGTCCGTAGATCGCACACCTTCCGGAGGACAGGGGTAATCTCCCAGCTACTAGCAGGAAACCCAATCCACCTGCCGGACTCATTCTATAGATTGATGGTCAACCCTCTGAATTTAGCAAAATTAACCCAACAAGTCTGGAGACTTGCAACCATCCATGCTTTCAAGTCACGCTGCGCTAAGACTTAAAAGAGCGGGGGGGGGTACATTCTTGATCCCTACTTGGAATTTCTTTTTTTCTTCCCCTCACTAAAAAACAATATCGATAAACCGAAAAATATGGCAACCAACAGAAATCGCCAACTACTCCCTTCCAATTTTGCTACTGCATATACCAACCCAGATGTCTTAGAAGATCCCAACTCTGAATAAGTTCTATCTCCTATCATGTGCGAAAACCACCTTAAAGCAACTGCAAAAGATAACAACATTGAGAAAACACTCATTACCATAAACTCCCACCAGCGTATTTTATATTCAGATTTCGCCATCATTTTTTATTTTTATCTTAACCCTGCATTACTCTCAACTATAATTTAATCACTAAGCGGTTAATACCGTCAAAAGAAAATCTTCCAGATATTGGCCCAGTAAAAATATCAACAAAACATTTGGTCTCTCTTTCCTTGCCCATAACCTTAATATTGCTTTAAAAACTCATATTCTTCCGCATAACTCTCATTTGGATTGATAGGCAACAGAGAGTTAGGAACCAAAGGGTTATCTATTACTACTTCTACCCCTTTAAGCCAGGCCAGTTTGGTATAACCAATGGCCGGATGCGATATAAACTCATTGACCAGCTCCATGTATTTATTGCGTTGCTTGTGTTTTTTTGGTGTCAACAACTCATTAATTGCTGCTTCACAACCCGGTTTATCCTTTTCGATCAAAGCTCTAAAAAAACGCACATCAGGCTGGATGGCAGTTTGTCCTTTCTTTTGACTTAGTGCATCCAAAATATCCACGTACCCATGATCTAGCCTATCTTTTATAGCCAACTGCATGGCATAAATAATAGATCCTTTTTTGGTGATCTTATCATAACCCGGATGAGCCAAATCCGCATACCGACGTATCAGTCCCCGATGATCACTTAAAAGGGCGTAAGATATGTGTGCCATTCCATATTCTAATATTCGATCATTGTAGTGGTTAATAAGATACTCGTCAAGCCTGCCACAAGTGTAAAAATGTATTTTTGTCTCTGTTAGTGAATCTTCTATAAAGTAGGATTTCAAGGCAAGCCTCTGATGATCATACCAAACAATTCCTGCCCCCCACTTTAAATCTTCATCACTGATTTGCTTAGAAAATGCTTGTAGCCAACCCTCTCGAACCGATTCATTTGATTTAATTGTTTCTATCAACCTTTCGTTTCGTTCCATACATTTTCTAAAATGAGCCTAACTTAAGTATATTAACGACACCATCATCTTTATTTACTACCGTCACATACTTAGAAATTTTAGACCGATTGGATTGCTTAGTAAGCATATCTGCTAATTTATCTCTTTCATTTCTTAAAACTGGATCAGTGATTTTTTTTGCCGAATCCCTAATTCTTGCCGCTACATTTTTAATCCAGTTATCACTCATTTGCTGTGGTAACTGAGTAGAAGTATTAGCTGCATTAACGGACACCCCACCAGAACTTCCCCACTGTTTGGCCTCTCCTATCACTATTTCAATAGGATCATCTACTGTACCCTTTATATACAACCCATCAAAACCATTGTTTGAGCCAGTCTTCCCATCTAATATAGTATACCCTGCATCTTCAAACAAAATATCTTGTATTTCCTCAGTTTTGCTACCTCCCTCTGGTCGTAGCGTCCGCTAAGACCCAAAACTACGAGAGCGTCCGCTCGATTACAGATAACATAGCTCTAATTCACCTTGTTCACCAGCATACTGTCTGGCACTACTCCACACCCAATCTTCTGCTTTAAAAACGAAGCCTGCTTCTAACGGATTGTTGTGTACACCCCCCTGCCGGATCGGGCAGGTACTCCAATCGTTGATCTATCATCTCATTGGTTGACAATTCTATTGGATGATTGTGTTGTTGCCACAACTGAAAATCTCCATTCCTTTTATTTTTCTTTCCCGCTCTTTCGAACATCCACAACAGCCACTCTCTACGACTTTCTGCATATGCCTTATCCTGCAAGATTTCCTTGATCTGTCTAGATGTGAAACTCTTTAAATCTCGAATTACATCTGAGAGCTCTCCTTCAGACACACTAATAATCAAATGAACGTGACTTGTCATGATGCAATAAGCATGTACTTGCAGATGCTTGTTTTCTTGACAATACTTCAGACTTGATAATATGGTTTCTTTGTAATAGTCTCGTATAAATATATTTATCCAGTTTACCACCGTAAACGTCACGCTATGAATCGAAAGCTGATCTCGTATGGCGTATTTTCTACCCATGTGTACAAGATAGTCACATCCTGTAAAACACCAACATCGGGCAGGCGCCCTTCTACATTTTGGGTCTTAGCGGACGCTACGACCAGGGGGAATTGACTTCTAAAAATTTACATCTGCCTTTTTTATCCACCCTGTGACAAGTCTGGTTCCTAAAAATTCAAACCTGAGCCAATCTCCTTTTTCTTCTAATATGGTAGGTACATCACCTGAAATCATAAACATTTTGGTAGGGACTTCAGGAGCAGAGTAAATAACACATTAATCAACTTTCACTTGGGCAGCCTTAGTATCCAGGTATTCTGAGATATAATTACGCTCCCGTTCTTTACCTGCTTCATAGAGGTAGCGAATGGCCTTACTGGGCAGCCTCTCCAGACGGCCATACTCTATCATATGGCGAGCTTGTATGTATAGCCCTTCACTGTCACAACCTTCGTAGTCTGGAGTAAGAAAATAATTTGAAGTAAATACACTATCTGGGCTCATATCACTTTCCAAAAGCTCCACATAGTACGGACCTTCAGGTTTTAAATCAGCATAGTTAACTCTACCTGTATCATTTGGGTCAAAATCCAAAAAACCGGCAAACAACTCCCTCACGCTAGGAGTATAGTTACCAACATTTTCCAAATAACCAATGGAAACTACCTTATAATCCTTTTGAACGGAGAATCCTTTTTGAATTGGTTCATCATAATATACCTTCCAAATTCCCTGCATACAGTTCAAAGGTTTTTCTTGAGCGCTGGCAAAAAATGGTATTAACCACACATTCAATAAAAGAAATGTTTTTTTCATAACTTCATTCTATTTAATAGCTTGATTAATAGCTATTGTCTTATTAATTCGATCAGGCCATCCGTTTGGTTCTCCTCTTCCCGCTCGGTCGCATTTCCGAATGCGACCACATCTTTATGGCATTTACAATGCCTTCATCGTAGCTCCACTTCCATTACCCTGCTAGTGAGAGCTTGTAGCTCGTACCTTCGTCATACCACAGTCAAATATAGTCTATCTCTAGTAGCCCTTTTATTCCAGCACAATCTATCGCACTGCTATTTTCCAAAGTTCTGGTTCACTCACAAAACCACTTTGAACTGGATCAAAATGCAGAGGTGATTTGTGGAATGTACGGCATAAGCTACAAGCTTGCTTCAGCGGGGTTTAGACAAAAAGGTTCAAAGTATAGGATTTGCCGAAAACAGACATTTACAACTGTATTTATACCTTTTATCAACTCCCAGTGTAAAACCCACGTTTTCCCGATCACACTATCAAACTGAACATGAACAAACTGATCGAATCCCTCACCTATAGCTTTGCTCAAAACATGAACGGCACTGACCGGGGCTTGAGACTAGTGGCAGGACTTTCAGAACCTCTTCTTTCACTCACAGGTGTCATTAGTGGTCCATTAGAAACCGTTTTGAATATTGCCGCCATGATCATGGTGGTATCAGGCTTTTCAGGCAAATGTTTCATCTACCATCTGACAGGAAAATGCTCACTGCCCACTCAACCCAAAAAAACTTCGCCATCTAAAGAGCTATGCACAACAAGCTCCTGCTCTTAAAAGAAGGATATAGGCCAGGAACTATCCTGTACAACCGACACTACCTCAAAACCCAGATGAGTCAATATCGACCATCTGGGTTTTCTGTTTTGATCCATACCTGAAAAAAACTATACTTTTTTCCTTAGTTAACCTATGTGAATGTTTCCCGATCTGGGGAAGAGCAGTTTTGTGTCATAATCATTATTCAAACGATCAAACACACAATAACATGTATCACATAGAAAGAACAAACCGACGAACAAAAAGCTCACTAACCCTATTCGCAGGCATCCTTTTGGGTATTGCTACGATATTCTCCGCTTGTGAGGAGGAAGATTTCGAATCCAAAAACATTGCGCTGCAGCAGGTAGTACAGGCCGTAGGAGGCGCTCAGGTCCTGGAGCAGATCACTCACATGGCTTACCAGGCCGAAGGGCAATTTATCGAGCCTCATCAGGAGGGCGAGGAGATCCAGTCTTACGATCATGTGTCTGCCACATTCAAATACAAGGCACTGACCTCCCTCAACCACAGACAGCTGCTCTACGAATGGACGCAGGAGTTTATCTACCCCTTTCCCTACAACGGTACATCGACAGTAATCATCGATGACCAAAACGGTTCCATAGAAGGAGCACATGGCCTGGGCAGTCGATTTTTTGGCTTTGATGCCGCCGCTGCTCTCTACTCTTCTCGTCTGGAGGCTATCCTGAAAACCGAAATCATGTCCAATCCACTAGAGTTGATCAAAGCACTGCAAAATGAACCCAAACAATCATCACTGGACCAGAGCTTCAGCCTGAGTCAGGGAGCAGACTTGCCTGAAATCAAAGTTCATATCGATGAGGAAACTCTGCTGCCAACCCATGCCTCTACTGTAGAAGCAGACTTTTTGTTAGGCAATGTGACTTTTGAGGTTCGATACTCTGATTGGAAAAAGGTCGAGAAGTCTGTCTACTACCCCACACAGCTGGACTACTACCTGGGTGATGACCTGATCAGAACGGAAACCCTGAGCGAAGTAAGTACCAACCCTAGCATAGACTCAGAGACTTTCGTACCTCACGCCGAGGGCAGCTATGACGAGGAGCAAGGCAGATATGGCATCTTATCTTCGCAGTGGTATCATAGAATGTTCTCCTTTGGATTCTCTCAGGATCTCCCAATGGACGAAGTACAAATCTCTGAAGTAGGCGCGAACGTTCATCTGATCTCTGGTGGTGCCGAACTGGCCTATGTCGTGCTGGCAGTGGAGACCGAAAACGGAATCGTACTGATAGAGCCCGCCTTGAACCCACGCAGATCACAGGCAGTAGCAGACAAGATCAAAGCTACTTTTCCCAATCAGGAAATCATAGCAGTAGCGGCTACCCATCACCACATGGATCACTTTGGTGGCTTCTCCTATTTTGCCGAACAAGGGGCCGACCTATACATAGGCGCCAGCGCTATACCATTCATAGAAGAGGTTCTTAGCGCAGATCACAGCTTGATGGGTCTTGATTTGCAAGACATCATGATCCATGGCATCTCACAAGCTTCAAGTATAGAAGGAGCTTTTCAGGCCCTCCCTCTTCAAACGCCACATACAGAGGACATGCTCGTATTCTATTTTGATGCGATCAAAGCGCTATATGTAGGCGACATATTCAATGCGGGTCTCTACTATGGGTACGATTACTACTCTGAAGGTACGCAAGACATCCTCCGCGAAAGAGCCCAATTACTGAGAGACTTCATCGCTGAGCAAGGAATAGAGGTAGAGACGCTCCTAACTGTACATGGTGGCAGTACTAATATCGAGGAACTGCACATGCTGGCTGACCGATAAGGGGTTAAGCATCTATAAATTCTGACAAAGAGGCTGCTGATGGGTAGCCTCTTTTTGTAATTTTGGGGTACACTAGCATGATTTAGACTATGTCCCAATTACTTTTTGATAACCTAAAATCAAAAACGAAAATCACCGAAGAGGAATTCGAACGATTCCAAAAATATCTCAAGACTCGTCGACTCGAAAAAAATGAAACCCTGCTCCGACGTGGCGAAACAGCCAAATACATGGCCTTCGTTCAGGAAGGGGTCATTTGCACCCTATCTATAGATGAAAAAGGTGAAAAGCATGTGATTCAGATCGGATTGCAAAATCATTGGATCACCGATCTGTTCAGTCTATTTGCCGGGGAGCCTAGCTCCTACGACATCATAGCCATAGAAACCAGTGAGGTCATACTGCTCAGTAGAGAGGCATTTGAAGAAGCCTGTTTTGAGATACCCACACTAGAGCGATTCTTTAGACTACTGATTCAAAACGGCTATGTAAGTACGCTCAAAAGGATCTCCAGAATCTACAGTACCAGCGCAGAGCAACGCTATCTAGATCTGGTCACTAATAACAGTGAAATCATTCATCAGATTCCGCAGCATTTGGTAGCCTCCTATCTGGGCATCAAGCCCCAGTCCCTGAGCCGCATCAGAAAACAACTGATGGAAAAGGACTTTTGAAAATTGAACCTGCCTTATGCATTAGCTAAAGCAGGAGTAAATAGTTATTAGGAATTGGTTTTGGTAAAATCGATTGAACTATTCCGAAAAGAAGATGTTCTCAATAACTCTAGTGCATTTTCCGGGTTAAATCAACTCCCTGACATCCAGCATCAATCTTGCTTGTTGGAGTAAGTCAGCTAATTGATTGAATTCCTGACGTGTGAGGTTCAGTTGAATATCAGGATGAGGTGTATTAAGTATGATACGCTCACTTCCATCAGGAAAAAGCATCAAGTGCCGATCCAGTGGTAGCGCCAAATACTGTTTGGTAAATTGGCGAAACTCTCGTAATTCAAACCCAATCATCAGATGATGATAATGAAGCCCTACTCGCTGACAATCTTCACACTGACTTACACAGTATTGAGGCCCTTGAGATAATATTATCGGTTTGCATTTGCTCATATCTAAAATGGAATCAATAGGATACAAACATCGATCGTAAAACCTTGCTAATCAATCGCTATGCCTAGTGAATCGAATCACTATGAGTAGGGATTTGCCAAAATCCATAACAAATGGGGCTTCAATTTTTTACTAGAAAAGCTTCTTCAATCAATGAATCATTTTGTAATTTGTATGCCATTAACAATTAATAAAAATCACATATATGAACCTTAGACTATTACTAATTGCTGCCCTGATGGTATTCGTAGGTAGTGCTAGCGCCCAGAAACTAAAAGTGAAATCTGGAAACGTTAAAGACTTATCTTCATTCAAATCATACAACATGGAGTATACCTACCATGAAGATTTGATGGTAGGGAAAAAAACAGAAGAAGAATATCTGGAAGAAAAGAGAACTGAAAAAAATGCCGATGAGGCTGGAACTGGGGATGCCTGGGTTGCCACCTGGAACGAAAACAAAGAAGGAGGTAAATTCTTCGAAAAGTTCGAAACACTTTTCAACGATCAATTAACCAAAGCAGGAGTGTCTGGAACAAGAGACAACGCTGATGCAGATTGTACTTTGAAAATGGACGTTTATTATTTGGATCCAGGATTCAACGTTGGGGTAATGAGAAGACCCGCATACGTAAGTATGACAGCTACCTTCGTCGCGGATGGACAGGAGATCGCAGTTATCGATCTGGAAATGGCTCCAGGACAAGGCGCAGGAGGCTATGATTTTGACGCTTCTTACAGAATTTCTGAATCATTTGAGAAAACAGGAAAAACACTAGGCGGATACCTAGACAAAAAAGTTTACTGATTTTTTCAGAACCAAAAATCTCAAACCCAGGCTTTAAAAGTCTGGGTTTTTTTATGACTCAGAAAAAACAAAAAATTATAGAAACCTTTGATGTGCAGATCAGTTCTAAAATGATAGATAACAAACCGAGATATGAGAAATTTTGAACTTTATAATCCAACTAATCTGGTCTTTGGAAAAGACCAAATCAAAAAAATATCGAACCTGATACCTGAAGGGAGCAAAGTATTGATGCTCTATGGTGGGGGCAGTATCAAAACCAATGGTGTCTACGAACAGGTAATAGCGGCTCTTTCAAAATTTGAAGTGATCGAGTTTGCAGGTATTGAGGCCAATCCAGAATACAGCACGCTCATCAAGGCACTGGATGTAATCAAAAAAGAAAAGATAGATTTTATGCTGGCTGTAGGGGGTGGCTCGGTAATCGACGGCACCAAGTTCTTATCTTCAGCAGCACTCTATGAAGGCGACAGTCCATGGGACATTCTCGCGAACAGAATCAGAACCACCAAAGGACTTCCCTTCGGCACGGTACTAACGCTGCCTGCCACAGGTAGCGAGATGAACAGTGGCGCGGTAGTCAGTCGCAAGGAAACCAATGAGAAGCTACCAATGGGTGGGCCAGGACTGTTTCCTCAATTTTCCATTTGTGATCCGTCAGTAGTGGCAAGCATCCCGGAACGTCAGTTGGCCAATGGGGTGGCCGATGCTTATACCCATGTACTAGAGCAATACATGACCTACCCCACTGAGGCACATCTGCAGGATCGCATTTCGGAATCCATTCTGCAGACGTTGATCGAAGTGGCTCCCAGGATCATGAAAGATCCGAGCAACTATGACGTAGCTGCCAATTTCATGTGGTGCTGTACCATGGCACTGAATGGTTTGATCCAAAAAGGGGTGCCGACGGATTGGTCAGTTCATATGATCGCTCATGAGATCACCGCCCACTATGGCGTAGACCATGCACGTACATTGGCTATCATTTTGCCTAGTGCCTACGAATATCAGTTTGACAAGAAGAAAGAAAAGCTGGCACAATATGCCGAGCGCGTTTGGAATATCTCTGAAGGAACTGTGGAAGAAAAGGCGAAAAAGGCCATTGAAAAAACCGAGTCATTCTATCAGTCGATGGGAATCCAAACTCGATTGAGTGAGTACACGGACGATTACCAGGGATTTGCCAGCAAAGCCGCCAAGAGTCTGGAGGCGCATGGTATGTCCAAGTTGGGCGAGCATGGTGACATCACACCTGATGTGGTTGAAAAAATCGTAGAGATGGCTTACTAGGAAAAAACTGGTAAAGGCTGTCTCAAAAGTTTCAAAAAAACAGAATTTTGAGACAGCCTCTTTCTTTTATTTTTCGAACACCAAACAAACAGGTTGTGAAAGCTGGATCTGCTGATCTGTAAAATGCAGCATCCCTGTTTTGTCATCACGTTTGAACACGGTGATATTGTCAGACTTTTTATTTGCCACCAACAAAAACTTATTGTCTGGAGACAAGGTGAAGTTTCTAGGCCAGTTTCCAAAAACGGACTCGGTCGCCACCATTTTCAATTTCCCATCTTCCTCAATTGAGAATATCGCAATGCTATTATGTCCACGGTTCGAGCCATAAAGGAATCTACCATCCTTAGACACATGGATATCGGCGCAGTAGCTTTCTCCTTCGTATCCCTCTGGGAGCGTACTTACTTTTTCTATCCTTTCGAAACTACCATCTTCCAAAACTTTAGCAGCTACAATGGTGCTGTTTAGCTCATTGATCACGTAGACAAAAGCTTTGCTAGGATGAAAATCCAAATGACGAGGTCCGTCTGCCGGATCCAATTGTAACGCGACTTTACCTTCTCCCATTCGTCCAGAATCCATCGGATAGTAGATCACCTGATCCGTGCCCAGGTCTACTGCATACAAATATTTGCCATCAGAAGAAAACTGCGAGAAGTGTGCATGTGGACCGGCTTGTCTATCCATATCGCCACCCTGTCCCTCGTGCTGTCGGGCAGTACCTGCCTCCCCAATCGTACCATCAGAATTGACTGGATAGGTAACTACGTTTCCACTCCCATAATTGGCCAAAGCCAGTGACTGATCCTCCGGGCTCAGCGCCACATAGCAAGGATTATCCCCCATGCTCTTTCGATGGCTTAGTTCAATCAGCTTTGATCGATCTTCATTCCATTCAAAAGCATAAACATCTCCATCTCCTACGGCATTGATAGCATAGACTTGTTCTCCATCACTGCTTTGAGCTAAATAAGATGGGTCAGTAGTTTCTACCAAAAGAGAGGTGTCAGAAAGCGCCCCTGTTTCAGGGTTGAACTTTACGCGATAGATTCCTTTGCTGTCTTTGCTGGTATAGGTCCCGACTATAATATTGACTAATTCCGTTGTTTCTACAGGTTGAGTGTTGGACATATCTTTCTTAGGGCTACTACAGGCGATCGCTACGACCAAGAGCAGCACAGGTATAATTTGAGTTTTCATTGGTTATCTATTTTGCCTACTAAGCTAAATAATCTTTCAAGAAGAAATGTCGGCTTTAGCTCAATGGATGTAGTTCGTAGACCAACTACCCCAGACTTCAAATTTTCATCATAATCGAACTCTAGTTTTACTTTTCCAAAAACTTCAAAAAAATATTCTTATGAGCGCAAGTTTGAGAATGAGTTATCATCTAAAGGGAAAAGAAAATATCATGAATAAACGAATCCTACTTTTTATCGCCTTTTTCGGCCTGGCCTTCCTCTCCATGGCACAACCCAGAATGAGTATGAAGGACCGAGTGATGAGGGAAAAACAAAATCTGTATGGCAAAATCGACAATCTATCAGAAGATCAAACCATGATCATCGATGGCATCTATGACGAATATGCTGTTTCGATGGAAGAAACCTTTGAAGAAATCCGAAAAACCAGAAACTGGGACGAAATGCGTACAAAAATGGAAGCATTGAATCTCGAAAAAGATGGCCTCATGTACGATATACTCAACAAAGAGCAGTATGCCATCTATGCTGAAATGACAGAAGCTCAGCGCAAAGAAATGGAAGAGAGAAGAAAACAAAGTCCCGCACCCAATCAATAATAATCGATCGTGAAAAAACTAATATTTATTGCCCTATTCATCCTACCGCACCTTTATTCTTTCGCTCAAGATGAAGCGGGAGTCAACGTATATGGACGTCTGGTAGACAGCTCCGATGGTTCGGTGTTGGTGGGGGCTACCGTTCAACTTTACAACCTTAAGGATTCCAGTCAATCCAAATATGTCATCGCAGATGTGGATGGTATTTTCCTGTTCCAAAAAGTGAACCGGGCTTTTTACAAATTGATTGTTCGGAGCATGGGCTACAAGCCCTATAGTCGCGTGATCCGTGTGATGGAAACCGAAATGAACCTGGGCAATGTACTGATCGACCCAGACTCAAAAATGCTGGATGAAATAAAGGTCGAAGCGGCCGTAGTAGCCATGGAGCAAAAAGGCGACACCACCCAGTACAATGCAGAAGCCTACAAAGTAAATCCTGATGCCAGCACATTGGATCTCGTGAGCAAGATGCCGGGTATAGTGATTGAAAATGGAGGAGTCACTGCCAATGGTGAAACTGTAGGACAGGTATTGCTTGACGGAAAAAGATTCTTTGGACAGGATCCCTTGCTTTCCCTCAATACTCTACCAGCTGATGTGGTAAAACGCGTGGAGGTTTTTGATCAAAAAAGTGAGCGCTCGCAGTTTACCGGTGTAGATGATGGCAACACGACCAAGACACTTAATGTGGTCACCAAGGAAGATCGAAGAAATGGTCAATTTGGGAAAGTATATGCCGGCTATGGCACAGACGAACGCTACAAAGCTGGTGCGAACCTGAATACCTTCAATGGAGATCGTAGAGTTACCGTCATAGGCATGACCAACAACATCAACCAGCAAAACTTCAGCGACGAAGATCTGGCAGAAGTAAGTGGCGGCCGTGGAGGTTTCAGACGCGGCGGAGGCAACCTTCTGGTAGGCGCTCAAAGTGGCATCACTCAAACCAATGCTATTGGTGTCAACTTTACGGATAATCTCGGAGACAAAGTAGACTTGGAAGGGAGCTATTTTTTCAATCAAAGCAATAACAGTAGAGATCAGACGACCAATCGAGAGATCTTCCGTGGAGACAGCCTGCAGTTCTACAACGAGCAACAGAATCAGGATACCGAAAACCTGAATCATCGCTTGAATGCACGACTGACTTATAACATTAACGACAACAATCAGATTCGTTTCAGACCCAGCATCAGTTATCAGGACAACCAAAGTCTGAATTATACGGTAGGTCTGACCCAGGATGAGGCTGGGAACAGAGTCAACCAAACAGAAAACAACTTCAAGAGTTCGAATCAATCCTACAATGTGGACAATTATTTGAGCTACATGCACAAATTTAAAAAGATCGGACGCAGTGCCTCAGTGGAACTAAGAACGAACTATCGAAACACAGATCGCGAAAACTACTATGAAGATGTAGCGCTCGACTCGATCACTCAATACCTGACTGACGAATCTGATTATACACTGAGTGCCGAACTCAGCTATGCTGAACCTGTGGGCAATACAAGTCAATTAGGCGTCTCATACGAAATCAGCTATCGCAACAGAGCATCTGACAAAAACAGTTATATAGTAGATCCAGAATCGGGAAACAAAACTTACAGCACGCTGCTATCCAATGAATTTACCAGTGGCTACACGGTGCACAAACCCGAGATCAATTTTAGTAATTCATCCTTCGGTAAGTTCTACCGGTTTGGTTTGGCTTACCAATACGCCGAGCTGAATAACCAGCAATATCAGCCTGAGACAGGCCAGTATCACAATGGTTTTTCTGCCCTTCTGCCATTTGCTATGGGTAGAGTCGAATTGGGCGACAAGGCGGATATGTTTATGATGTACAGAAGTAGCACCAGTGCCCCATCCATCAACCAGCTGCAAAATGTAATTGATAACAGTAACCCGCTCTTCATTTCTATGGGTAATCCAGAATTGGATCAGAGTTATTCGCATATGGCAATGGTGAGATTTAATCGTCCCAACCCGGACAACAACACGTCCATTTCCAATTTCACACGGGTACAGATGACTCACAATTTCATCACCAATTCGACTCGATATGCTGAAAAGGATTCTGTGTATACCAGCGGTGTAGTCGTTCAAAAAGGTGCACAAATCTCACAACCAATCAATTTGGATGGGTTTTGGACTGTAAATAACAACACCACGCACAGTATAATGATAGAAAAGCTGAAGTCAAATTTGAACACTTCTATTGGCTTCAACTACACAAGACTTCCGGGGCAAATAGAAGGCAAAAGCAACATCGCCCACCAGTATAATGGAAACTTCAAGCTGGGTGTAACCAGTAACATTAGTGAAAACTTTGACTTTAACATTTACTATCAAGTAGATGCTAATAGGGTTTACAACACCAGCAATGAAGATGCAAACACCTCCTACATGACACAAACTACAGGAGGTAAACTCAACTTGATTTTTGCTGGTGGCTTTGTGTTCAGAAATGACATCTACTACCAAAAGTACAATGGCTTGAGTGAAGCATCGGATAGTGAATATGTGCTTTGGAACATGAGTGTGGCTCGCAAATTCTTGAAAAATGATGCCATGGAAATAGAGCTATCGGTATTTGATTTGCTTGGACAAAACCAGAGTTTCTCACAAAACGTAACTTCCGCCTATGTTCAGGAAACGCGTACAGAAGTGCTCCAGCAATACTTTATGCTAACTGCAAGTTATCAACTCCGAAGGTTCAAGACTGACAAGAACTAATTGGCTTTGCGCTAGTCCTTCTTTATATTCGGTCTTGAATTAGATATTGAAGACCGAATATGAGAAAGATTATTACACTGTTATTTTTGATCACAGCGATTTCGACCTACACTTTCGCTCAAAAGTCGTTGATGGATTATTCCCTGTCAGAATTGGATCAGGCGAAAAAAGAGGCCGCCATGAACGAGGACTATGCCGGAGCGGCTAAATTCAAAAAAGCTTATGAATTAAGAACTGAACTGGATCGAGCCGTTCAAAATGAAGAGTATGGAAAGGCTGCAGATCTAAAAAATCAAATCTTATCACTTGAGGGAAAAGGAAACTCAAGCAGTACATCCAGACCTACACAGCAAAGCAGACCAAGCTATAGCAGCAGCTCCAGTAGCAGTGGCAACTACCCGACCATAGACTTTATCAACACTGTCATGATCTGGGACAAAAACTCTAATACAGTCAGAAACCTTGAATATGGCACTCCTGAAATGGTGACCAAGGCAGGAGGGTTTGCCTTCTATGCCTCTGCGACGAGTTTCTACAAGTTGAACGGACCTAAATCGAACGTGACGGTAAAAGAAGGAGATTCTTTCATCATCAAAGTGACGCCTGGCATGAACCCAAGAGAGTTGTTCAAGCTGGTCAACTTTGATCTTATCGGGGATGATTACAAGGAAAGGTACCTGCCAGCCTATACCTCTTCTACTGCTGCAGCACCCTTTAGTGCTACTTCCAACACCTCTCAAAATACCAAAAACTACAGAAACATAGAGTACAAAAAACTGAGTGATGAGTACTACGAAATCATCATAAAGGATGTTTTATTGGCTGGAGAGTATGCCTTTTATGGTCTGAACAAAATGTATGCCTTCAGTACGCCACAGATGTTTACCAACAGTGGGGCCGAACTTCCAAAGACTTCTTATTCCTTAGGTAGTATTTACACCGAACCAGTAATCGCCTGGTATGGCGTTGACTATAGTCTGTTTAGATATATCAACCCCAGCCTTATGGGTCAAGAGCTAAGCTCATTTCGGCTGATCTCATCATGGAAAGCACAATTTGATAAGGATCTAAACCTGGGAAGATTCGAGGCATGGCTAAGAAAGACACAACTGAATGTAGAAGATGAACTAGTCAAAGACTACTACAAGGCCATCCTGGAAAGCGAAAGCTGGATTGTGAGCAATGAACAGCGATTGGATGTGGAAAGAATCCAGAAGCACATAGAACTTTACCCTCCCGAAGGAAGTGGGTTGGGGCTCACTTATATTGTAGAAAATATCAATCAGCAAACCGAACGTATGAGTGGCTACTTTGTATGGTTCGATGTTGAAACGAAGGCCATCATTCATACCCAGGCAATCGAAGGCCGGGGTGGAGACACTGACAGCTGGGGGAAATACTATGAAGAAATCTTCACCCGATATATAGACTACCACTATAAATTGGAATGGAGAAAGTATCAATAATCTAAAGAAACGGGACGAGTGTCATAAAAAAACCTGTCAGAAAAAGCCAATGAGTTTCATTGGCTTTTTCTTTTGATTATTTTCATGTCAGACTTAACAAATGAAACATCCGACATGAATCCAAAATTTTCAAGCCTCCTCTTGATTGTGAGTCTTTTGGTCTCGCATATGGCCATTTCACAAGACACTCCCAATGATGATCTTCATATTACTGGCTTTATCGACACCTACTACAGTTATGATTTTTCCCAACCCAATACCAGCATTCGTCAGCCGTTTCTATTCAACCACAACCGACACAACGAATTCAATATCAACCTGGCTCTGATCCGCCTTGATTACGAAAAGCAGCGCTATCATGCTAGAATTGCACTACAGGCTGGAACCTATGCCCAAGACAACTATGCTGCCGAAGAAAACATGCTTCAGCGTCTCAATGAAGCCTATGTCGGACTTTCTTTGAATCGTGCTAATACGCTCTGGCTGGATGCGGGAGTGTTTTCCTCCCATCTCGGATTTGCCAGCGCGCTATCCATTGAAAATTTTACGCTGACCCGACCCCTGGTAGCCGAGAGCTCCCCCTATTTTCTCTCAGGAGCCAAGCTGAGCTATAGCCCCAATGACAGGTGGTTTCTCATGGCTGTAGCTACCAATGGTTGGCAAAGAATACAAAGGGTGCCTGGCAATAGTTTGATCTCAATGGGAACACAAGTTCAGTTTCTACCTAATGAGAACGTACTATTAAACTGGAGCACATTCATAGGCACCGAAGACCCCGATGAGACACGCAGAATGCGCTACTTCAACAATCTATACGCCACCTTTTCTTTATCAGAAAAACTGGACCTGATCACAGGGTTTGATTTTGGATGGCAGCAAACGGCCAAAAACAGCGACACTTATGACATGTGGTATGGACCTGTAGTCGTAGCGCATATGCAGTGGAATCAGCGATGGGCCACTGGCCTACGGGTGGAATACTTTGATGACGAAAATGAAATTGTAACTAGCTCGTCAGGGCCTGCAGGTTTTAAAACTACGGGTGTTTCACTCAATATGGACTACCAACCTGATAATAGAATCATGTGCAGAATCGAAGGGCGATATTTTCATAGTCCAGACGACCTATTTGATGACATTTCATCTTTGTCCAATCAAAACTTCTTCATGACCGCTTCAATCGCCATCCTATTTGACAAATCCTGGTAAACACTACATATTTCGACGATACTGCCCGCCTACTTTGTAGAGTGCTTCCGTGATCTGCCCCAAAGAGCAGGACTTTACAGTTTCCATCAGAGACTCGAAGATGTTGCCATTCTGAATGGCCACTTGCTGCAGTTCTTCCAGAGCCTTTTCCGAATTGTTACTATTAGCTTTATGCAGGTTCTGAAGCATTTCGATCTGGTATTCCTTCTCTTCTTTCGTTGCACGAATCACCTCACCGGGTGTCACGGTCGGAGAACCCTGTGATGAAAGGAAGGTGTTTACTCCTATGATAGGATACTCTCCCGAATGTTTCAAATGTTCGTAGTGTAGACTCTCTTCCTGAATTTTGCTGCGCTGGTACATGGTCTCCATGGCACCCAATACACCGCCTCGGTCTGTGATTCGATCAAACTCCGCCAGCACAGCCTCCTCTACCAAATCTGTCAACTCCTCGATGATGAACGACCCCTGCAGCGGGTTCTCGTTCTTGGCCAACCCCAACTCCTTGTTGATGATCAGTTGGATGGCCATCGCCCGTCTAACGGAAGCCTCTGTCGGCGTGGTAATGGCCTCATCGTAGGCATTGGTATGAAGCGAATTACAATTGTCGTAGATCGCATATAGTGCCTGAAGAGTCGTCCTGATGTCGTTGAAATCGATCTCCTGTGCATGCAAGGAGCGACCGCTCGTCTGTATATGATACTTCAACTTCTGAGAACGCTCATCTGCATTGTACTTCAGTTTCATGGCCTTGGCCCAGATTCTACGTGCCACTCTACCAATCACCGCATATTCTGGATCGATACCATTGGAAAAGAAAAAAGACAGATTAGGCGCAAAATCATTGACATCCATGCCTCTGGACACATAGTACTCCACGAAGGTAAAACCATTCGATAGCGTCAGTGCCAACTGAGTGATCGGATTAGCTCCTGCTTCGGCGATATGATACCCGGAGATAGAAACGGAATAAAAATTCTTTACGGCTTGATCTATGAAATACTGCTGTACGTCCCCCATTACTCGGAGAGAAAATTCTGTAGAAAAGATACAAGTATTCTGTGCCTGATCCTCCTTCAAAATATCGGCTTGCACGGTACCTCTTACTTTGGATAAAGTATCCTTTTTGATCTGCTGATAAATCTCCATAGGAAGCACCTGATTTCCGGTTACTCCCAATAGCATCAAGCCCAATCCATTGTTTCCTTCAGGTAGCTCTCCCTGGTATTGGGGTCTAATTTTGTCCTGATATAGGGCATTGATTTTTTGCTCTACCTCATCCTCCAGTCCATTTTCTTTGATGTACTTTTCGCACTGCTGATCTATTGCCGCATTCATAAAGAAAGCACAGATAGTAGCAGCAGGGCCATTGATGGTCATCGACACAGATGTCGTCGGGGCAGTCAGATCAAAACCAGAGTACAACTTCTTCGCATCATCCAGACAACAAATGTTCACCCCTGAGTTGCCAATTTTACCATAGATATCAGGACGAAAATCCGGATCTGCTCCATAAAGTGTCACAGAATCAAAAGCAGTCGATAGTCTAGCGGCTGGCAAACCCATCGATACATAATGAAAACGCCTGTTGGTTCTCTCTGGACCTCCCTCTCCAGCAAACATACGTGTAGGATCTTCTCCCTGACGCTTGAAAGGAAATACCCCAGCAGTATATGGAAATTCTCCCGGCACATTCTCCTGTAGAGACCATTTGAGTATATCCCCCCAGGCCTCATACCTCGGGAGCGATACTTTTGGTATTTTGGTCTTGGATAGAGAAAGGGTCTTCGTTTGTACTTTGATGTCCTTCCCTCTTACTTGATATATAAACTCGTCCGATTCGTAGTTGGCCTTTTTCGCATTCCATTCCTCCAGGAGTTTCTTGTTTCTAGGATCTAAATCAAGGCTTAACTTTTCGTAAAGTTCATCCAGATTCTCAATCAAAGACTGATCACTCGCTAGCTGGATGGTATTGTGCACACTGTAAAGATTCTGTGCAATTTCCTTTTGGCGATCCACCCACTGATCGTAATCACGAATGCCTTCCGAAATTTCGGACAAGTAACGAACGCGCTTAGGTGGTATGATATAGATTTTTTCAGATTGCTCTTCAGTCAATTGAATTTTGGGGCTGAAGTCAGCGGTCGATATTTTATCGATCGACTTCATGATCTGAGCATAGAGCTGATTCATCCCCGGATCATTGAACTGAGACGCTATAGTCCCAAAAACGGGCAGTTCCTCTTCTTTGGCATCCCAAAGCTGGTGATTGCGTTGGTATTGTTTCTTCACATCCCTCAGTGCATCCAGAGCCCCCCTCTTATCGAATTTATTCAGCGCAATAATGTCAGCAAAATCCAGCATATCGATTTTTTCCAGCTGGGTAGCGGCTCCATATTCTGGAGTCATGACATAAAGCGAAAGATCAGAGTGATCCGTAATCTCAGTGTCCGACTGACCAATTCCACTTGTCTCCAAAATGACCAAATCATATCCCGCCGCTTTCACAATGTCTACTGCTTCTTTGACATGCTTCGAAAGGGCCAGATTGGACTGTCTGGTAGCGAGAGATCTCATGTAGACCCTTGGATGGTCGATGGCATTCATACGGATGCGATCACCGAGTAGTGCTCCACCCGTTTTTCTCTTTGATGGATCCACCGAAATAATTGCTATGCGCTTATCCTCAAAATCCATCAAAAATCTGCGGACGAGTTCATCTACTAACGATGACTTTCCGGCCCCTCCAGTTCCAGTTATGCCGAGTACTGGTGATTTTACTTCTTTCCCTTTGGATAGTACACCGTCTAAAATTTCTCTATTCGTGTCAGCAAAATTTTCTGCAGCAGTGATCAAACGACTAATGGCCAAAGGCTCAACTGCTGACAATTCATTGGCTTCACCATTTAGACTTTGACCAATTGGGAAATCACAGGCCTCAATCATATCGTTGATCATCCCCTGCAATCCCATTTCACGTCCATCGTCGGGGCTGTAGATTCGTGATATGCCGTAATCATGGAGCTCCTTTATCTCTTCAGGTAGAATGGTTCCGCCTCCGCCTCCAAAAATTTTTATTTCTGGACGACCCTTTTCTCTGAGCAAATCATACATATACTTGAAATACTCCACATGTCCACCTTGGTAAGAAGTAATCGCAATGGCCTGCACATCCTCCTGTATGGCACAATTGACAATCTCATCCACGGAGCGATTGTGACCCAAATGAATGACCTCCACACCTGTGGCCTGAATAATGCGACGCATAATATTGATGGCCGCATCATGCCCATCAAAGAGGGAAGCAGCAGTAACTATTCGTATCGCATTTTGGGGAGAATATACCTGGATTGTCGGTGTGTTCATATCGCTCTAATAATTTCGCCAAAAGTAGAAAAAATAACTTTTTCGCTGATTCAAATTACGAGTTCCTCCCCAAAAAAAGCAGCTTCATAAAAATATTGAAAGGATTTGAACCAAGAGGAGAAATAAACAAGTGAGGATTTTCGCTAATTTTCGTACTAAATATAGCGCTGGAGTTTGAAGGAAGTTTTGAATTCAAATTGATCTCTGGTCACCTTCACTGTAATCCTTTTTCCCTCACGTGACCGTAGCATCGCACTGGCACCAGACAATTGCAAGGTTTCATAATTGAAACCATTGATGGTCTCGATTATATCATTGACCTTGATTCCCGCCAGATAGGCAGGTGAGTTCTTTCTTACGGCGCTTACTCTATATTGATCAAAGCCTTCTCCATGAGCCACTAGGGTCATTCCGCTCATGTCATACTCAAAGGGAGATGAGTATGATTGTCCCTTTTTTAGATAGAGAGTTCCAGAGAAATAGTCAAACACCACATTGAATCGAGACAAAAATTCGCTGCCCACAGTACCATTTCTACTACCACGCTTCACACCAGAACCGTAATCTCCCTCTAATGGGAAAGAAACAATCGGGTCATCAAATTCAAACTTGTTTACCTTGACCGTCTTGACTCTACCGAGCTTACCCTTGATTTCACCTCCTAAGCCTCTGCCTATGACTGAAGTAATATTAGAAGTGGGTAGAACGCTACGATCATCAGGATTATCAATTAACAAGGAGTGACTAGCACCAGTATCAATCATCAAGCTCATTTTGTTGGTTTCGCCGCGATTGTTTGTCACTGCCAGGTTGATATATGGCTTGGTGTTGTGAGTTCTCATTTCCACCTTTTTGTATCTTCTTCTGGGCTTATATTTTCTTGGCTCATGCAGTACTATATACTGATCATCGTAGTTGATTTCCACTATAAAGCGACTAAATATGTCATAACCAATGATTCCATAGACCTCAGCTCCCATAGATTCTCTTAAGCCCAAATAATCCTCCTCTAATACCAACAATGCCTGATTGATACCAGAATGCACACCTCCTGGCAATTCTAATTTGACATCCATAGCTACTCGAGCAGTGATTGAATCATTCTCTCCTGGCCCCTGAATGATAATCCTTCGGGCATACTCCAGACCAATCATATCAGCAATCAGCTTTTCAGTCAATATCGGGTACTGAACTCCTGTGTCTAGGATAAAATTGGCTGTAATAAACTCATTGATAACTACAGGAATGACTATAAGATTGTTGTGGGTTTTAAAATCAATTCGGACTCTTTTCGTGTTTTCTGGAAGGTCAAACCCGACTTGTTGGGCATAGGTGTACTGGATAGATAGTACTATCAACAGTGCAGATATCGCTATGCCAATCTTCTTCCTCATCGCTGTTCCTTTATCTTAAAACAATTTCCTATCGTTTTACCCTTATTAATTTAGTCATTATCGAGCAGCTATTCAATTTTAATTACTGATTATCAACGGTCTAGTATGCTGTAAGACGAAGGCAATGAATGCTAATGGTAGAATCAGGACTATTCTTTCTACTTTTGTTCCCAAATCGAAATCTCATGCTAAGAAGACCAAGAAGAAATCGTAAATCTGAAGTCATTAGAAACATGGTGGAAGAGACCCGTCTTTCTCCTAAAGACTTTATGTTCCCACTATTTTTACTGGAAGGGAAAAAAAGCAAAATAGAAGTTGAATCTATGCCAGGAATCTATCGCTTGAGCACAGATTTGATGAAAAAGGAAATGGAAGAATGCATGGAACTTGGGATAAAGGCATTCGATATTTTTCCGGTAGTGGCCGAAAAGCACAAAGACAAAATGGCCACCAAAAGCTATCAGGAAGATTTTTTCTATCTGGAGTCTCTTCAAGAATTGAAGGAGACCTTTCCGGAAGCATGTATCATGACAGATGTGGCCATGGATCCCTATTCGACAGATGGCCATGACGGTATCGTGGATGAAGATGGAAAAATTCTAAACGACGAAACGCTTGAGGTTTTGGGTGCCATGGCATTGGCACAGGCCGAAACGGGTATCGATATCATCGGGCCATCAGATATGATGGATGGTCGTGTGGAATATATCCGCGATGTACTCGACGATGCAGGCTATGAAGACACATCGATCATGTCTTACACAGCTAAGTATGCAAGTGCATTTTATGGTCCGTTCAGAGATGCACTGGACTCTGCTCCTAAATCTGGAGATAAAAAGACCTATCAGATGGACCCTGCTAATCTGCGCGAGGCTATGATAGAGGCCGAAATGGATGAAGAAGAAGGTGCTGATTTTTTGATGGTCAAACCGGCCTTGGCCTACCTGGATGTCATCAAATTGCTCCGAGACAATTTCGATTTGCCTATAGCCGCTTATAATGTGTCTGGTGAGTATGCTATGATCAAAGCTGCTGCTCAAAAAGGCTGGTTAGACGGAGATCGTGCCATGATGGAGGCCTTGCTCAGCATGAAGCGAGCAGGATCAAAAATCATCCTGACTTATTTTGCCAAGGAAGCCGCACAATTGCTAAAAGGATAAGTACAATCGCTTTAAAATAAAAACACTTCCCGGGATGGGAAGTGTCATTTCATTCATACAACCTGATCTTTCCGATTTAGCTGGGGATCTTGTCAGGTGGCTCTGTGGTAAGCCTTCTTTGTTTGTCTTAAAGACAATACAAGTATAGAGCAGCGAAATGACCCTAAAAACTTATTTCGATTGATGGCCCGTTAAGTCCGATCACTAGGTCAAAATACTAGTTGATTCCACGAACAAGAGCCTAGGATAGATGGATACCTAAAAATGATAGATGAATCGGGATATACGACCTACAAACAGTTAGAATCGATTAAATAAACTCGAAAATGTCGGTTTTTCGGATAGAATTGAGAAAACGCAATCTGGAAATGAGCTTTTGACGAAAAGCTCCATTGATATCATCAAAGCTGTCAAGAATGACGAAATTTTCTGACTGATTACTGTTTTTAATAATCGCCATGTATTCATTCTTGTCGCCAAACTGATATTCTTTCTCAGCAGGATTGTACCAAATAAACTCCGTTTTCATTCAATTGAATTGTAGCGTATATACAATATTAATCAATCTAAAAGCAAATGAGAAGAGCATCTATATAGAATTAATTAGCTGCAACCGGCTCGCGACCAGACCAATACCATGAAATCACCGCTCCCGACAAGAGATGCCAGACTCCCCACCAGGCGGCGATCAGTGCCATTCCGCCCAATCCGTTGAAGTATTCGAAAATAATGACAAGTGCTAAACCGGAATTTTGAATCCCTGTTTCGATAGTGATCGAACGCCTGTCTCGATCTGGCAAACCCGAATATTTGGACGTGAAAAAGCCGCTCGATAGTGCAATCAAATTGTGAAGCAAGACGATGAAAAGAATATTGAAGATATAATCCAAAAACTGCTGAAAATTAGCTTTGAGCGCAAATACCACAAAGCAGCCAAAGAGCACAATTGACAGCTTTTTGATAGGCTTGTAAATCTTTCCAGTCGTCATAGGGAAGCGCTTTCGGAAACTCATCCCAGCAATAAGGGGTATGACCAGTATCGTAAGCATGGTGATAATCACCTCCCAGATATCTAACCTGACCTTCTCCATGATTTCGGAAGTAGGCCCATACATGCTCGCCCAAAAGGCAAAATTGAGCGGAGTTATTATAAACGAGAATAATG
This sequence comes from Reichenbachiella ulvae, assembly GCF_025833875.1. Taxonomy (NCBI): domain Bacteria; kingdom Pseudomonadati; phylum Bacteroidota; class Cytophagia; order Cytophagales; family Reichenbachiellaceae; genus Reichenbachiella; species Reichenbachiella ulvae. Next base: position 4,471,525 of record NZ_JAOYOD010000001.1, on the reverse strand, counting down.
AAGTGATGGCAGTGAGACTTACAGATAAAGCCACATTGGCTTTGGACAATGAGCTGTAAAAGTTAGACACATTCCCTCCAGGACATGAAGCCACGAGCATCATACCTAGTGCCATGCTTGGCGATGGCTTCACCAGTAACACCAACAAATAGGTAAAAAAAGGAAGCAGTAGCAGCTGAGAAGCCAAACCAATCAAAATGGGCTTGGGTGTTTTGAACAGCAATTTGAAACTCTGAAACTTCAACTCCAGAGCCACTCCGAACATGATAATGGCCAAAGAAATATTTAGCAACAGCAAGGAATCCTTGCTAAAATGCAAGACCACATGATCCAGAGACTCTTTCATAAATCGAAATTAAAAATCTAAGATAAGACGAAGAATAGACTATTTATGCAGGATACTTCGATATTTGTCCGGATCGTTGAGTGTCTCCATAGCTTTGATCACCTCTGGGTCTTTGCTGAGCGTAGCTTCCAAAACGCCTTGATTGAGATAATATCTTCTGATAATCTCTAATTCGAGTTGATGCTTTATTTCCTTCTTGAAGGTGGTCAACCCATTGGCCTTCAACTTATGTATCTCATCATCAATTCTAGAAATTTCGTCCGTTAGCTGTGCATAAACCTTGTCTTCTTCGGCTGCCTGAGCCAGCAAATCTACTGCTCCTTCAATCTTAGATTTATTTTCAAAATCCTTTTTTCTGACCCAAGAGGCAAAAGCTTCATACTCCTGATCACTCAATTTGAATTCTGTAGCTGGCGAGATCGCTTCATGAGCATAATAGTAATCCGTCGCATAGTCGAACAGCAAACCGCTTTTGGCCAAATTTTCTATGTAAGAAGATTTATTAGGTTTCTTCACCTTGATATCTGGATCGACACCTCCACCGTCATAGACTATCCTGTTGCTAGAGGTAAAAAAAGCCTCTTTCAATGAATCAGGAATCTCTGTAGCCTGGCCGTTTATATCTTTGTGCTGATAGTCCAATGCCTGAATGCACCTTCCACTTGGAATATAATATTTTGCCGTGGTAACTTTCAATTGCGAATTGTAGGACAAAGGTCTAGTCACCTGTACCAATCCTTTTCCGAAAGATTTTTGCCCAACAATGACACCACGATCATAGTCCTGAATTACCCCTGAGACAATTTCCGAAGCGGATGCACTGTTGTTGTCAATAATCACAGCAAGTGGAATCCCTAAATCTAAAGGCTCCTTCTCAGCTACATAAGTCATACTTTGGGCCTCCGTTTTGCCTCGGGTTTCCACAATTTTTGATCCCTTCGGCACAAACAGATTACAAATATCTACGGCCTCATTCAACAATCCTCCAGGATTTCCGCGTAGATCAAAGACAATATATTCGGCACCCTGATTTTTCAGATCCTTTACACTAGACTCCACATCTTCAGCAGCAGTACGGGTAAATTCTGTCAACTTGAAATAGCCAATATTACCAGGCAGCAATGTTTTGTAGGCGATGTTCGGGATCGTGATTTTCTTTCTTTGTACTTGCAGATCGAGGTACTCGCCCTTATTTCTTTTCACACCAACCAGAACATCCGTGCCAGATTGGCCCTTAATCAGCTTGCCCAGGTCTTCGTCACTCATGCCTACCACAGATCTACCATCAATCTTCACTATCTCATCTCCAATTTTGATTCCCGCTTCTTGAGCTGGCGATTCCTCATATAGGTTCAATACCAAATGGCGATTGCCAATTCTGTTGGACAAAATCCCAATACCACCATACTGGCCTGTAGCATTGGTTCTAAAATCTTCGATATCATCCTCTGGGATGTAAACAGTATAAGGATCCAATTTTTCCAGCATGGCATCTATGCTGGTGTTTATTAGAGTATTTGGGTTCACTTCATCTACATAATACTTATTGACTTCAGAGTATAAAGTAGAGTAAATGTCAAGGTTCTTTGCCATCTCAAAGTATCTTTCGTCATTTGAGAATGACCATACTCCAAAGGCGACTATTGGTAGAAGAAAAAGAAATATGATTTTGTTTCGTCTTTTCATTATTCAGATTTTGAATCCTCCATTAACAAAAGTAGGATATTATTTTTTAGTCTACGGAAAATAGATGTCTTCCTGACATGCAATATCAACTTTCCTTGTGCATTTAGCTCATTTAATCCTATCTTAAACAGTCAAATCAACTGCCATTGCAATTAATCCTTTTATGAAATCTAAACTGATCGTCCTACTTCTTATTGGCATTTTCGGTCTCATTTCTGTTTACTTCATTTATGGTTACTGGAGTTCGAAAAACGAACGTGTGAACAAGAGTATTACAGAAGGTAATAAAGCAATCAAAACAGTTACCAACGACTTGGACTCTATTTTGAACAATGTGACCAATAGAGGACAAAGAATAAAGGATTTGGTTTCTACACATTCCCTATCACAAGAGGAAATCGTTGAGTTAGTGAAAAAAGAAAGTAGGGACAGTTATTACATTCAGGGAATCACGATCGCCTATGGTCATCAATTGAGCGAAGAGGATTCTCTTTTTGATTTTGCTCCCTTTTATGACAAGCGCCGTGGACGTGTTATTTTTTTGGAGAACCGCTATGACTACACCATAGATTCTATTGAATCGAACCATTGGTTTACTGTTCCATTCAATTCCAAAAAAACCATCTGGTCAGAACCTTATCTAGCCACGGCGGCCAACTTGGTGGTTGCAGATTATGGCATACCTTTTTATGATGCAGAAAACACTCAGGTTGCAGGGGTTATTTCCCTTACTCTAGATTTGAAAAAAATAGCCGACCGTATTGACTCATTGGTATTGGGACATACGGGCATGGGCATGTTGGTATCGAAAGAAGGTAGTTTTATAGCTCACCCTTACCCTGAATTTATTCTGGAACAAACGCTTAATGAGGTAGCAGAGGACATAGGTATTCAATCAGATCTAGATAAAATCTACAGTAGTAAATCGGGTCAATTATCCTATTCCAGGACATCCGGACAGAGTGGCTACACCTTCTTTGCCACTATACCTCACTGCGAATGGAAAGCCCTTATCGTTTTCAACACCTCTGACTTATTGGGGAACACGGTCGCTACAGAAAGAAAAATTGTTTATGTAGGATTAAGCCTAAGCACCTTACTTTTCCTGTTTTTCGTCTACTACTTATTGGGAGCCGAGCTAACCATAACCAGAAAACTCTGGCTGGGATCTATCGCATCTTCTTTACTGATTGTAGTCAATATAGTTTTGATGTGGAACATTAATCTCTCTAATACTACTTTCAGACTAGATGAGAACGAGATAAATATCGAAACTAGGACAGAACTTGAGGGATTCGTGAGGAAAGAAAATCAAAAAGCCAGAACACTGGGCATGGATCAACTCATTCCTGTACAAACAGGCATCTTCATTGAAGAATTTGAGTTTTTGGACTCTTACACCGTAGCTATTAGAGGCCAGGTATGGCAAAAATGGCCTGTACATTTAGGCAAATTTTTCGACGCAGGTTTCCGGTTTCCTCAGGAGGCTCTTACAGGATTAAAAAAACTTGAAAAAATTTCAATTGAGGAGGAAAAAAAGTACACCAAGCATGTCTGGGCCTTCCGGCTTAATTTAAAGATGGGACTGGACTACTCCAGGTATCCATTTGATGTTCGAGATATCAATATTGAGATCATGTATCCTGATCCGGAATCTGGTATTCTTCTAGTCCCTGATTTGGAAAGCTATTCTGATACGGCTCCTCATAGCAAACCTGGGATCAATAGTGACATCTACTTCCGAGATTCTAAGCTTGTTGCTTCCAATTTCTCCTTTGAGATAGTCAATTTTCAAGAGCATTTTGGTCACCAAAGATTCAAAGGGCTCAACTCCTACCCGATTATGAATTTTAACATCAATCTCAAAAGAAGATTATTAAATGTGATGGTTACCAATATCATCCCAATACTGGTGGTCGCCTCTATGATCTTTTTGATCTTCTATAGTACCACCAGAGACAAGGAGGACAAATCTGGAGTGAGCATGATGGGAGTAGTACAAAGTTGTGCGGGTTTCTTTTTTGTGCTTTTAGTAGCCCACATAGACCTAAGGAGGAGATTGAGCACACCTGAACTGACCTATATTGAAACCTTTTATTTGACGATGTACGTCATCATGGCAATTCTGGCCATTAACGTAGTTACTTTCACCAAAACTGACAGGTATCCGTGGCTACTATACAAGGACAATCTTATAGTAAAAATTTCTTACTGGCCTGTGCTCCTGTTTTCTTGGATGTTCATTACCCAAATCATTTTTTACTTTTGATCCGAGAATTTGATTTGACTACCGCAATTGAGACAGTAGTTAGAATGAGAAGGCAGTCCTCTGGTGCCACAATTATGGCAAACCGCCGCATTTCGTACATTTTCGCCTCGAATGATTTCGTTGGTCACGATACCTGTAGGCACCGCAATGATGGCATAACCAATGATCATCAGAGCAGAAGCTAATGTTTGCCCCATCCATGTAGCAGGAGCGATATCTCCATATCCTACAGTAGTGATGGTCACTATTGACCAGTAGATGCTCTTAGGAATACTCGTAAAACCATTTTTACCTCCTTCCAACATGTACATGAGCGTACCAATGATGACGACTAGACAAAGTACCGTCCCTAGAAAAACGATGATTTTGTGTCTGCTACTCCAAAGTGCGGATCCCAACTGCTGAGCTCCACCCATGAAGTGCGTCAATTTCAAAATCCTGAAAACACGAATCAAACGTATCGACCTGATGACGGAAAGCGCATGTGTCCCATCAATAAATATTCCTAAATAAGTAGGAATCAACGACAACAAATCGATGATACCCATGAAACTGAATATGTATTGTATAGGTCTCGGAGAAGAGATAATCCTGGCTATATACTCTAGCGAAAAAAGAAAGGTGAAAATCCATTCAACTACCTTCAGCTCATAATCAAATCGAGCATCGATCTCGGGAACGCTCTCCAGCATCACTTCCATCACACTCATCAAAATGGCTATCAGCAAAAAAACATCGAACAGTTTGCCGCCCGCAGTTTCGTATCCAAAAATAATCTCATGGATCTTCTGTTGCCAGTTACTCAAATGTGATACCTCTTCCTTTTTCATAATTTGAATCAAATTAAAAGCAATCTCCTCAGAATTAAGACTAGTCCGTATATTTCTTCTTAGATCACCTCATCTTCCTGCTTGCCACTCAGATATAATTTTGATAAAATCATTGTCAATAGCAGTGATTATTTCGATATCCTCAACATATCGACATATCTTTTGGTTTTGTCATAAGGAAATTATCAAGATTAACCCTAATGTCATATTTTTGCCGCCATGGAAAAAGCATTGGAGAAGTTGGCTGAACAGCTGAATGGAGATTTATTTTGGGACGAAACGTTAAGAACTGTGTACGCCACGGATGCCTCCGCTTATAGAGAACTTCCTCTTGCGGTAGCTATGCCAAAAGACAAGTCAGACATTCTTCAGCTGATCCAATTTGCTAATGAAAACAATACCTCACTGATTCCAAGAACTGCTGGCACCTCATTGGCCGGACAGGTGGTTGGCGCAGGAATAGTCGTGGATGTATCTAAGTATTTCAATCAAATACTCGAAGTAAATCCAGAGGAAAACTGGGTCAGGCTACAACCAGGCGTCATTCGCGATGATTTGAACCGACACATCAAATCTGAAGGCATGTTTTATGGCCCAGAGACATCTACTGCCAACCGAGCCATGATTGGGGGTATGGTTGGAAACAATTCTTGTGGCTCTAACTCGGTCGTTTACGGTAGTGCCAGAGAACATTTGTTGGAAGTGACTGGTTTTTTATCTGATGGTAGCGAAGTGACTTTCGGTACTTTGACCCAGGAGGAATTCAATCAAAAGAAAGAAGAAAGCAGTCTAGAAGGGCAGATATACAAGCAAATCCACGATCTGTTGCAACCAGAAGAAGTGCGAGCTGAAATAGCCAAGGAATTTCCAAAACCCAGTATCCCAAGAAGAAACACAGGATATGCGGTTGACCTATTGGCCATCAACCAACCCTTCGAGCCTCAAGGAGAAGAATTTAATTTCTGTAAGCTGATCGCCGGTTCGGAAGGCACCTTGCTTTTCATTACCGAAATCAAAGTCAATACACTTCCCCTACCTCCCAAGGACAAGGCACTGGTTTGTATCCATTGTAACGACATACATGAATCGCTACTTGCCAACCTAGTAGGGATTAAATATGAACCTCATGCCAGTGAGCTAATCGACAACATCATCCTGGAATGCACGAAAGAGAACATCGAGCAGCAGAAAAATCGCTTTTTCGTAGAAGGTGACCCAGGAGCTATTCTGGTAGTAGAATTAGCTGCTGAACATGATGAGGCCCTTGACAAAAAGTGCGAGGCAATGATTGCGGAGCTGAAAAAAGAAAAGCTGGGCTACCACTACCCTGTGTTGAAAGGTGGAGACATCGGAAAAATATGGACTCTTAGAAAAGCGGGACTCGGTTTGCTGGCCAACATCCCCGGAGATGCCAAAGCCCAGCCAGTGATAGAAGACACTGCTGTGGATGTTCAGGATTTGCCAGAATACATCCGTGAATTCAACGAAACGCTGAAAAAATATAACCTGAGCTGTGTACATTATGCGCATGCCGGTTCTGGAGAGTTGCATTTGAGACCTGTGCTCAATATGAAGACCGAAGAAGGTCACCGCATGTTTAGAGTCGTGGCAGAAGAAATCTCTCGATTAGTCAAAAAATATAAAGGATCACTCAGTGGCGAACATGGTGATGGACGTCTGAGAGGGGAGTTCATCAAAGAACAGATCGGTGAGAAAAACTATGAGGTAGTTAAAGAGATCAAAAAGATTTGGGATCCAAAAGGCATTTTCAATCCGGGAAAAATCACCGACACGCCCAAAATGGATGAATGTCTGAGGTATGAGCCCAACCAACCCGATCCTGAAATCAAAACCTACTTCAACTGGGATAAAAGCCAAGGCGTATTACGTGCTGCAGAGCTCTGCAATGGATCAGGTGACTGTCGTAAATCTGAAGGCAGTGGCGGTACCATGTGCCCAAGCTACATGGCCACTCGCAATGAGAAGGACACTACACGTGCGCGCGCCAATATCTTAAGAGAGGTATTGACCCATTCGGACAAGATCAACAAGTTCGATAGTGAAAAGATCAAGGAGGTACTAGATCTCTGTCTATCCTGTAAAGGCTGTAAATCAGAATGCCCATCCAACGTGGACATGGCGAGACTAAAAGCCGAATTCGAGCAGCAGTACTATGATGCCAACGGCATGCCTCTATCCAAACGGATGATGGGAGAATATGCCCTCAACATGAAATTGGCTTCCATGGTGCCATGGGCCTACAATGCCATCTTCAAAGGTTCATTGACAGGCAAAATCGGCAAGTCACTGATGGGTGTACACGAAAATCGCTCTATGCCTTTGATGCCAGGCACGACCATGGAATCCTGGTTCAAAAAGAATCGCAGCAAGCTCAAGAATCAAAAATCGGATAAGAAGCTCTATCTCTTCTTTGACGAATTCACCAATTATCTCGATGCGGAAATTGGTATCACTGCTATCAAACTACTAGACGCATTGGGTTATCAGGTAATACACCCAGAACTAGAGCAGTCCGGCCGTGCCTTGATCTCTAAAGGGATGGTCAAAAAGGCAAAAAAATATGCCAATATTAATATTGAAAAGCTACATGGCACCATCAGCACAGCTGAGCCATTGGTAGGACTAGAACCATCGACTATTCTGACTCTCAGGGACGAGTATCCAGATCTATGCAATAGTGATTTGATCTCTAAAGCCAAAGAGGTTGCTGATGCTTGTCTGACTCTTGAAGAATTTATCGTAAGGGAAGTTCGCCGTGGCAGCATCGATCCTTCTCAGTTTACTACAGAGGGGAAAAAGCTGAAAGTTCATGGTCACTGTCACCAAAAGGCCTTGTCCTCATTGAAAACACTGGAAGAGACCCTGTCGATACCTGCCAACTATGAGGTAGAGATGATTCCATCGGGCTGCTGTGGCATGGCGGGATCCTTCGGATACGAAAAGGAGCATTTTGATACCTCGATGAAGGTAGGAGAACTCGTATTATTTCCAGCGGTAAGAAATGCTGACAAAGAGACGATCATCTCAGCACCAGGTACCAGCTGCCGTCATCAAATCAAAGATGGTACAGGCAAGCATGCCTTGCACCCGGTGGAGGTACTTTACAGCGCTCTGATCAAATAGTCTAACGGCTCTTTCTATATAGAATACCAAAGTGCTGGTGTAGAAGCACCTGAAACTCGTCATGATTGAGAATGGGTGTTTCTATCTTCTGCCCCAGTTGCACTCGTGTCATTTTTTCATCTGAGAGAGTAAGGCGGCCATCTGGTTTGGCTATGGTGATTACCTTCTTTTGGGTGAAATGAGAAGAGGGATTGTGCTGATGAAAATGGCACATATCTATAAATTCAATCCATTGGCGCTCCTTTTTTGTAAAAAGATATAGTTCAGTAAAAGTGATTGAATCTTCCGATCTAGATAAGATGTAATCTCCTTCTGCATTTTTATCAATCCTGTAATAAAGGTTGTAGTCCATCTGCACTTCTCCCACGTGCATCACTTTTGGAGAAAGGAAAGAATCTCCAAAACCCACATCGCAGAGATAAGATTTATGATCCAGATGAACCAAAATAGCTGCGTGGTCCATTTCTCTGCCATAGTTACCCTCACTATACACCCGTGCTGAAATAAGCTGCGCATCAAAACCAATCGCCTTCAACAGCAAGCAAAATATGCCGTTGAGCTCATAGCAAAACCCTCCCCTTTTCTTGATTATCACTTTTTGCAGCACCCTTTTTGCATCCAAAATGATCTCATTGCCTAAGTGAATATCCAGATTCTCGAAAGGCACATGCATCATATGGTTTCTATGCAACAAGCGCAAGTATCTCAAGGATGGCAAGCGCTCATAGGGACTTTTGATCCTTTGCAGATATCTCTGAATTACCGTTTCTGGCAATGTGGGTTTAGACGAATGTGCAGAACAAAGAGACATGCTACAATTTATAACTAAAACAGATGAAGGTCTACTTCAAATTGTCGAGCTTTTCGTTCATCCGATCAATTTTGGCCTCCAAAGAATCTACTTTATCCTTCAATTCATAGATGCTTTCCTGAATATCCTCATCCTCAATAAAGTAATCCGTGATGGTACCTGTCAGAGTAGAGAACAGAATCATGCCCAATAAAATCAATGCCACACTTAAAAATTTACCTTCTACTGTGACCGGTGGAATATCCTGCAAAAACCCAACGGTGATTGTAGTAATAGTAGTCCACCAAAGGCTATCTCCCAGATCATTGATATGAGGATTGGCATTTCTTTCGAGATGGTAAAAACTCAGTGTGAACATCATAATGATCACCACACTTACCATTATCAGGTTTTTGAAAGTATTGAAAGAACTTCGCTGATTAAAAAACGAAAGGATGTACTTAGCAGAACGAACCACACGAAGAATCCGAATAATTCTAAAAACTCTTCCTGCCCTTAACACTCCCACCATAGGTATCGAGGAGACTAAATCTATCCAGTGCACCCTGAAATATTTCCAACGATCCTCTGCGCGATAAATACCAGTAAAAAAATCATAAAGAAAGAGCAAACAGATAACAAAATCGATCCATTCTAAAATAGTAGCCATCTGCTCCGTATAATCCACTACTGAACTGACATATAATTCTATCACCACATAGATGGACAGAAACAATAGTAGGGTTTGGAAACTGTTAGGCTTTAGATTGGAGCCGTTGTTTTGCTCTTTTTCTTGCATGTGACTCAATAGATTTTAATTGTTCTGATTTGACTATTTCGACGAAGATAGAAAAATATTTTTATCTAAGTTTACCCTCTGAAATTCCTCAAAATTATTAACCAAAACCAAGCTTATAACATGAAAATTTTAATCACGGGTGCCAATGGATTGCTAGGTCAAAAACTCGTACAATTACTGCTAAAAAAAGGGGAGCAAATCGTCGCTACCTCACATGGGGAAAGCAGATTAGATTACCTAACTGGAGATTTCACTTATGCGCAAATGGACATCTGTAATCGTCAACAGGTTTTGGATGTAGTGACTCAGCATCAACCCGATGTGGTAGTCAATACAGCAGCAATGACGAATGTGGATCAATGCGAAACAGAACAAGAAGCCTGCAGGCAGCTCAATGTCGAAGCTGTAAAATATTTAGTTGAGGCTTGTAAGGCTACAGATGCATTTTTAGTTCACTTATCAACTGATTTCATATTCGACGGAGAGGCGGGTCCATACAAGGAAACAGACATGGCCAATCCAGTTAGTTTCTATGGCCAAAGCAAACTAGACGCTGAACGGGTAGTTCAATCGAGTGACATCAATTGGTCCATTCTACGTACGGTACTTGTATATGGCATTACCCCAGGCATGAGTCGTTCCAACATTATTCTTTGGGTTAAGAAAAGTCTGGAAGAAGGTAAAGAATTAAAAATCGTGGATGATCAATGGCGCACACCAACCCTGGCTGAAGATCTGGCTATGGGCTGCTACCTTAGCGCTGTCCATCAGAAAAAAGGAATCTTCAATATTTCTGGCAAAGATCTATTGACGCCCTATGACATGGCCATGAAAACCTGCGATTTTTTTAATCTGGATAAATCTCTGATTACGAAAGTCGATGGCAGCACCTTTTCTCAGACCGCTAAAAGACCTCCCAAGACCGGATTCATCCTTGATAAAGCCAGAACTGAGCTAGGATATGAACCAGTTAGTTTTGAGGAAGGAATCAAAATCCTGGATCAGCAGGTTCAGATTCTTGCCGAACAATAAGGCTTGTCAATCGTTTTTGGCATCATTATCGCTAAGCAAAAAAAATACTACTTTCCATTCTTCGATATATATTAGGAGAATAGAATAAATTTGGTTGAACTAATTAAAGAAACTTCTTCATGCAAAAGCTCGGATTAATTCAATCCCTCGGACAAAAGTTATCCCCTCAGCAGATCCAATTCATCAAGTTGCTGCAGGTGCCTACTGCTGAGTTAGAAGCAAGAATAAAAGAAGAACTGGAAGTAAACCCTGCTCTCGAAGAAGGCAGAGAAGAAGAAGAGGACAGCCGCAGCACGGAGCAGGATACCGCAGACGATAATGACACCAGCAATGATGAGCTGAATGTAGATGACTATCTGCAAGAGGACGATTATGCGGGATACAAAATGCAAGGGGATGGCAACTATCCGGAAGAGGATAGGGAGATGCCCATCTCATCTGGCAGCTCACTGCAAGAACAGCTGATCGTTCAACTTGGGTTTCTGAAGTTAGACGAAACACAAGAGATCATCGGCAAACAACTGATTGGCAGTATAGAATCGGATGGCTACATTCGACGTGATTTGGAAGCCATCATGAATGATTTGGCATTTTCTCAAAATATAGATACCACGCTCGACGAGCTGGAAGAAATACTCAGAAAAATACAAACTTTCGATCCTGCTGGTATTGCCGCTAGATCTTTGCAAGAATGCCTTCAGATCCAGTTGGAGAAAAAAGAAGTACATGGAGAAGAAATCGACCTTGCGCTCAAGATAGTAAGTCAGTGCTTCGACGAGTTCACCAAAAAGCACTATGACAAAATAGAAAAGAAATTGGGTATAAGTAGCGAACAACTAAAAGACGCTGTTCAGACCATCACCAGACTCAATCCCAAACCAGGAGGTAGCTCTGATAGTCTGGTTCGTATTCAGTATCTACTTCCCGACTTCATCCTGACCAATAATGATGGCAAACTGGAATTGACTCTCAATTCTAAGAATGCACCAGAGTTAAAAGTCAGTCGCTCATATGCGGATATGTTTCAATCCTACCAAAAGAGTGATAAAAAAGACAAGAAGCTAAAAGAAACGGTATCATTTGTCAAACAAAAACTAGATGCCGCTAAATGGTTTATTGATGCAGTCAAACAAAGACAGCAAACTTTGCTGAATACTATGAATGCGATCATAAAGTATCAGTACGATTTCTTTTTGGATGGGGACGAATCAAAGTTGAAGCCCATGATTTTGAAGGATATTGCCGAAATCATAGGCATGGATATCTCAACTATCTCCAGGGTAGCCAATAGCAAATCTATTCAGACTGAATTTGGCATTTTCCCATTGAAATATTTCTTTTCTGAAGGCATTGCTACTGATTCGGGAGAGGATGTCAGTAGTAGGGAGGTGAAGCAAAAGCTGAAAAAATTCATCGAAGAAGAAGACAAAGCCAAACCACTGTCTGATGACAAGCTGGAGAAACTTTTGAAAGCAGAAGGATATAGCATCGCTCGACGTACGGTAGCCAAGTACAGAGAACAAATGAATTTGCCAGTAGCACGTTTACGCAAAGAACTGTAGTGGGAGACAAAATCAGCCAAATCATATCCCACGTTTTTCATCCATTGTTGATGCCTACATTCACGTTTTTAGTCTTGTATGCATTCAGTCCTGAATTGATTCTACCACTTTCCTGGATCTCTTTACCGTTCCTTTTCATCACTACTTTTATCATCCCTATCATCAGTATCTCCATACTGAGAGTATCAGGATCGATCAGCAGTCTAAAGATGGAAAACCGTGAAGAAAGAATTGTCCCCTTTGTCTTTATTACTCTTTTTTATGGGATGACAACCTACTTATTTATTTTCAAAGTAGGAGTCAATGAGTTGGTCACCGTCGTATTTGTATCAACAACACTTTTGATTGTAATTTTGACGGTTATTACTTCGGTTTTCAAGATCAGTATTCATGCAGCAGGTATGAGCGGAGTGTGTGGATACCTACTTTGCCTATGCTGGAAAAATCCCGGTAGCGACCTCCTTTACCCTTTTATTGTATTGGTTGTCCTTGCTGGATGCGTGATGGCAGCCAGGCTACACCTGAATGCTCATCGACCTGTGGAAATATTAGCAGGTAGCCTTATTGGGTTGACTACCTGTTTCTCAGCTTTGTATTGGTTTGCTTAAAGACCGGTAATTGAAATCCCTACAGTAGACATCATAGTCTCGCCCGTACCGTCAAACCCACTGTCCTTAAAGACTGGGTTAAAATAGTATTTGTAGAAGAAGGCAAATTGACCCCAACCCAATCGAGCATGAGCCCCAAGTCTGAATTTTGGGGTGTCTAAGAAATCAGCATCACCTTTTGATTTGACCTTATACTTTTCTCCTCCATCCTCATATTTTACCTTGAGCTTGGTTTCATAGGTAAAGGCCGCAACAGGCCCCAAGCCGATAAAAGGAGAAGTTCTATCTGAATTACCAGAAAAATTGTAACGAATCTCTATTGGAATTTCAATATTCGATATAGCCACTTGAGCTTTGATTACATCTGCATTTTCTGGTATTAATACCACAGGATTGTCCGGATCAATAGCATAAAAATTGGCATTCTTAGATCCTATTTTATCGAAGCTCATACCTATAGCTGGTCTTACTTCTAATTTTTCGGTTACATCTAGTGGATGCACAAAGTACACTGCAAAAGACTTTGATCTAAACCAATGTGTCTGATCCCAGTGCGAAGGCTTATTGGTCAAAAGATTGAACCCAAAATCAATCATCAGCTCTCCAGGCAATTCTGGAGTGCGTTTCACTACTTCCTCACTTAACTGTGCCGATGCATTGAAATTGATCGTTAGGAGCATCGTAACTATACCCAACAAGATTGTGATTTTGTTCTTCATTTGCTTGAATTAAAGCCTGTTATTTTTCGACTGGCAAAGATAGATTAATTTTGAAATTATAAGGTTTACGCACATGATATCTCAGCCCTGCGTCTATAATGTTTGATTGAGCAGTGGTAGTTGCCCGAGTTTCTTAAAATATTTCGTTTTTGAAGCTTTTTTCAATAATTCGACATGCCTCATGTGATGAACATCCGACCCTATCATATCTACCCATCCTTTTTTAACCATCGCCTCCGCTGTCTTTTTAGCGAGAGGGGAGTAATGTCCTGTAAAGGATGAAGCATTGACTTGAAGTCTCACCCCCATGTCTCTAAACCTCTCCAAAATTCGAATATCCTCTTGCACATAATCATAGCGCTCTGGATGAGCCAATATAGGTTCAAGACCCCGAGCCTTCAATTTAAAGAACACCTCCTCCAGATACATGGGTTTATTGATAAAGCCCGTTTCCACTAAAATATACTTCCCACCAAAACTCAATAATTCAGCACCAGATTCGACTTGCTTTACAAACCAGTCATCCACAAAGTACTCTGCCCCAGCCTCGACCGACAGGTCCATATTTTGCTCTTTTATTTTGGCATTTAGCACTTCAACTTTTTCTCTGATGAGCTCTGGAGAATTGGGGTAATAGTCAGAAATAATATGTGGAGTCGTGATGGCTTTTTTAATCCCTAGTTCTTTCAACTCGGCCAGAATACTCAAAGACTCTTCCCAGCTTTTCACTCCATCGTCGATACCAGGGATAAGATGCGAATGGACATCTGTAGTATACGGAAGATTTTTCTGTCGATGGATTAAGCCAAACATCAGGACTTCTTAGAAAATATTCTTTTCAATTTGGAAGAGCTCTGACTGGCTTCTTCATAGTAGCCCGAACCCTTTCCATAGCCGTAACCATAGCCATAGCTACCCTTGCTACTGGCCGCATTGAATATGACCGAAAGGTTGTCAAACCCATTGCTTTTGATCAATCGATGTATGGATTTAAGGTAGGACTTTTTAGAATAATCCGATCTCACTACATAGACTGGAAGGTCACATTTTTTCATGACCAAAATACCATCTGTAACCAAACCAACAGGAGGTGTGTCCAACATGACAATGTCAAATTCCTGCTTCAGCTCTTCCAGCATTTTATCAAAATTTTCACCCAAGATCAGCTCCGAAGGGTTCGGAGGGGTAGGGCCTGCACCAATAAAAGAAAGGTTTTCAACCTCAGTCTTTTTCAAACAATCCTTCACCGAATCCTTGTTGATTAAGATCGTGCTAACCCCCCTATTCTCAGCCTCAGAATTGAATGCCAAGTGGACTTTTGGTTTCCTCATGTCCAAATCAACCACCACTACCTTCAGTCCAGTGTAGGCAAAAATAGCGCCCAAGTTCACTGCCACGAATGTTTTTCCTTCGCCACTCACTGTTGAGGTAATTGAAATCAATTTCCGACCATTACCTGTATTCATAAACTCCATATTGGTACGGATGGAACGCAAGGCCTCACTGATAGAGGATTTAGGATTTCGAGAAACAACTAAACTAGATACTTGCAGTTTCTCTGATACAAACTTAGGAACAACACCCAGTAGAGGTGCAATTAATAGCCTCTCTAATTCTTTTGAATTAGAAATCTTATCGTCCAGTAAATAAGAAACAGCAATGAAAAGAAAAGAAAACAACAAACTAGCCACAGCACTGGCGCCATAGACAAGCATTTTCTTGGGTTCAACAGGGGCTGATGGACTAGATGCTGGAGACAATATCACAAAATTCGTAACTGTACCGGCTCGAGCAATTTCCAATTCTATTTTACTCTCTATGAGAGAAAAGTAAAATTCTTCCTGCAAAGAATAGAGCCTTCGGTTTTTGTTGAATGAGGTACCCATCGATGGAAGTTGAGCAAAACTACTTTCCAAGGTTCTTCGCTTTTTACTAACCTCAACTTGGCTTTCCGCCAGGTTCTCCTTCATGGCTGACAATTGATCCAAAGCAGATGATTTGGCTATTTCGATTTGGCTGTTCAACCGTTGGATTATCTGCGTGTTTTCATTGTAACTCTCCAATTTCAGAGCTCTTTCATCCTTCAGCTCATTGTAATCCTCGATCACCTGTACCATTGGTTTTGGTAGCTCAATCATATTGATCGTTCGATCAGCTTTGAGCTGCTTGATAGCGAGATCTACTACGCCAATTTGATTTTGTATGTTGAACCTTTGCGAATCCAATTGATTCAGAATCTTGATCGTATAATTCAGATCTTGGGACAGATCCGTTGTTCGATTCTGAATGGTAAAACGCTCAAAATACTGTTCGAAAGCCTCCAAATCCTTTTGCGTCTTGTCCATCTGATTCTGGAGAAATGCAATCTTTTGCTCAACCGCCTGATTCTTGGCAGACTTGGTATAATTAAGATAAATGGTGTCTATCGCCTGTACTAAACTTTTGGCCTTAACCTGATTATAATCAGTCAGTGATACCTTGATCGTGTTAGCATTGAAATTGACAGGTTCTACTTCTATATGATTCTGAAAATAGTCAATCAATGCTTCTCTACTATTCAGAACAAAGTAAAAGTCAACCAGATTTTTCTGCTCCTCAAAATATTTAGTTTTTGAAAAATATAGCTTAACAAAGCTGAATGCTATGGTATCATTGAAATTGCACTTTTTTCTATAGTTGATCCCCAAATAATCAAAATCAAGTACAAAACTTTTATCATTCTGAATTTCAATATTAAGCGCTCTGTCTCGAATTCCTGGTTCTAATATTTCAAAATCTACCTTGAAAGGGCTATTGCCATATCGTTCATCATACAAATGACTTCTGCCAGGATGATAATAGGACACTTCCATTCCTACCGCATCCACCACCTTGCTGGCAAAAAGCCGTGATTTCAGGATTTCTATTTCACCAGCCAGTCCTTTAATGTCATTTTCTAGAGGATTTTGAATTCCCAAAATCCCTGCTTCACTCTTTATGTCCAGCTTAAGTATGGATTCTGAATTATAAAGGGGCTTTGTATATCGGATGTACAAATAAGAACCCGCATTGATCAAAAAGATAATCAGAACCACCCAAATGATGTTATTCAAAAACACATTTTGGAGTTTCTCAAAATCAATGCTACTTAGAGGATCACTACTCTCTTGTGGTCCATCGGTAGGTGAATGAGGTGCAGTATGATAATTCTTAAAATTCACCACCTAAAAATTTTGAAGTACTAAGATGAGTGCCAAAGTACTACTCATTAAACTCAATAGCGGTGCGATATCCCTAGTGACCTCAAGCCAAGGTCTTCTCCATGGCTCTACATAAACAATGTCCCCAGGCTCCATGTTCAGCATAGTGCCTTGCATTCCTGCAAGACTGCTTAAGTTAATTTGATATACTTCGGGATTGGTCAAATCACCTCTAATGATTTTTATATTTTGTGCCTTTGCGCCCATGTCTAGACCACCAGCCATAGCCAGCACCTCTATCAGGCTCATGTTTTCATTGATTAGAGGTACGATCTGACCTCCCAAGGCTCCTAAAAGGACAACTCTCTTGTTTGTATAACTTAACTTGACGAATGAGTCCTTGTAGTAAGCATTGTACTCGACCTCCAATAGAGTTTCTGCTTGATTTAGAGTCAAACTATCTAGTTCTATTTGGCCCACTATAGGCAACTTCACAGTCCCATCCTGCTGCACCAAATATTTGAAATCTTGCTGAGCGCGTCTTTGGTTACCCATGTTTTGCTGTAGCTCAAAATTAGGGTCGATTATTCGCTCACCTTTGTTGGTAAAGACATCTATGGTGAGGTAATCATTTTTTTGAATGACATAATTGCGCTCGGCCTGCATGACCGCCGTAGAAAGTTCGGTTTCGGTAAATCCCTTGCCGAGTTTGAACATTATGTCTTGCTTATAAACCTTGCAAGAACTCAAAAATACGACTAGGACTAGTAATAAGCTTCTATCCAAATGCTTGTTCACGAGTGTGTTATTAGCAAATAATTATTAAAGCGCTGGTTTGGCAAATATGGTGTAAGATAATGAGAATGGCTATTTCTCTAGTACCTATTCTAGAATATTGGCTGTGACTTCCAAATACTTATTGATGATCAACTGCTCATCGAACTTAGAAGCTACATACTGCCTACCATTCTTTCCCAATTTCATCAACTCTTCAGGAGGAAGTTCAATCATTTTCTGCATTTTCCTTGCCAAATCTCGCCAATCCATCACTCGACATAGATAGCCATTTCGGCCATCTTCTACCACCTCTCTACATCCTGGCACATCAGTGGTCACGATCGGCCTGCTCATTGCTGCCGCCTCCAACAAGGTTTTTGGGGTTCCCTCCCTATAGGAAGGCAGGACCACACAGGTTGATTCATCTATTAGCTGTTTGACACTATCGCTGGTTCCTAAATACTCAATGGTATCGTCATCGATAAACTCCTGAAGATATTTTTTTGCAACACCCCTTGCATGCTTTTCATCCAGTTGCCCTAACAGTTGAAAAACAACTTCTGGATATTCTCTTTTTAAGTTTCTAGCGGCTAATAAATATTCCTCGACCCCCTTATCCAAAATCAACCTTGCGATCATTAAAAAGCGAAAGGGCTTGTTAGATATTTCACTTTTTGATTGGAATGATTGAAGGTCGATACCCGAACCAGGCAGCAAGTCGGTTCTCAAATGTGGTAACTTGATTTGAGTCAAAAAATCAGCTTTGTCATCCTTGTTTTGAAAAAACACCAGGTCAGCTTTTTGAAAAGCCAGTTTATATAGGAGCTTAGCAATTCTTGAAGTTAGACCCCTATTTAAAAAAACGGTGCCCAAACCGCTTACATTATTGACCACAGGAATCCCCAATGATCGGGCAGCCAAAGAACCATAAATATTCGGTTTGACTGTATATTGATAGATGATGTCCGGCTTGACATCCGCATATATCCTCCTGAGATCCAAAAACAAATGAAAATCTCGAAAAGGATTCGAACCTGTTTGGTGCATTTGAACCGGGCGAAACTCACATCCCATTTGGACCAGGCTGTCGGAGTATTCATCCTGAGGGGCTACAGCGATCACCTGATATCCCTTTGCCAACAAACCTTTGATCAGGCCCGAACGGAAATTAAAAATATTCCAGGAAGTATTGATACAAATGACAACTCGCATACTGAGCGTAAAGGATTTCTTGTAAAACTATAGTAAATCAAGATAATTGATGAATTTTGCATAAAATTCAAGGAATGGGTGATTATTATCTAACAGAAAAAGAAATTGAAAGAGCGGTGCTAGTTGCACTTTCTCCACAGAAACAATCCGACGAAAAAACCCAGGAGTATCTGGATGAATTGGAATTTCTGGCGAGTACTCTGGATATCGAAACTTCTAAAACTTTCATCCAAAAGCTGGACAAGCCAGATGTTCGATCTTTTGTAGGAAAGGGAAAATTAGAAGAAATAATGACCTACGTCAAAGATCAGGAAATCGACATAGTCATATTCGACGATGATCTTACTCCATCACAAATCCGCAACTTAGAAAGAGACTTAAAGGTCAAAATCTATGACCGAAGTTTATTAATTCTGGATATTTTCCTGAAGAGAGCAAAAACTGCTCAGGCCAAAACACAGGTTGAATTGGCAAGATATGAATACTTGATGCCGCGATTGACACGTATGTGGACTCACCTCGAACGTCAGCGAGGGGGAACTGGTACACGTGGAGGTGCCGGTGAAAAAGAGATCGAGACTGACCGCCGAATGATTCGAGATCAGATCAGCGTTCTCAAAAAGAAACTAGAGAAAATCGACAAACAAGGAGCTACAAGACGAAAATCAAGAACGAATGTAGTTCGAGTCGCACTAGTAGGATATACGAATGTCGGCAAGTCCACTATCATGCGAATCCTTAGCAAGGAAGACATTTATGCCAAGAATGAACTTTTTGCGACGGTAGATTCTACTGTGCGCAAGGTGGTGATTAATACAGTTCCATTCCTATTATCAGATACGGTTGGGTTCATTAGAAAATTACCTCACAACCTCATCGAGTCATTTAAGTCAACTCTGGATGAAGTGCGCGAAGCGGATATCCTTCTACATGTAGTAGATATTTCTCACCCATCTTTTGAAGAGCACATGCAGGTAGTAAATGAGACACTGGAAGAACTGGGAGCGGGCGATAAAGAAACAATCGTGGTTTATAACAAGATTGATCAATTAGGCTCACCAGAAGAGGGGGATTTTGAATTTACGGCTGGTATAGATACGACTGCTTCGAGCAAAACGAATATTTTTATCTCGGCAGTGAAAAAGAAAAATATCGGGGAATTCAGAAGGGTGCTCTTTGAGAAAGTCAAAAAGCACCACTTGAAAATATATCCTAATTATTTGGCGCCAGAATTTTATTAATAATCCTTAACGCATCTGCAACTGTTCTTGTTAGAGGCTTTGATTACATCGTGAGACACTTCATCATAGTCTGCATATAGAGAAATCAAACCAGCCGTTCTTTTATCTCCTAATTCAGCATCCCAAAGGTGTGCTGTTTTACCGATATCACTGAACTGCCCTTCTGTATTAGAGAAACCTCCCATAAGAATATTCAAGTTAGTACTGCCACCTTCTTTCAGTGCCTTACCCGCTTGTTTATAGCCTCCAAAACCGATCATTAGTTCTTGCCATTCTAGCTGTGTAGATAGATGCCAGCCTTCTGGACAAGCTGTCTTAGCAGAAACCCAATCGTACAAACGACCATACTTGCCGCAATATGCCGGATAGTTTTTGTAACATACCGACCCTTCTAATTCATAATTAAGGTTCTCTGCCATCCATATTCTTTCTATATAGATTCCTCCCTCAAGTTCAATTTGCAAGTTCACCACTTTATACTCCGTACCATCCCTTGGATCAGTAAACGTACTTACCTCCTGAGCATAAGTAGATAGTGCACAAGCAACTACGATAAGCAACAGTAACAATTTTTTCATATGGATTGAATTAAGTTCTTGTTTTGGTATTCTATCAATTCTTAAAGTTTAGACACGCCTTAATAAAACGTATCTTGCTCAAAAATATAAAAAAATCCAGCAATCAATGGAGATTTTGCACAATCTTGATTGATCCTTTAAATTTATCGAAACATTTAACTAGATTCTACACGTGATTTTGTGAAACCATCTATTTTATCACTTATCTAAGATTTTACAGCATAATCACCAAACATTTCAGCCAATGTCAGAACAGAGCGAATACATTTTTAATCCTGTCATAGCTTTGATAGCAGTCGGGATAACCCTGGTCGTAATGTATTTTGTAACGCATGATACATCTGATCCTGCAGATCAACTTGAGCTCAAATCAGACAAGGTGATTATATATTCTAGTCCAGAACTTAAGAAGGAATTCTTATCAGAGGATACAGAACAAGACTATATAATTGAGGAACCTAATACAGAGGAAAACCCATTCCTACCACTGTTTAGCAAAGAAGAACCAGAAGAGAAACCTGAGGATACCCAAAAATCTGACTCTCTGTTTTTCGCGGCTCTGATGGCACAATCCCCAAAATACGATCACCCGGTAAAACACACCATCATAAGATACTATACCAAAGACAAAGACAAAAACCGCGTGTTCAACCTTCAGAACTATGGCTTTTATATCCACGAACGTCCCTCACCTTTACAGAGCACACATACATCTAACATGATTCATGTTGGCGACTCTGTGACCAATCAGGACGTTTTACTGGTTGGGTATCAGCTCATCAAATCAGGAATGGATATCAAAGACATCTCTTTTAGCCGAGAGCATGCTGGGTGGAAATCCAATGCCATAGAAATAGGCACTGACACCACTATAATGGACAAGAAACCCATGACCCTAAAAGACCTAAAAATGGATTGGGGCCAAATGTAATCAACCAATGGAGGGAAAATCCTACTTCCGACTGCTGAAAGAAGCACTTAAGCTTAGTCGGGTCAATAATCTTATCATCATTTTTTTTACGCAATATGCGGCTACTATTTTCATTCTCAACAATGACAAACCGGTCAGCGATGTACTGCTAGATCCGAGATTATTTGCTTTAGTGCTAGGAACCATGATCATAGCGGCCAGTGGTTATTATATCAATGACTACTATGACATCAAAATCGATCTGATCAACAAACCTGACAAAGTGATAGTCGGGCGCAACATTAGAAGAAGACCTGTGATGTTCGCACATGTTGCCATGAACTTGATAGGGGTGCTCTTAGGTGCATGGGTGTCTCTCTATTTAGGTGTCATCAATTTGATATGCGCCGTACTCCTATGGTGGTATTCTAACCAGCTCAAGAAGCTTCCCTTCATAGGTAATTTGGTCGTAGCACTAATGACTTCTACAACCCTTCTGGTATTGTCCTTATACTTTGGGTCACTGAACTTGTTGCTTTTCGTCTATGCATTTTTTGCTTTTGGGATCACCCTGATTCGAGAAATCATCAAGGATATAGAAGACATGGAAGGGGATGCCAGTTTTGGAGGAGTAACACTACCTATAGCCTTAGGTACCAGAAAAACCAAATGGATACTCTACGGACTTAACCTATTATTTTTCATCTCTTTGGGCTACTTTCTATTTCGACTTCATCATTTTGAAATGAATGTCTATTTTGGATTAATGATGATTCCATATGCGCATTTCATATGGAAATTAATTCACGCAGACACAAAAATTGCCTTCACCCGCTTGAGTAATTATTCTAAGTGGCTTATTGTTGCAGGCATATTCAGTATGGTCATTCTCGAATTTTAATCATGAGCAAAATCAAACTTGCCATATTCGCCTCTGGCAGTGGCACCAACGCAGAACAAATCTCGAAGCACTTTGCTCAACACAATGAGGTGGAAGTGTCATTGATTCTTTCTAATAAAAAGAAAGCATTTGTACTCGAGCGGGCCAAAAACCTAGGAATAGAAAGCCATACATTTGACCGCCCTACCTTTTATGAGAGTGAAGAAGTACTGGAATTACTCAAAAAGAATCAAATAGACTTTATCATATTAGCGGGCTTTTTGTGGTTAGTTCCTCCCTATTTGATTCAGGCTTATAGAGACAAAATGATCAACGTTCATCCTGCGCTACTTCCCAAATTCGGAGGCAAGGGGATGTATGGAGACAAGGTACATCAAGCAGTAATCGCCCAGCAAGAAGAAGAAAGTGGCATCACCATCCATTTGGTAGATGAGATCTATGACAATGGCAAAATCCTACGTCAGGCTTCAGTACAGATAGACCCGTCCGATGACCCAGAATCTCTAGCTCAAAAGATCCATGCCCTGGAATACGAACATTTTCCAAAAGCCATAGAGGAATATGTATTGAGCTATAAAGCTTAAGGGAATCTTTAGCATCAAAACTGTACTTCTCTCAATTAAATAAGTAGTTTTGCAGCTTATTTTTTACGCAGAGAAAAATGGGTTCAAAAAAAATTAAGTCCGCACTAATTTCCGTCTTTCACAAAGACAATCTTGATGGCCTGGTAAAGGTTTTAGCAGAAAACGATGTTCAACTTTATAGCACTGGTGGAACGCAAAAATTCATCGAAGACATGGGTATCTCAGTTACTCCTGTCGAAGAGATCACCGACTATCCTTCTATCTTTTCTGGAAGAGTAAAAACTTTGCATCCAAAGATTTTTGGTGGCATCCTGAACCGTCGAGACAATGAGAGCGACAAACAAGAAAAGGCTACTCACAACATACCAGACATTGATTTGGTGGTAGTAGACCTCTACCCATTCGAAGCGACAGTAGCCAGCGGTGCTTCAGAAGAGGACATTATTGAAAAAATCGACATTGGAGGGATTTCTTTGATTCGCGGTGCGGCGAAGAATTTCAATGATGTGTTGATCGTGTCTTCCATGGAGCAATATCAGGAAGCAATCGACATGCTGTCCTCACAAAATGGCGAAACAACTTTAGAGCAAAGAAAAAGATTTGCCACCAAGGCATTCGACATCTCCTCTCACTACGACAGTGCCATCTTCAACTACTTTAACCAAGGTGGGCAGGAAGAGGTATTCAAACAAAGCATCAGACAAGCCAGCCCACTTCGCTATGGTGAAAACCCACACCAGGAAGGGGCATTTTTCGGTGACTTAACCGAGCTGTTTGATAAACTGAATGGAAAAGAGCTGTCTTACAACAATCTGGTAGACGTAGACGCTGCGGTCAACTTGATCAGAGAGTTTGAAGGAGAAACGGCTTTTGCCATCATCAAGCACACCAATGCCTGCGGAGTAGCCAAAGGTGCCAACGTGAAAGAAGCTTACTTGAGAGCCCTTTCCTCTGACAATATATCAGCGTTTGGAGGTATCCTGGTGACTAATGAAAAAATCGATGCGGATGCAGCTGAAGAGATAAACAAATTGTTTTGTGAAGTCCTGATCGCGCCTGACTATGATGCTGACGCTTTAGAATTATTAAAATCTAAAAAGAACAGAATCATTCTTAAAATTAAACCAGTTGCTACTGTTCAGAAACAATTCAAGACTTTGCTGAATGGCGTGATCATGCAGGATGCAGATTTGAAAACAGACGCTGCTGAGGATCTAAAGACCGTGACGAAAAAAGCGCCAAGTCAGGAAGAAATCGATGCGATGCTATTTGCTTCTAAGGTTTGTAAGCATACTAAATCTAACACCGTTGTTTTCGCCAACAATGAAATGATGCTGGCCAGCGGGACTGGT
This sequence comes from Reichenbachiella ulvae, assembly GCF_025833875.1. Lineage (NCBI taxonomy): Bacteria > Pseudomonadati > Bacteroidota > Cytophagia > Cytophagales > Reichenbachiellaceae > Reichenbachiella > Reichenbachiella ulvae. Next base: position 4,447,006 of record NZ_JAOYOD010000001.1, on the reverse strand, counting down.
CAAACTTCAAGAGTTGATGCCCTGAATCAGGCCGTAGAAAAAGCAGCAAGTTTTGGGATGGATCTAAAAGGAGCAGTGATGGCGTCAGATGCATTTTTCCCCTTCCCGGACTGTGTAGAATTGGCAGACAAAGCGGGAATTACAGCAGTGATTCAACCAGGAGGGTCCATCAAAGATCAGTTGTCGATTGACTACTGTGATGAGCATGGATTGGCGATGGTAATGACGGGAACTCGCCACTTTAAGCATTAATAAAAACAAAAAAAATATTCGTATATGAATATTGTTGATTGGGAGTTTTTTTGTGCGTAATTTGTGCGCTTCCAGTCTACAGAATATTTGAGAGAGAAATCAGTATGGGATTTTTAGATTTGTTTTCGAGTGACATTGCCATTGACCTTGGCACAGCCAACACCTTGATCATCAGTAAAGATCAAGTCGTAGTTGACGAACCCTCTATCATCGCGATTGATAAGGCTAAGAACAAAGTTCTGGCCATCGGACGCGAGGCTATGCAGATGCATGAGAAAACCCACGAGAGTATTCGCACCATTCGACCATTGAAAGATGGTGTGATCGCTGATTTCCAGGCGGCCGAGTCTATGATTCGCGGTATGATCAAAATGATCGACAAGAACAAAAAAAGACTCTTCCCTGTTTCTCACCGAATGATCATTTGTATTCCTTCTGGAATTACAGAGGTTGAAAAAAGAGCCGTTCGTGACTCTGCAGAGCATGCTGGAGCCAAAGAAGTCTATATGATCCACGAGCCTATCGCTGCGGCTATCGGTATTGGTATCGATATTGAAAGACCGGTAGGTAGTATGATTGTAGATATCGGAGGGGGTACCACAGAGATTGCCGTGATCGCTTTATCAGGGATTGTTTGTGATCAGTCGATTCGAGTGGCTGGAGATGCCTTCAACAAGGATATCCTTGACTACATGAGACGTCAGCACAATCTTTTGATTGGTGAACGTACTGCTGAAAAAGTAAAAATCAATGTAGGTTCTGCTTTGACAGAATTAGATGAAGGGCCTGAAGATTTTGATATCAGAGGACGTGACTTGATGACTGGCATTCCTAAGGTGATCAAGCTTTCCTATTCAGAAGTAGCTTTTGCGATTGACAAATCTGTTTCTAAGATAGAAGAAGCAGTATTGAAGGCACTTGAAATTGCTCCTCCAGAATTGTCAGCTGATATATATGACAATGGTATTTACCTAACTGGTGGTGGTGCTCTTTTAAGAGGACTGGATAAACGTCTTGGTCTCAAGACTAAACTCCCAATCCATATTGCCGAGGATCCATTGAAGGCCGTAGTACGTGGTACCGGAGAAGCGCTAAAAAACATCGAATTGTACAAAGCAGTATTAATGCAATAGTACATGAATCGACTGCTTCAGTTTCTATTCAAGTATAGAACACTACTGGTGTTCATCGTCTTGGAGGGATTCTGTTTTTGGATCATTGTCAAAAGCAATAGCTATCACAGCACCAAGTACTTTACTTCCTCCAACCGGTTAGCAGCATCTATTCTCAATCTTTCTGACAATGTGGGCGGATATTTTTCTCTCACTGAAAAAAACAAATTGCTTGCTGAAGAAAATGCGCGTCTGAGACAACGTATTTTATTGCTGAGTGACAGCAGTGATCTCGCGACTCTCACAGCTCCAGATAGCTTGAGGAGTTTGGTGTTAGACACACTGGATTCCATCAATTTCTCAGATGGCATACATGCTAGAATAATAGACAACTCCGTTTTCCTCCGAAACAATTACCTCACAATCAACAAAGGGGCTGAAGATGGGGTCTTCCCCAAAATGGGTGTCATAGGTCCTGATGGGATCGTGGGACAAGTAAAATACGTTTCGGATCATTACGCGACAGTAGTTTCTATACTACACAGTCGATCTTTGATTTCGGCTAAGCATGCCATATCCAACGGTCTTTGTACGATTCAATGGAATGGAGAGAGTCCCGAAGAAGCAGATATCGCTTACTTTCCACGACATATTAGATTAAATATCGGAGATTCTATTCTCACCTCAGGATACAATTCTATCTTTCCTGAAGGTGAACTCGTAGGTATTGTCAATCATGTTCATTTGGATGATGCTGCCACATTCTATGAAGCTAAAATCAAACTCGCAACTGATTTTTATAGATTGAAGCATGTGTATCTACTACGCCAACCTGACAAAGCAGAAATCGATTCACTCACCATAAAAACAATGGAGGAAGATGGGCAGATTTAAGTTTTTAGAAGGTTTAATCAGCGTCATATTCTTGATACTTGGTCAAGTATTGCTTTTTAAGCATATGGTCTTGTTTGACACAGCATTTTGCTTTGCCTATCTCATGATCTTTCTTCTGATCCCAATAGATACAGGCACTATTGTACAGTTGGTATTAGCCTTTGTGGTAGGGTTAATTGTTGACGTATTTTACAACACTTTAGGTATTCATGCTGCGGCCTGCCTGGGCTTTGTGTTCCTCAAAATCTACTGGTCAGAAATCATGACGCCTAGCGGAGGATATGATACTGGAGCCAAAATCAATGTGAGATACCAGGGTTTAAGGTTATTTCTGATGTACACTTATCCATTGGTATTGCTACATAGTTTGTTGATCTTCTTTATCGAAGCTTCGGGCTTTGACATGTTTTGGCGTACGATGGGGATTGCTTTCTATAGCTCTCTGTTCACGATGGTGATGATCCTTATTATTCAATATTTGTTTTATCGTAAGATCAGATAAGTATGTATGATGATAGAAGATATATCATCAGAATAGCCATTGTTTTGGTAGCCATGATCTTTTTGGTCAAGCTTTTTTTTATTCAAATTTTGGATGAAAATTATAAAGCAGCTGCTGAAAACAACATCATTCATAAAGTAGTCGATTATCCATACCGAGGGTTGATCTATGATCGCAACCATCAGCTGATCGTGCACAATGAACCGATCTTCGATCTAATGGTGATCCCAAAAGAAGTGCACCTACCAGATACGGCAGCTTTTTGCGAGCTCTTTCAAATCACACGAGAGGAGTTTGATGAAAAAATGGACAAGGCCAAACGGTACTCATACATTCAGCCTTCTCAGTTTGCTAAACAAATATCAAATGAATGGTTCGCCTCTATTGCTGACCAGATGGCAGGAATCAGAGGTTTCTATCCAAAAGCACGGACGATTAGAGGCTATGACTATGAAAATTTGAGCAACGCCCTGGGCTACATCGGCGAGATCAACCAAAGACAACTAAGAGCCGACACTACTGACTATTACAAACAGGGGGACTATTTGGGCATCACAGGCATCGAATCCAGCTATGAAGAAGAGCTAAGAGGCAAGCGTGGCGTGCAGTACAAAATGGTAAATGTAAGAGGAGTGGATCAGGGCTCATTCAAAGATGGAAAACTCGATACGCTGTCCGTGCCAGGACAAGACCTCACTTTATCCATTGACCTCAAACTCCAACAATATGCCGAAAAATTGATGGAAGGAAAGATTGGCAGTGTGGTTGCCATAGAACCTTCTACTGGAGAAATACTGGCTTTTGTATCCGCCCCCTCATACAACCCAAGTTTACTAAGTGGTCGCGATTTTGGAAAAAACTTTGAGCTACTGACTCAGGATAGTTTGAAACCTCTTTTTAATAGACCCTTGATGGCTATGTATCCTCCCGGATCTATTTTTAAAATAGTGCAGGCTCTGATCGCATTGGAGGAAGGAGTTGTTGGCGCCAAAGAACAAGTCTATTGTGATCATAGCCTGATAGGGGATCACGCACCTCAGGGATATTACGATGTTAGAAAAGGGATCATGTTTTCTTCCAACAACTACTTCGTAAAAGTATTCCGAAGAATCATCAACCAAAATCCAGAGCTGAGTCAATTCGAACAAGCGCCTATTGGTATGGATACCTGGGCCGAATACATGCATAATTTTGGATTAGGCAGACCATTAGGAGTCGACATCCCAAATGAAAAATCAGGTCTCGTTCCTAGCACCGAACTTTACAACCGTATCTATGGAACCGGCAGATGGAAAGTCTCCAACCTTCATTCACTGGCGATAGGACAGGGAGAAACCCTTTTGAATCCTATCCAAATGGCTAATCTGGCAGCTATCATGGCCAACCGCGGGCATTATTATAGACCCCATATAGTTAAGGCCACTGGTAGTTCTAATTACATCGACCCGTACTATACCGAAAGACAGGAATCAGGAATCAGTGCGGAGCATTTTCCAGTCGTGATTCAGGGGATGCAGGATGCCTTATATGGTACTGCAGGTCGCGCGATCATTCAGGACATTGAAATTTGTGGTAAGACGGGTACCGTACAAAACCCACATGGTGAAGACCACTCTACCTTCATGGCTTTTGCCCCAAAGGACAATCCACAGATTGCCATTTCGGTTTATGTAGAAAATGCAGGATGGGGTGGGCGAGCTGCCGCATCTATTTCCAGTTTGTGTATAGAATCGTACATTAGAGGAGAAGTCAAAAGAAAATGGCTCGAAGACTATGTACTTAAAGGAGAATTCTTCGATTGAGAAAGGATAGTATACTAGATAGAATCGATTGGACAGTGGTCCTGCTTTATTTCGCCATGGTGATCCTTGGTTGGATCAATATCTATGCGGCGGTATACGAAGAGGAAATTGCTTCCGAAATGCTCTCCCTCACATACAATCCTGGCAAGCAGCTGATATGGATTGGCACATCGATTTTGATCATTTTCGGAGTAGTCAGTTTGGATTACAAATTCTTCGATTCCTTTGCCTACATCATTTATGGCGTCATGATACTCTTGTTGATCGCCGTACTTCTATTTGGTCGTGAAGTCGCGGGATCCACCTCATGGTTCCAAATAGGGAGTTTTCGTTTTCAGCCCTCGGAGTTTACCAAATTTGCCACGGCGCTGGCATTGGCCAAATACCTCGGGGATATCCATGTCAAAATGGAAAATCCTAAGACCCAATTGATCGCGGCAGGAATTATGTTTTTGCCTATGATTCTCATTGTTCTGCAGGGGGATTTAGGTTCTGCGATGGTCTTTGCTGCTTTTTCTATCATTCTGTTCAGGGAAGGTATTTCTCCGATTTATTTTATCGTAGGGATTGGTCTTGTGATTCTCTTCGTCCTCACACTACTGGTGAGCAAGATGATTATTTTCATTGTCTCAGGAGTGATCTGTCTGGTCATCATTGGGGCCTCTGTAAAGCACCCTAAAAGAATCATTATCACCATACTGGTAGCTTTGGCCATATTCGCTACCGTCACCAGTGTCGACTTCCTGATGCAAAATGTCTTGAAGCCTCACCAAAGAACGCGTGTAGTTTCACTCGTCAATCCAGACGCTGATCCCTTAGGTGCCGGCTGGAACGTCACTCAATCCAAAATTGCGATCGGTTCAGGTGGTTTTTTTGGCAAGGGATTTTTAGAAGGTACTCAAACCAAATTCGATTTTGTACCTGAGCAAAGTACAGACTTCATCTTTTGTACCCTCGGAGAAGAACAAGGCTGGCTCGGTAGCTTCATTATGATCACACTCTTTGTGATTTTTCTGATTCGTGTTTCCATTATTGCGGAGAGGCAAAAAACAAAATTTGCCAGAATATATGGCTATGGCGTGCTTTCTGTCATCTTCTTTCACTTTGCGGTTAACATCGCGATGACTATCGGTTTGTTTCCTGTGATCGGGATTCCACTGCCTTTCTTCAGCTATGGGGGATCTTCGCTTTGGTCATTTACTGCACTTCTTTTCATCCTGTTAGGACTGGATGCGAACAGGATGCAAGTACTGATGCGCTAAGGCTCAGACACAAAAAAAGCGAGTACATTGACTCGCTTTCCTTGTTTCTTTTCTAACCTGATTTATCTAAACCTCTTGAAAATTACCTTCAGAAGTTCCTTCACTTCATCCGAATTCATGTCCCAGGTGTACTTCTTAGCATAGCTCTGAACCAATAATTCAACTGAAGCATCAAAAGACTTGCTGGTTTCCATCTGATACAAAGCTTTCTCGTAATCCTTCTCATTGCCCTCGAACAGATCGTTGACAAACATGTATCGTTGATTGATACTGATCGAGCGAGTCAGCTCCTCGGTAGGTTTCGACTCCAGCTGAGATGCAATGGTTTCTTTCTCCTCGAAGCGTTGGTTCAAAGTCTGAATGTCCTCTCCAGCAAATTGCTCATTTAGATTAGGAGAAGAAGGGTTCGTGCTCGCTATTTTCTTAGCCAAAGGTTCTGTTTTCTTCCTTGGAGCTACTTCAGGCTCAAACTGCTCGTTCATCCCTTCAGACAACGGTTTGTCCTCCTTTGGTTCTGGTTTGGTTTCCTCCTCCTGCTCTATTTCTGGCAATTCTTCCAATGAATCAAAGAAGCTATCTTCTTCTTCAGTCACAGCTTCTACTTCTGGCTCTGGCTTCACCTTCGCTGGGATTGGCTCATCTGTTTTAAAAACATCCAATGGAACCACCGCATTAAAAAAAGTTTCAACCTCTTCTCTCTCTGCTGGATCTTCCTTGTAGTTTCCCACGGCATTTTTCATTACGCTTTGAACCACTGCCTTGTCAGTAGAAACCCCTGATTCCAAATTATTCAAAATAGAATCATACAGATCTTTGTAAACCTTGATGTATTTGCTCTCGGCTTTCAATTCTTTGCAAATGTCTTTACCCTCCAGCTTTTGAGCTTCCTCCAATAAAAATGCAGTCGGATCATACAGCCAAACCAAAGTTTGCTCTACTGCTCGGGTCAGCAATTCGTGAAAATCATCCTTCTGAATCAGGATGTGCTTAGAGAGCGTGTTGACTAATGTCTTCAAAGCTGTATTAACCTCCTCATTTCTATAATCGAAATAGGGGCTTTTAAACTTTTTCGTTTCTTCTTGCCACTCTTCGAACAATACCTTCAATACAAAGAAGTTGACCTGCTTGATAGGGGTCAGAGAAATGATTTCCTGACCTGTGATCCCTTCCTTTTCCTGAAAGAAATCGTCGAGAATTTTCTGGCTATAGGTATTGGCGTACTGGGATGTGGCTTGTGGATTTAATTTGCTACCGTGCATAATAATTGCTTCTTTTGTAAAGTTATAGAATATGCCGAAAATCGTTATACAAAACCTCCACAACAGGGAAATTTATACCAACGAAGAAAACAAAAATCTTTTGGAAATCATTCATGAAAATCAAGTGGATTGGATGTTTGCGTGTGGAGGAAAGGGCAGGTGCACGACCTGCAGGGCTCAGGTGCAAGAAGGTTTAGAGCATTTTTCGGAACTCACAGCTGCTGAGATTAAATTCAAGAATATGGATCGACTCAAAGAAAATGAAAGACTGGCATGCCAATGCAAGATTCAGGGAGATGTGGTCATCCGTGTGGCGGAAGAAAATAAATTCATGCACCTCAATTACTCCAACTAATCGATGTTTATAGAACCGGGCATAGACCAAAGCAGCTCTAAAGGAGCTCAAACGGGATGGATCGAAGTGATCTGCGGTTCGATGTTTTCAGGAAAGACCGAAGAACTAATTAGAAGGCTGAATCGAGCCGTTATCGCCAATCAAAAGGTGGAAATCTTCAAACCAGCAGTAGACAAACGCTATCACGAAAGTGATGTAGTCTCGCACAATGACAATTCCATCCGCTCTACTCCTGTTCAATTCGCCAGTGACATTCTCCTACTTGCCGGTAACTCAGATGTCGTGGGTATAGACGAAGCACAATTCTTTGATATGGAACTGGTCAATGTCTCTCGTAAACTGGCCAATAAAGGTAAACGAGTGATTATGGCTGGCTTGGACATGGACTTTCGCGGAGAGCCATTTGGTCCCATCCCATCCATCATGGGGATCGCCGAATATGTGACCAAAGTACGTGCTATCTGCATGAAATGTGGCAGCCTTGCTTCCTTCTCCTTTAGGCTATCTGACTCGAAGGACAAGGTGATGCTAGGAGAAGCGGATTCCTATGAAGCTAGGTGTCGCAAATGCTTTTACGAGGATTTTGATCCTAACAAACCTTAACAAATAATCCGGGGACGGCTATGCTGCATAAGACCAAAGGGATCGTTCTCAACTATATCAAATATAAGGAGACCTCTATTATAGCAAGGATTTATACGGCCGAGTTTGGCTTGCAATCCTACATCATCAATGGCGTCAGAAGCGCCCGATCCAAAAAAGGACTCGCATTGATGCAGCCCCTTACTCTGCTGGACATGGTAGTCTATCACAAAAACAACAAAGAAGACCAACTCCAGCGTATCTCAGAATACAAATCAGCCTATACTTTTACAAGTATCCCTTTTGAGGTCAAAAAATCCTCGGTGGCACTCTTTGTGACCGAATTGCTATCCAAAGTGCTCAAGGAAGAAGATGAGAGAGGGGTTGTCTTCGAATTTCTCTGCCATTTCATTATGGAGCTAGACCAAAGGCCAACTTCTTTTGAGAGTCTTCATATCTACTTGATGGTTCACCTGACCCACTTCATCGGATTTGGGATCCATGAGATCAGAGACCTGCAACGAGACAATATTTTGCAGAGGGTCAACACGAGTTTTGAAGAGATATATCAGACCATCATCCATATGAACCGCAGCGAAATCCATGAAGTCCAAATCATGGACAACAAATTGAGGAAAGACTGTCTCAGCTATATGATCAACTATTATCTGCAACATATCGAAGGCTTTGGTGAGTTAAAATCCATGGCTGTTTTATCTCAAATATTTAGATAGATATATTCTGTTTGCTGCAGATATATTAATTTAACCCCTGAAGAATGATAGACCTCTTTTTGTGAATACGTCCCTTCATTTTGAACATTAATCCTTAACAACCCACGCATGAGCGATCAATTATACGACGAAGTACCATCCTTAGACCTAGCCAATTTTCTATCAGAAGATGAAGCAAAAAGAGCCCAATTTGTGGAAGAATTAGGCCATGCTTATAACAACATCGGTTTTGTAGCGATCAAAAATCATGGGCTTTCTGATGCATTGGTTAAGAAACTCTATGATTCGATCGAAAAATTCTTTTCTCTCCCTGAAGAGGTAAAAACTAAATATGAAATACCAGAGCTATTCGGTCAGCGTGGCTATGTCGGAAAAGGAAAAGAACACGCCAAAGGCCGAAAAACAGGTGATTTGAAAGAGTTTTATCATGTAGGACAGTTTGTAGAAGATGGAGATGCTATCAAAGAAAACTACCCTGACAATGTCTGGCCAGCTGAAGTTGAGGATTTTGAAGCGGCTGCTACAGAAGCCTACAAAACACTGGAAGCTACTGGCAAGCACATGCTTCGAGCCATTGCTTTGTATCTGGGGCTTGAAGAAAATTATTTCGAAAGCAGGGTTCACAATGGCAACAGCATTTTGCGTCCTATCCATTATTTCCCAATCGAAAATCCAGAAGAAATACCTGCTGATGCGGTAAGAGCGGCAGAGCATGGAGACATCAACCTGATCACCCTACTAATGGGTGCAAGTGCAGATGGGCTCCAGGTCAAAAGAAGAGATGACAAATGGATACCGATCACCGCATTGCCCGAACAAATCGTGGTAAACGTAGGAGATATGCTTGCGCGCCTCACCAACAACAAATTAAAATCAACCATTCATAGAGTAGTCAACCCACCTAAAGAGCAGATGAAAAGTTCCCGCTACTCAATTCCATTCTTTATGCATCCACGTGCCGAAATGGACTTAACTTGTCTGGAAAGTTGCATCGACGAAAACCATCCCAAAGAATTCGATGACATGACGGCCGGCGAATTTTTACACCAGCGACTGACAGAAATAGGATTGAAAAAATGACATTCAAGAAGGTTCGATATTACATTTTTTTAAAGGACGTAATCATTCTTGCGGTGACTGCTTTTGGCGGACCACAGGCCCATTTTGCTATGATGCTGGATATGATGGTAAAGAAGCGGGGCTATCTGGACGAAAAGGATTTTATCGAACTGCATGCCTTGTGTTCTTTTTTACCAGGACCTACGTCCACCCAAACACTTACTGCGATTGGTTTTAAAGTAGGTGGTCCCAACCTTGCATATCTCACGTTGCTGGTCTGGATCATTCCGGCATTTATCATCATGTCTACTGCTGGTGTCATGATTTCCTCCTTGGAGGAGTACAATATCTCGCTGGATTTTACAAGATTCATACAACCGATGGCTGTTGGGATAGTCGCCTATTCTGCCTACCTCATCATCAAAAAAGTAGTGAATACCCGTCTGGCCGCTGGCCTCATGGTAGTCTCCGCTATTTGTAGTTTCATTTTCAGAACGCCATATGTTTTTCCGATACTTATATTGGTAGGGGGAACGATCACAGGGTTTAATTACAAAAGACACCAAAAAGAAGAGAAGCAAGGAATCAAAATCGAATGGTCGAATTTCATTCTTTGGGGAGCTGTATTGCTATTAGCTGCGGGTATTGGTGCGGTGACCAAATGGAGAGGTATCGATCTGTTTGAAAATTTTTATCGGATCGGCAGTTTGATATTTGGTGGAGGGCAAGTATTGGTACCTTTCCTTTACACTGAGTTTGTGGAGTTTAAAAAGTATCTGACCTCCGAAGAGTTCCTTTCTGGCTATGCCTTGGTTCAGGCAGTGCCTGGGCCGGTTTTCTCCTTTTCAGGGTTTGTAGGTTCGGTATCCATGCGGGATTATGGTATTTTCGGACAATATTTGGGCGGATTCTTGTCGGCAGTAGGTGTCTTTCTACCCGGTGCGTTTTTGATTTTCTTTGTCATTCGGTTTTGGGATGAACTGAAGAAATTCAGAATAGTTAAGGCCTCACTGGACGGAGTAAATGCTGTGAGTTCAGGGATGATCGTGGCTGCAGCTGTCTTACTAGCAATCCCACTTTTCAAAACCACTCCGGAAGCTTATGAGCAATACTTGAATATCGGAATCATATTTTCAACCATACTGATTTTACTTTTCACCAAAATCCCAACACCTGTTTTGATCATCGGCGGATTAATTCTGGGGATCGTACTTTGATGGCTTAAAGACTCATTTTCTCTTTGAACTTGGCTGCTTGTCTTCGACTTACCTCGACCTTGTCACCTCCTCTCAATTCCACCATCAATCCACCATTAAACCAGGGTTCAATCTTTTCTACCCAACTTAGATTGATGATGTGTTTGCGACTGGCACGAAAGAAGGACTTTTCATCCAACTTTTCATCCAATGCATTTAATGACTTATGAATCATGGGACGCACCGTATCAAAAAACACTTTGATATAGTTTCCGTCAGATTCGAAATAGCGCACCTTTTCGAGCTTTACGAACCAACATTTCTCCCCATCCTTTACGAATACCTGATCACTCAGCGATAGTTTATTCGTGGGTACTTGACTCTCCTGTTGTTGGTCTTTTCTGAATTTATCCAAAAGCTTTTGAATCACCCGAGAAAGACGATCTGGCTCAATCGGTTTCAGCAAATAGTCAAATGCATTCACCTCAAAAGCCTTGATAGCGTACTGATCATATGCAGTAGTAAAAACAACAAGAGGTGCACGGTCCAACTCTGCCAATAGATCAAAACCCGTCTTCTCTGGCATCTGAATATCTAAAAAAATCAAATCGGGCTGCAGCTGATCAATCAGCTCTAAAGCATCGTCTGCATGCGCAGCTTCACCTACTATTTCTATTTCACTATGTTCCTGCAGCAGAGAATTCAACTCTTTTCTTGCAAGCCGTTCGTCATCTATGATGATTGCCTTCATGGTCAGTATTCTTTGGGTAAAATGATTTCTGTTAAGACCAGTCCTTCTTCCTCATTTAAGATTCGGAAGGAAGCCCTGTCTTCGTATATCAAATTAAGCCGATCCTTTGTATTCTGCAAGCCTGTACCATGTCCATCTTCTAAAACCTGATTTTCTTCCAATCGACCATAGTTTCTGATTTGTAGAATCAAACGCTCACCTTCAGATTTAGTGGAGATAATAATTTTACCTCCATTTCGTAATTTGGAAATGCCATGTTTGATACCATTCTCCACTAGCGTTTGTAGCATCATCGGAGGAATCAAGCACCCCAGAGTATCCTCCTCCAAATCGATACGCACAGCCAGCCTTTCTTCAAATCGAATGCTCTCCAGGCCCAGATAAGCATTGACGGTTTCCATCTCCTCCTCTAGTCTCACCAGTCGCTTTTTCTCAGCATTCAGCGTATTTCTAAACATACTCGAAAGCTGGGTTATGGCCATCTTTGATTTTTTAGGTTCATCATCTACCAGGGCCTTAATACTGTTCAATGCATTAAAAATAAAATGAGGGTTCAACTGAGACCGGAGTTGCTGCAGTTCAGCCTCACGGATCACCGCTTGATATTGTAGGTTCTTATTGTGCTGCTCGAAAAAATGATAGGTAAAATAAACCAGAGACCAAAGACAGTACATGGCAGTAGGTCCCAAAATCCCAAAAATGATATTGACCATTCGAAATTCTACAGAAACCATCAAAAGGCCTGAAAGAAAGGAAACCAACAGCAAAAAGAAATAATTGGCAATCCCAAGAGCCAAATTACTCCCGAGAATCAATGGCAAAAGCTTAAGTATAGGGTAAGTACTCCAGCCCCTTCTCTTGATGATGGTTCGCAGTAGATGGGAGGAAGCAACATAAAAAAAGATTTGACTCAAGGCTATGGTAAATTCTCTTCCATCCAGCTTCCCACTTTGGATAAAATAAATGCCAAAATTGAGTAGTCCATAGGTGGACCAACCCAAAATCTGACAGAGCCAATAAATCTTATGCTTAGTCATATTGCCAAGGTAGCGCAAATCCCATGAAAGCGAGAAATGACATTCTCGCTTTTTGATCAACGGTAAATTCCTTGTTTTACTACGCGGTTTGAGTCGCTAATTTTTTCTTTTGAAGGAAATATGTGTCCCACACCCAGCTATATACCCATCCAAAAGATGCACATGAAATATGGATAAAGGAGATATGAACATTGTTGCCGATCACTGTCATATTGAAGACTTCGAATACCGTAACCATCGCCCATAAGAACCATTTCTTGCTACTGAAATAGGAAAGAGATCCAATAATAGCAAAGATCCCAACGGAACCTCCCATCCAGGTTCTGTTAAATCCATTACTCACAAAGTGTGTGTCTGGCCAGTACAATTGAAGGAAATTGAAAAGTGATCCTGTATATAGACCAATAAACAGGTAAGAAGCAAAATACAATTTTATTGTATTCCAGGTTCCATGCTGCTCTTCGAAAGACTGGACGGGAAACAAAAAGCCAAACAAAGTCACAAACCAAATGTGCTGTGGATCATTGTGAAACCAAGCGGTGGTAAAACATGTCATCAGAAAATGCCAGAAATCCGTTCGGAACTGTTCCATCCACATGGTCATCTCACACATAAACTGAATTTCCCAGGGGCCATCGCAATTGCGACGAGCAGCATATCCAAAAATGGCCAAAATCGTCCATGCAATGACGAGATAGCTAACTGTAAATTTCCTAGAAATCAACCACTCCTTAATTGAAGTGATATTATTGCCGTACTTATCAGTCCATGGCCATTGATAGGGAACCCAACGCTTGTTGTACTTCTCTTCCTGCTTCTCTTTTAATGCCTCCAATTGCTAAATGTATTTGTGTTGCAAAACAAGTTAATTTGTTAAGATTGAGATAACTCTGGTCCTAAAAATTGTGCTGTGTAACAATTATTTAATGCTACGATCTCTTCCGGAGTACCTTGACCTACAATGGTTCCTCCTCCTACTCCACCTTCTGGGCCTAAATCGATGATATAATCAGCGACTTTGATCACGTCCAAATTATGTTCGATGATCATCACTGTATTTCCCTTTTCGACCAAAATATTGAGCACATCCAACAAGAGCTTAATGTCCTGAAAGTGCAAACCGGTGGTAGGTTCGTCCAATACATAAAATGTCTTTCCCGTATCTTTCTTGGATAGCTCGGTTGCCAGTTTTACACGCTGAGCTTCTCCTCCAGAAAGCGTTGTAGCATGCTGTCCCAAGGTCAAATACCCCAGTCCAACATCATTTAGCGTTTTAATTTTACGAACGATTTTAGGCTGATGCTCGAAAAACTCCACTGCCTGCTCAACAGTCATGTCCAGTACGTCGGCGATGGATTTCCCTTTGAACCGAACCTCTAGTGTTTCCCTATTGTAGCGTTTTCCTTTACAGGTTTCGCATGGCACATAGACGTCAGGCAAAAAGTCCATTTCAACCAGCTTCATCCCGGCACCTTCGCAAGTCTCACATCGACCTCCTTTGACGTTGAATGAAAAACGACCAGGTTTATATCCACGGATCTTTGCCTCGGGCAATTGTGTATATAAACTCCTGATGTCTGAAAACACGCCAGTATAAGTGGCCGGATTCGATCTCGGTGTACGACCGATAGGCGATTGGTCTACCTCTATGATTTTATCGATATGCTCTATACCGTCAATTGATTCATAGGCTAGCGGTTCCTTTTTGGATCGATAAAATTTCTTATTGAGAATAGGCACAAAGGTCTCATGGATCAGGGAGGACTTACCACTTCCAGAAACTCCTGTCACCGCTATCATCTTCCCTAATGGCAGGGAAATAGAAACATTCTTCAAGTTGTGACCCGTAGCACCCTTGAGGTCAATTTGGGTACCATTGCCTTCCCTTCTCTTTTCTGGAACAGCAATTTTCAGCTCTCCATTCAAATAGCCAGCGGTGGTGGTTTTTGTTTTCACAAAATCTTTGGGGTGACCCTGAGCAACGATCTGTCCACCGTGTCTTCCTGCTCCAGGACCAATATCGATGATGTAGTCCGAATCCAACATCATGTCCTTGTCATGCTCCACGACGATGACTGTATTGCCAAGATCACGCAGGTCTTGCAGCGCTTTGATCAACTTGACATTGTCTCGCTGATGAAGGCCGATACTCGGCTCATCTAAAATATAAAGAACACCTACCAGCTGCGTACCGATCTGAGTAGCTAGCCTAATTCGCTGGGCTTCTCCCCCAGACAGCGTTCTGAGCGGACGGTTGAGCTCCAGATAGTTTAAGCCTACATCCAGCAAAAAACCTAGACGCTTGCGAATTTCTTTCAGTATCTCTGCGGCGATGATATTTTGACGCTCGTTCAATCGCTCCTCAACGCCATCGAACCACTCTGCCAATGCCTCGATGTTCAAAGTAGCTAGCTCCGCAATATTTTTGTCAGCGATCTTAAAGTGTAGCGATTCCTTTTTCAACCTGGCTCCCTCACAGGTAGGGCAAGTAGAACTGGAGGTAAAATCTTTGATCCACTTCTGAATTTTTTCCGTCCCGCTATCCTTTTGTTTTTCCAGAAAATGAATGATACCCTCGAACTCTGTATTCCAATCAGTGCCCGGGTATTTCTTAGAGCTAACTGCTACTGGTTCATCAGCTCCATAAAGCAAGATATCCAGCACCTCTCTTTTGATATCCTTGATTGGGGTGGTCAATTTATAATTATGCCTCTTTAGAATCGCATCTATTTTTTTGAAAATCCAGATGTCACGATAATCTCCCAATGGAGCAAAACCACCTCTGGTTATACTGAGTGAAGGATCCGGAATAATGTTGATTTCTTCTATCTTTTCAATCATCCCCAGCCCGTTACATTCAGGACAGGCACCATAGGGCGAGTTGAAAGAAAACATATTGGGAGCAGGGTCATCGTATGCCAATCCTGATTTGGCATCCATCAGATGTTTAGAAAAGTGGTGATCTTTGCCATTTTCATCAATCACCATCAAGATCCCCTTACCATGCTGGATGGCGGTTTTCAATGAAGCATTGATACGTGCATGATCCTTTTCTCCTACAATCACACGATCGATCACAATTTCTATGTCGTGCGTTTTGTAGCGATCTACTTGCATCTTAGGTACTACGTCCAGCATCTCGCCATTGACCCTCACTTTTGTAAAGCCCATTTTGGCAATCTGCACAAACAGTTCGCGGTAGTGCCCCTTTCTACCTTTCACGACTGGTGCCAGGATGGAAAGCTTCTGTCCGTCGAAATAGGACATCACATGGTTGAGGATCTGCTCCTCCGTTTGCTTTTCCATCTTTTCTCCTGTGATGTAGGAGTAAGCGATTCCCGCCCGAGCAAACAATAAACGCATAAAGTCATAGACCTCAGTCACTGTCCCTACGGTAGATCTAGGGTTCTTTGAAGTCGTCTTTTGCTCGATAGAAATCACTGGCGAGAGCCCATTGATCTTATCGACATCTGGACGCTCCATGTCTCCCAAAAAGCTGCGAGCATAGGCAGAAAAACTCTCCATGTATCGTCGCTGTCCCTCCGCATAGATCGTATCAAAGGCCAGGGAAGATTTTCCACTGCCGCTAATCCCGGTAATCACTACCAGCTGATCTCGCTTGAAGCTGACATCAATATTTTTGAGGTTGTGCTCGCGGGCACCATAGACCTCCAGATATTCTGTGTGGTCCAAATCCAGATTGAGCTTTTTCTCGCTAGTTTTTTCTGCCTGCATTATTCTTCTAATTATTCTTTACCAGCACTGTGTACTTCTGCCCAGTTCGCAGGGTCAATTTATAATCCCTAATCCATGGATTCAACTGTCTGAGCTGATAATATGACATATCGTATTGCGCTGCGAAATCATTCCAATCCGAAACGGAAGAATCAATCACAACACTTTTGGTATCTGGAAATTGATATAAATCCTCTTCGTCAACCTGAAAGCTAAAAAGCTCTGGATTCTCTAAAAGATTTTTGAGAGCGATGATCCGAAATACATATCGAGAGGGTTCTTCACTCACATTCATGTCATAGTAGCTTTCTGCCCTTTGATTTTCGACCACCCTTCTGGTAGCCGTCAAACCCATGTTATAAGAAGCCGCTACCATCGTCCAATTGCCTAATCTCTCATAAGACCACTTGAGATAATCACAAGCCGCGACAGTTGCCGCTATCGGATCGTATCGCTGATCCACCTGACCATTTACAATCAGCCCAAAATCTCCTGCTGTTCCTTTCAAAAATTGCCAAAAGCCTACTGCCCCAGCGGGTGAAATCACATTTTGTAATCCACTCTCCGCTACAGCCAGATACTTAAAATCTGAAGGAACCTCATTTGCCACCAGAATAGAATCAAGCAAAGGCAACCACTTATGAGCTCTTTTGATCAGGATGATAGCATTGGAGTGCCAAAAGGCATTGACTTGAACTTCGCGATCGAGTCGTTCTCTTACATCCGGACGCTCCATAGGCACCCGCTCCCCAGCAAACGTGATGCTATCCGGAAGTGAATATCCAGCGATAGTTCCATTGTTGATCTGAGGTTCTAAGACCTGAGGCACTTGCACCTGCTGCGCTACGGGTTCGGGCCTTAAAAAGTAAACCACTAACCCTCCAAGCACTGCACCGATCAATAAGTATCTCAGTTCTTTAGGCATAAATCAGATCAGGAAATTCGGTGACAGATTGTATTTGTTGTAAAAATCATCGATCACATCTACAGCTTCAGTAGCAGTGTCCACCACGTGAAACAAATCCATATCATCAGGACTGATATTTTCAAACTGATCCAAAAGAGTATTCTTGATCCAGTCTACCAATCCACTCCAGTATTCTTTACCAACTAAGATGATGGGAAACTCTCCAATCTTTTCTGTCTGAATCAGTGTCAATGCTTCGAACAATTCATCCAGCGTACCAAAACCGCCAGGCAATACGATAAATCCCTGCGAGTAACGCACGAACATCACCTTGCGCACAAAGAAATAATCGAAGTTGATCAGCTTATCTTGATCGATATAGGGATTGCCATTTTGTTCGAAAGGCAGGTCAATATTGAGACCTACCGATTTTCCTTTTTCACTACTGGCGCCTTTGTTGCCTGCCTCCATGATACCAGGACCACCACCCGTGATCACACCATAGCCATGACGCACCAGTTTAGCCCCAATCTCCTCGGCTATTTTGTAATATTTATTAGACTCATGTGTACGAGCAGACCCGAAAATCGAAACACAAGGACCGATTCTGGCCAGTTTTTCGAATCCTTCTACCATCTCGGACATCACCTTGAAGATGACCCATGAATCTATACTTTTGATTTCGTTCCAGTCTTTCTTTTTGAAAGCTCTTATGATTTTCTTTTCTGTTTCTTCGCTTATTGGTTCTTCAGCCATTTGGAATGTATTAGGGTTAAACAAATGCCGGGTTGATTGAGTCTCTCAGGAGCACATGCACACCGTTCCCTCTTGGGGGACACAAATGATACTGCATGATCCCTCTCAAAGTTTCGGAGCGCGCAAATTTATAAATTAAAAGAGTAAGCTTTAGTCTGGGGCGAGAATATCCTCCACAGCTTTTTGGGCATTGTCGTATTTGAATTGAAAACCGCTATCCAAGACCTTTTGATTAGACAAATGGTGACCTTCCAAAACTATTTCTGCCATTTCTCCTAAGATAATTTTCAACACAAAGGCAGGCACATTGGGCAACCAAAGTGGACGCCTGATCGACCTTGCAATCATCTTGGTCAATTGAGCATTGGTCACAGGGTTGCTGGCAACCGCGTTGTAAGGTCCTTCGATTTTTTCATTGTTCATGAAAAAGATCAGCATCTCTACCAGATCCTCCACATGAATCCAATTGCAAATTTGCTTTCCAGAACCCAGCGGTGCTCCTACCAGCCAACGAATAGGCTCAGCCATTTTTATCAAAGCGCCTCCTCGGTCCGACAGCACCATGCCTATTCTGGCATGAACCAGACGGATGCCCATTTCTTTTATAGGATCAGCAGCCTCCTCCCAGGCACTGGTGATGTCTGCCAAATATCCCTTTCCACTTGGGTCTCCTTCTTTGGACCAATGGGAGAAATCTTCGTATCCATAAAATCCCATCGCAGAAGCACCTACAAAAACGCGAGGCTTTTTATTCATTTCAGCCAGTTTTCGGCAGAGCAATTTGGTGGATTCCACTCGGCTATCCAAAATGACTTTCTTTCTTTCCTCCGTCCATTTTTCATCGGCTATACCTGCACCTGCCAGATGAAAAACGACTTCCACATCATCCAATGCACCCTCTTCGATATAGTCATTGTTAATGTCCCACTCGAAAACCTCTGCGCTGAGATGTTGAAATTTGGAACGGCTTAATAGCCTGACATTATGTCCCTTAGATGAAAGAGATGCCGTTAAATGAGAAGCGACGAGCCCATTACCGCCCGTTATAAGGATTATCATAGAAAATAGCTGTTTTAAGCTTTTAAGTTAATATAAATTGTTGAACGATATACATTATTAAAGTTATTCACTATTTTAACAGTTAGTCAAAACTAAAACCCACTGCATGAATTTCTCTTTGGAGTCTTATCAACAATTGATCGTTTTAGGTGCTGGATTTCTCATTATTTGCATCGCAGCTTCTAGAATCGCACCTCAGTTTAAACGTATCAATTTACCAGTAATTACGGGTTTTTTGTTTACGGGGATCATCTGCGGCCCTTATGTTTTGAATCTTATCCCTAAAGAGAGTTCCATTCAACTAAATTTTGTAAATGAGGTTGCACTCTCTTTTATAGCCTTTGCTGCTGGTGCGGAACTTTATATTCGCGAGCTTAGATCAAAATTCAGAAGTATAAAGTGGAATACCATCAGTCAATTGCTTTTCACTTTTGGTATTGGTTCTACATCCATTTACTTTTTTTCTGATATCATTCCATTTATGGATGGGATGCAATTTGTAGAGCGACTCAGTGTATCCATTTTGGCTGGTGCCATTTTTGTCGCACGATCACCTACAAGTGCCATAGCCATTATCAATGAGCTACGGGCCAAAGGTCCAATGACGCAAACGGTTTTAGGAGTGACGGTTCTCACCGATTTTTTTGTCATCATTCTGTTTGCGATATGTTATTCATTTGCACTTAGTCTTACCAGCGGTGATAATTTTAACTATCTGAGCCTCCTCATTTTATTATTAGAGTTATCCGCCTCATTTGGATTAGGCTGGTTGTTGGGCCAGACTTTGAATTGGATATTGAACCTGAGAGTGATTGTCCATTTCAAGATGGCAGTGATCATTCTTATCGGATATAGTGTCTATTTACTTGACCACTTTATCGCAGAATATACACAACACTATATAGGCACGGAATTGGGCATAGAGCCACTGATCATCTGCATCATCGCCAGTTTCTTCGTCACCAACTACACCAAAAACAAACCTGAATTCCTGTCGATTCTAGATAAGGCATTCCCTATTATTTATGCGGCATTTTTTACACTAACGGGTGCGAGCCTTTCCTTGTATGCATTATTGGATGCCTCGTTGATAGCTGTTATTTTCTTTTTGATAAGACTGATATCCATAGTTGCAGGTAATTATTTGGGAGGAATCATGGCAGAGGATCCATGGCCACAAATTCACCTGGGATGGATGCCTTACATCACTCAAGCGGGAGTAGCATTAGGCCTTACAGCAGTAGTATCTAACAGCTTCCCGGATTTCGGGCAGGCTTTTGCTGCCTTCATTATCGCTATCATTGTCATCAATGAAGTGATCGGGCCGCCACTATTCAAATACGCACTGACAAAAATCGGCGAAAACCGAAACAAAGGCACTTTCAAGTTTGATGGAGTGAGAGATGCCATCATATTAGGATTCGAGTCTCAGAGCGTATCTCTCGCTCGTCAGTTAATGGAAAATGGATGGAAAGTCCAGATCGCCACTAGAAAAGAAAAAGGTTCCATCGAAGAACCGACAGGAATCACTATCAATTACATCGATGGGGTGAGTCTCGATTCGCTGAAAGAAATGAAGGCTGAAAAATCTGAAGCCATCGTATGCTTGATGTCAGATCAAAGAAATCTGGAAGCCTGTGAATTGGCTTACAAACATTTTGGTACACCAGATCTGATCGTGAGGCTGGATGACAGAAGCTATTTTGATAAGTTTTTGGCTCTGGGTGTTCGAATTGTGGATCCATCTACAGCCATAGTGAGTCTTTTGGATCACTATGTTCGATCTCCACAGGCTACCTCTCTACTACTCGGTATGGAGCCTGGTCAGGACACGAGAGATATGGAATTGCTCGATCCAAGTTTACATGGTATCACCCTCAGAGACCTTCGATTGCCGTCTGATGTCTTGATTTTATCCATCCAAAGATCAGGACAGATGATCATATCACATGGCTTTACCCGTTTGAGAGTGGGAGATGTGGTGACTTTTGTAGGGTCGAAAGAAAGTCTGGATCGAATGCAACTCAAATTCGATCATTTCAATTGATGGATGTAGGTTTAACTTTGGATCAGTCGGTATTTCTGGGGGATAGATGAAAAATTAAGAATTTACATTCCCCCTAACATCTGACGAATACTTATTACCATAACACCAACCGTTAACCAAAAAACGCTCCTATTAAACTTATTGGATGATTTCCTTTAATGTTAATGGTTAAGGTTAACAGTTTTTAAGTATAGAAATGTATGGATCTACTTACCTCCCAACTTTACAGACTGATCCTTAACTTTTCTATGAACGCTATAAGCGAATATCATTAGAATCATCATCCAAATTCCATCGAAACCTAGAACATGAATCTTTGAAGCTTGAAATTCAAAGCCTACCCAATTTATTCTTCGTAGGCCCAGTCGATTCCTGTCTTCATGTCCTTGAGCATGATGCCCTGTTCCTTCAGGCTGCTGCGGAGTGCGTCTACTTTGTCGTAGTTCTTATCTGCTTTCGCCTCAGCATATTCTTTGATCACGATGTCCATCAGCTCATCGACATCTACATTGGTTTCCTCTTTCAGTCCAAGTACGTCTAATACAAAAGACTCATAGGTCTCCTTCATGCGCTCAAATGTGTCCTTTCCGATTTCGGCAATCGAAAGATTCTGTATGTAGACATTGTTGATCTTTTTCAAAAGATTGAAGAGATGACCAATCGCCAGTGCCGTATTGAAATCATCGTTCATCGCACGATAGCAATTGTCACAGATCTGATTGATTTGACTGATGGCCTTTTCGTTTGGCTCGGCAGTTTCATCTGTCACCTCTATTTTTCTCAAGGTCTTCAAACCATTGATCAGCTTGCGGTAGCCCTTCTGTGCAGCAAACAATGCATCATTAGAAAAATCCAGTGTGCTCGCATAGTGGGACTGCAGCATAAAGAACCTTACCGTCATCGGGCTATAGGGACGATCCAACAGCTCGTGATCTCCTGAGAACAATTCGTGTGGCAAAAATGAGTTGCCCAGCGACTTACTCATCTTCTGACCATTGACGGTCAGCATATTGGTGTGCAACCAGTATTTGACAGGATCTTCGCCATGTGCGCCTACGGACTGTGCCAGCTCACATTCGTGATGAGGAAACTTCAAATCCATTCCTCCCCCGTGAATATCAAAAGTCTTGCCCAGGTATTTGGTTCCCATCACAGTACACTCCAGGTGCCAGCCCGGGAATCCTTCGCCCCAGGGCGAGTTCCAGCGCATGATGTGATCGGTACCCTCTGCGGACTTCCAAAGCGCAAAGTCCACTGAATCTCTTTTATCATCCTGTCCGTCCAGGGTCCTTGTATTGGACAGCAAATCTTCGATTTTACGACCCGATAGCTTACCATAGTCGTGGTCTTTCTGATAGGCCTTCACATCAAAATACACTGAGCCCTTCACTTCGTAGGCCAGTCCCTTTTCGATCAAAACCTCTATCAGTTCTATTTGCTCCAGGATATGACCCGTTGCACTTGGTTCGATGCTCGGAGGCAGGGCATTGAATTTGTCCATCACCATGTGAAAGTCCTGCGTGTATCGCTGCACCACTTCCATCGGCTCTATGTTTTCCAATTTTGCCTTCTTGGCAATTTTATCTTCTCCAGAGTCAGCATCATTCACCAGATGTCCTACATCCGTGATATTACGCACATAGCGCACCTTGTAACCGAGATGCTTGAGGTATCTAAATATGACATCAAAGCTGACGAAAGTTCGAACGTTGCCCAGGTGTACATCGCTGTAAACGGTGGGGCCACACACGTACATCCCCACGAAGGGTGCATGGATGGGTTCGAAAAGTTCTTTTTTACCAGTAAGTGAATTGTTGATTCTTAGATCCTTGAGCATCGATTAGCTATTACTAAAATGAAGTTGCAAAATTGCTTATACGAAGGCAAGGAAAAAAGTTATGCCTCCAAAATATTGACTTTAGGGATGCATCTTAGACCAATTGGCATCTGCTTTCTCCTCGTATTCCTCTGGCTGGGTCTCCCATTCCTCCAACAACGATCCGGTTATCTTGCTAGTCCAATCGTCATAAAAGAGCAACAACTTACCATCCTGAATCTTCCATAGGGTAGGGTCAGGCTGCATTTTGGTGTTGTTTTCAGCTATGGCATAAGCACACCAGCCCCCATAGGCAGGCAAATATTTTTCAGGATTTTTTTCGAATAGTAGCTGGTTGTCTCCATTTAAAAAATGATAGGTCACATCCCCTCGGTCGACTCTCAAACTCGGGTCGCCAAGGATGGCCTCTCCTGATTCGAAATAGGCAACCGGATCATAACCATCTATGGCCACTCCATGAATGGCGAATATTTTATTTTTTGGTGCCTCCTCCGAACAGGCAGCCAGAAATATCAAAAGAGCAAAGGAAAAGAAAAGCTTTCTCATAAGTTTTAATTCAAATTGAGCAAACGAAGAGAGAGGCATAGTGTTGCGTTCAATTTTGCTCAGAGCGGATTTACAAAACCCATCCAAGACAAAAATGGCAGATTTCAGTCCCGGCTAATTC
This sequence comes from Reichenbachiella ulvae, assembly GCF_025833875.1. Lineage (NCBI taxonomy): Bacteria > Pseudomonadati > Bacteroidota > Cytophagia > Cytophagales > Reichenbachiellaceae > Reichenbachiella > Reichenbachiella ulvae. The sequence goes on along the minus strand of NZ_JAOYOD010000001.1, from coordinate 4,423,201 downwards.
GAAAGTTAGTAATTCGATTTGTTTATCTTTATTATTGAATCCCAAATGGAATATGAATGAAAAAAATTGCTGTCCTATTTACTTTTCTCTTACTGAGTCAACACCTACTGGCCCAGACAGATGGCAATTATGAATACACCAAAGAATTCATCTGGGGCATTAACAAAAACACCAATGGCGGACTGATTGGCGGTTTCATGTTTCGCTGGTCCAGCGCTAGAGGTGAAAAGAAATTTCGAAGCATTGGATTTGAGCTCATGAATGTCAAGCATCCAAAAGAAAATCGAATTTCGAACGGACAGAGCCAATTTATCTATGGTAAGTCCAACTTTCTTTACAGCATTCGTGCTCAATATGGCTTTGATCACCTGCTATTCAAAAAAGCTCCGGACAAGGGCGTGCAGATCAACTTTAACTACTCGATCGGACCGACTTTGGGCGTGATTGCACCCTACTATGTACAGGATGGCAATGGGGATAGCAAGCAGTTTAGCTTCGAAGATTTCCCTACCTGGAATTCCATTGCGCGAACCGGTCATGTTTTTGAAGGACTAGGTGAATCCGAACTGGCTTTTGGAGTCAATGCACGAGCCGGGTTACTTTTCGAAATGGGTGCTTTCAAGAGTAATGTCACAGGTTTCGAAATAGGAGCTTTGATAGAGGCCTTTACCAAAGAAATCGAGCTAATGCCGCGCGAAGACAACAAGGCCGTTTTCCTCTCTGCCTACATCACCATTTTCTACGGAAGTCGAAGATAAGTCCAACACAGACAAGGTCGGACTATGAAAATATGCGCTTAGTGTGTTTCTTTGCACAAAGCTAAAAAATCATGATCGAGTTACCGGTAGTAAACGAGCAACCCAAGAAAAGACAAAAACCTGATTGGCTGAGAGTAAAACTCCCAGTAGGAAAGGAATATGCCAGTGTGAGAAAGGTAGTGGACGAAAACAAGCTCCATACCATCTGTGAGAGCGGTAACTGTCCGAACATGGGTGAATGCTGGGGTGCCGGAACAGCCACTTTCATGATCCTGGGTAATGTATGTACACGTAGCTGTACCTTCTGCGCGGTGGCCACCGGTCGTCCACCAGAGTACGACGAGCAGGAGCCTATCCGAGTAGCAGAGGCCATCAAAACCATGGGCGTAAAGCATGCGGTACTGACCTCTGTCAACCGTGATGAGCTGAAAGATCGTGGAGCAGAAATCTGGTACCAAACCGTCTACCACACCAAAAGACTCGCGCCTGAAACAACCATAGAGACTTTGATTCCGGATGTCAAAGGAAACTGGGATGCCCTCTACCGCATGTTCGAAGCGGGGCAAGAAGTCGTGTCTCACAACATGGAAACAGTCGAAAGACTCTACAGAAGAGTACGTCCACAGGCCAAATATCAAAGAAGCCTCGATCAAATCAAATTGACGAAGGAGGCTAAGCAAAGAACTAAATCGGGTATCATGTTGGGACTGGGCGAGACAGAGGATGAAGTATACAAGGCAATGGACGACCTGGTCGCTCACGGTCTGGACATCCTGACGCTAGGACAGTACCTACAGCCTACCAAGATGCACATCGAAGTGGCAGAATTCATCCACCCGGATCAGTTCGACAAGTACAAAGAAGAAGGACTGAAAAGAGGATTGAAATATGTAGAGTCTGCACCTCTCGTACGTTCGTCGTACCACGCCGAGCGTCACGTCAATGTGCCGATCTAATCCCCGGATTTTTGATTGAAAACCATACACCATTAGTATCCATCATCATGGCAGTCAAGGACACTGAGCCTTATCTGCCGGCATGTCTGGATTCGATATTGGCACAGACCTACCCCAACTGGGAGCTGATCGCTGTAAACGACCACAGCACGGATGCGACTCCAGATATTCTGCGCAGCTATGCCGAGAAGGACCCTCGGGTTCGAGTGTTTGATAGCGATCGTCCCCGACTGATCCCTACGCTGCAAGTAGCCTATGCACAAGCCAAAGGCACGCTGATTAACCGCATGGACTCGGACGACATGATGCCCCACGACAAGCTGGAGATTCTGGTCAAGGAATGGCTAAAGTACGGCAAAGGCCATGTGATCGCTGGTGGCACAGAACATTTCGTGGACGAGGGCGAAGTAGGAGATGGCTTCCGCCGCTACGAGCGCTGGCTCAATGATGTCGCCCGTCGATCCGCCCACTATGAAGAAATCTATACCGAATGCGTGATCCCCTCCCACTCATGGATCATCCATCGAGAGGACTTTGATCATGTAGGCGCTTTTGATCCGATCGTCTATCCGGAGGACTATGACCTGAGCTTTCGCTTCTACCGTGCCCAACTCAAAATCATTGGGATCGACGTGGTGCTGCACCACTGGCGCGACCGCTCCAATCGCATCTCTCGCACCTGGGACGAATACAAGGACAACCGCTATTTTGACCTGAAGACCCGATTCTTCTACGAGCTAGATAGAGACAGAAGCCGACCCCTTGTACTATGGGGAGCTGGCCGCAATGGCAAAGACATGGCCAAGATCCTGCTGGATCATCAAGACACCTTTCACTGGGTATGCGACAATGAGCGCAAGATCGGAAAGGACGTCTACGGCATACGCATGGAGCACTTCGACGTGATCCCCACTCTCGATCATCCTCAGATCATGATCGTAGTATCCTCCCCCGATGGCAAAGAAGAAATCAAAGCTATGCTTAAAGCCTGGAATAAAAAGCCAGTCGAGGACTATTGGTTTTTTGCCTAAACCCAAATTTGTCTTTAGAACTTCGTCATGAAGGCGCAAATCGCAATAAATCAAGAAGTTTGGTAAAAAAGGCATAGCATCGCTATGGTGATTGAGTCAAACGAAACGAAGTGTTTGATTTGAAGCGAGTTGTGTATATAATAGATTTTCTAATGATAATTTTGGGTTAAACGTCAAAGAGGTTTACCCCTCTTTGATCGTTAGCCTTTGATAGACCTGAGTCTGATCATAAAAAGTTGACAGGCAGGAATCTAGCTAGAAAAGCATTGTCGATTTCTTTCCCCGTCATTGGTACTTTGTAGAAATCTAAAGCGATCCTCAGGTTGCGACACGTCATTGGTTTGTTAGGAGAATTCTCATTCGGCCTACAAGACCGAATGAGATATCTCGCTGCGCTTCGATATGACGACTATTCAGAGACAGGCTTCTGTATTGTTTTTTAAAACTCTGCGTTACCCGGAGTACGTGGGAATGGGATCACGTCACGGATGTTGGTCATGCCGGTGACGAAGAGGATCATTCGCTCAAAGCCCAGTCCGAAACCACTGTGTGGAGCGGAACCAAATCTACGCGTATCCAGATACCACCATAGCTCTTCGCTTGGGATGCCCATCTCTTCCATGCGAGTAGTTAGCTTATCCATTCTTTCTTCACGCTGCGCTCCCCCTACGATCTCCCCAATGCCTGGGAAGAGGATGTCCATCGCCGCTACAGTTTTATCATCATCGTTTTGACGCATGTAGAAGGCCTTGATGTCCTTTGGGTAATCTGTAAGGATCACAGGTTTTTTGAAGTGCTTTTCTACCAGATAGCGCTCATGCTCCGACTGAAGATCTGCTCCCCAGCCTTCTATCAGGTAGTTGAACTTCTTCTTCTTGTTAGGCTTAGAGTTGCGCAGAATGTCGATGGCTTCCGTATAGGTTACTCGTTCGAATGCATTGTCTACGACGAACTTTAATCGATCCATCAAGTACATGTCTGGTCGATCTGCTTCTTTCTTGTTTTTATTTTCTTCTACCTCACGATCATGAAGGAACTTCAGATCATCCGCACAGTTGTCCAGGGCATATTGCACCAGGTATTGCAGCATTTCTTCAGCCAGGTCTGCATTGTCGTCCAGATCATAAAAAGCCATCTCCGGTTCGATCATCCAGAATTCTGCCAGGTGACGGGTAGTATTAGAATTTTCGGCACGGAAAGTCGGTCCGAAAGTATAAATATTGCCTAGTGCCATAGCTGCTAGTTCTCCTTCGAGCTGACCCGATACGGTGAGGTTAGTTTCTCTTTCGAAGAAATCCTGTTCGTGATCTACTTTGCCTTCCTCGGTTTTAGGCACATTGTTGAGGTCTAGAGTCGTGACCTTGAAGGTCTCTCCTGCTCCTTCTGCATCCGATGCAGTGATGATCGGCGTGTGGATGTTATAAAATCCTTTGTCGTTGAAGAACTTGTGTACCGCATAGATCATCGCATGTCTGACTCTGAACACAGCACCAAAGGTGTTGGTACGAGGGCGCAGGTGTGCGATCTCGCGAAGGAATTCCATCGAGTGCTTTTTAGGCTGCAGTGGATATTTTTCTGGATCTGCCTCGCCTAGTATTTCGAGTGACTTTACGATCAGTTCTACTTTTTGGCCAGAGCCTTGAGAAGCGACCAACTCACCTCTAGCAGCGATACTCGCTCCTGTGGTACAGCGACGCAGCAGTGATTCCTCAATCTCATTGGGATCCGCTACCAGCTGAAGGTTATTGAGGGTAGAGCCATCGTTGAGGGCAATGAACGCGACGTTCTTGTTTTGCCTCTTGGTTCTAATCCATCCCTTGACAAGCGCACTGGATCCAACCTCTCCCGATTGGAGTATGTCCAGTATTTTGGTGCGTTTTTCGGTACTCACTTTCTCTGTTTTTTTGATTAATTAATTTCCCTCTGTATAAGTAGGAACGCAAAAAAAGGTCTTTTTGAACTCCTATCCAACCGTCCTTCTTAAAGACCTTTGATTAGTTCGAGTATTTCTTTGTCACTAATGTTCTCTTGTTCTGATTTGTCGTAAATGTAAATGAGGTATATCGTAGTAGCTGTGATATGTAGATGAGTAATGACACGTGCCCCTCCTGATTTTCCTTTCCCTTTCGAAGTGATGGACAATCGTATCTTGTAGCAGTTGTTTTTCAGGGGAGTGCCTTGTCGAGGGTTTTCTTTTAACTGACTAATCAAGCTGCTTAAGTCACTCTTAAACGAGGGGTGCTTTTTGAGAATTGATTTAGCTTTTCGCTTGAATTTAGCTGTGAGTTCAATCTTCAATTTCATTAAGAAAATCTTCGGCTGATTGTAATTGAATCTTTCCTTCCTTAGCCAACTTCACTTCATCCACAGCTTCTTTCAGATCACTGATGATCTTAGCTTTTTCTTCACTTATTGGAGTTGCTTTAACGAATGAAAAATTTCTCAGCACCTCTAACAGGAATTCTGCCTTGTTTTCTTTAACGTCAACTATCAGTTTCATAGATGTAAAATAAATATTATTTGCCAATGCATGATTTATATGACCTGAATTATCCCTTGTATTGTCATTAATCATATTGAATTGTTTCTATCTAAGAGTAGGATTATTTCTATTTGCCGAAATACTTATCAATTAAGACAGAGATGAAAAAATACGACATATACGGAATAGGAAACGCTTTGGTGGATTTGGTGTTCGAGGTGGGTGATGACTTCCTGACCAAAAACGAAGTGGAAAAAGGACTGATGACACTGGTAGAAGAAGATCGTCAGAAGCAACTGATCAGCCAGATCAATGTGAGCGAAAACATGATGAAGGGTGGCGGATCGGCTGCTAACACAGTGGTAGCTGCCAGCCAGTTTGGAAGTACCTGCTACTATTCTTGTAAGGTGTCTAATGATGAGTTCGGTTCTTTTTATCTCAAAGACCTAAAGACAAACGGTGTAGACACGAAGTTGACCGAAGAGACTGCTCCCGAAGGAATCACCGGTAGATGTCTGGTGATGACGACTCCTGATGCCGAGCGTACCATGAATACATTTTTGGGAATCACTTCTGATTTTTCTGTTGAGGAAATAGACGAGGAGGCCATCAAAAACTCAAAATATATCTATTCTGAAGGCTACCTAGTGCCATCCCCATCTGGACGTGAGGCCATGAAAAAAGCCATGGATGTCGCCCGAGCCAATGGAGTGAAAGTTTCCCTTTCTTTCTCAGACCCTAGTATGGTTAAGTTCTTTCATGCGGAGATGAAAGAAATCGTGGGTGATGGAGTGGATCTTCTCTTTTGTAATGAGGAAGAGGCAATGCTTTTCACAGAGAAAGACAATGTGCTAGACGCCAGAGAAGCTTTGAAGGATGTGGCCGATCGTTTTGTGATCACACTGGGTAAGAATGGTGCTACGATATTTGATGGCGAGACTTTTATCGACATAGAGCCGTACCAGGTGGATGCTGTCGATACCAATGGCGCTGGAGATATGTATGCAGGCGCTTTCCTTTTTGGGATCACGCATGGTCATAGCTATGCCGAGGCGGGTAAGATCGCGAGCTTGGCTTCTTCTAAAGTTGTTTCTCAGTTTGGTCCTAGACTGGAATGGTCACAGGCCAAAGAGATTTTGAATCACCTGTTCGAGTAAGATAAATAGACACCAGTGGACGAGTCGTTTCGCTGGTGTCACGCTTTTACCGTTCAAATAATAAGCTTCGGATTTATCCTCGTCCCTATCATATATTTGTCTTAGAAGAAATTAGACGAATAATGATGAATTTGAAGCAATTTTTAACCCTGCTTCTTCTTTTTGCTGCGACACAGCTATGGGCACAAAAGAAGATTACTGTGGAAGATTTCACAGAAAAAGGCACTTTTAGACAAGAGAATCTGGCCAGTCTCAACTGGATGAACAACGGCCAATACTACACGGCTCTTGAGGGCAATCAGATTTTAAGATACAATGTGACCACTGGCAGTTCAGATTCTGTCATCGTGGATGGAAATGCGCTAAACTTGAGTATCTCGGATTATAATTTTAGTGAGGATGAATCTAAAATTTTGATCCTGACGGATAAAAAGAGCATCTATCGCCGTTCTTATACAGCCGAGTATTATGTCTACACCTTCAAAGGCGAGGAGCTGAAGAAATTATCAGATGGCGGTCGTCAGTCTTATGCAACTTTCTCTCCAGACAATTCGATGGTAGCTTTCGTTCGTGACAACAATCTATTTTATGTCAAGCTGGTAAATATGGCAGAATATGCTGTGACCACAGATGGCAAATTCGGCAGCATCATCAACGGTAGCACCGATTGGGTTTATGAAGAGGAGCTTTATCTGACTAAGGCCTTCAACTGGTCGCCTGATAGCAAGAAGTTGTCTTTCTTCAAATTTGACGAAAGTAAGGTGAAGGAATACAACCTGCAGTACTGGGACAATGGGTCGATCTATCCAAGAGACTATCGCTACAAGTACCCAAAGGCTGGTGAGGACAATGCCGTCGTAGAGGTGTACATCCATCACCTGGACAAGAATGAAAATGTGAAAGTGAAAACAGGAGAGGAAACAGATGTTTACTTCCCTAAGATGCAATGGACGAAAGATGCCAACACGCTTTCGCTGATGAAGCTAAATCGTCTGCAAAATCGACTGGACATCTATCATGTCAATGCGAAAACGGGAGGAATGGTTTTGATATTGACAGACAAGTCTAAGACCTATCTGGACGTGACCTATGCACACGAATTGATCTATCTCAACAACGGTACGCAGTTTTTGTACTCGACGGAGAGAGAGGGGTACAAGCATTACTACCTGCACCGAATCGATGGCCAACTCAACAATGCCGTGACTAAAGGCAATTGGGAGGCTGAAGAGTTTGTGGGTCTGGATCAGAGTGGTCGTACTCCTGTGTTGTATTACATTTCTACGGAGGGGTCTAGTCTGGAAAGACACTTCTATCGTGTAGATCTGAAAGGAAAAGGAAAAATGAAACTGAGTACCAAAGCAGGTATCAACTCAGTGGATATGAGTAAGGATTTCAAATACTACATTTCATTCAATCATTCTGCTGGTCAGCCCAGGGAGATCTCTTTGGTCTCAACCAAAAAGAACGAAACAGTAAAAGTCCTGAAGGACAATGCCAAGTTGAAAGAGACGATCAAAGAGTTTGGCTTGAGCGAAAAAATCTTCTTCCAGATCACTGGAGCTGATAGCAAGCAATTGAATGCATTTATGCTGCAGCCTACAGACATGGACAGCACAAAGCAGTATCCACTGTTGATCTATCAGTACAGCGGACCAGGATCACAAAACGTAAAGAATGGTTGGTCGGGTAGTCACTATTATTACCACCAGATGCTGGCTCAAAATGGATACATCGTAGTGTATGTCGATTCGAGAGGTACCGGAGGCCGTGGAGAGAAATTCAAGAAAATGACTTACATGGATTTGGGCAAGTTGGAAGTTCAGGATTTGATCGCCAGTGCCAAGTCACTGGGTAAGTTGGATTTTGTGGATGCAGATAGAATTGGAATCTGGGGATGGAGCTACGGCGGACATATGTCCTCTCTTTCGATCATGAAGGGTGGTGATGTGTTCAAAGCAGCCGTGGCAGTCGCACCGGTGACCAATTGGAGATTTTATGATACAATCTATACGGAACGTTACATGAGGACTCCACAAGAGAATCCAGAGGGATACGACAGCAACTCTCCGAATACCTATGCCAGTCAGCTGAAAGGCAACTTCCTACTGATCCATGGCACTGGAGATGACAATGTTCATTTTCAGAATGCGGTGACACTTCAGGAGAGTCTGATTCAGTCCAACAAGCAGTTTGATTCCTTCTATTATCCAGATAAGGCACATAGTCTCTATGGTGGAAAAACCCGCACGCATCTTTATTCCATGATGGCGAGTTGGATCATGGAGAATTTGTAAAAAATACTCTATATTTATTTCAAGGAAGCAATCCCCTGTATCCCAAGGGATTGCTTTTTTGTATCAAGCATGGAGAGAAAATTCTTTATAGTAGCCAACCCCTATTCGGGTCAGGGTAGAGCCCAATATGCGCTGATGCGGCTGAAGAAAAAGCTGGATCAGGAGGGGTATTATTATGCAGTTTTTCTAACCCCTCAAAGCGAAATCCTCGACGAGTTTATCGAAGAAAATCTTTTTACTGATTCTACTGATGTGGTTGCCATCGGAGGCGATGGTACGATCAATGCTTGCATCAATGCGATCAAGGACAAGGACATGGTGTTGAGTTTCATTCCTGTAGGAACGGGCAACGATTTTGTGAAAACCATAGACATCGGTACTGATCTGGACGAGCACATAGATACGCTGATCTATGGCAAGGAAAAGCTGGTGGATGTGGGTATCTGCAACAACCGACGATTTATCAACGGTCTGGGTGTGGGCTTTGATGGACAAATCATCTATGAAGACCAGAACTCTACTAGTATGTTCAATGGCTACTGGAGGTATCTCATGCGGGTGTTGAAGATTCTGGGCAGTTACAAATCCAAGAACTATATTTTTAATATGGATGGCCAAAAGCTGGAGATGAATTTGCTGACTATGGCCATTCATAATGGTACTACGTTTGGTGGTTCTTTTAAGCTAAATCCTAATTCGAAGAACGACGATGGCCTTCTCGATGTATGTATCATCGGACGCATGTCCCCTGTGCGCCGCTATCTTCAGTTGTACAAGGCTAACTTTGGTAGTCATGGCAGTTTGCCTGAAGTCAATTTTTTCCAAACCAAGGAGTTGAAAATAGAAGCCAATGATCAGTTGAGAGCCCATCTCGATGGCGAATATTTTGGACATCCCCCCTTTGAAATTTCCATTCTCGAAAAGGCCCAAAAGGTGAGGGTGAAGATTTAACCCTAAAATGAAGTGGTATTTTGGGAGTTAATGTTCATTCAAGAAAACTAAATCATCTTGGTTCATGGATCTAATTCTCTTGATTCTTGAATCAATTGATAGGTAGGGTTTTGCTTTTGCTCCCCGTTTTGTGTGTATAGGTGTGAAACTGCACCCCAATTTTAACACACAAATACTATGAAGAAAGAGAACCATTTCAAACGAATTTTGCTTTCTCTGATGGCAGCTGGACTGATCGTGACCAGTTGTGATAAGGCGGAGGATGTGATCGAAGAAGAGGAACAACAACAATCCGAAACGCCAGCTGATATTAGCGTACTGGCCGATAAGTTTTACAGCGACGATGTGACTGTGCAGGTGACGGATGATGAATTGATCATTACTACCAAGGATTTGCCAGATCATAAGAGTGTTTATTATTCACAGAATGATCCGCTGTATGAGTTTTATCAAGGACAGGATTTTCGTCAGAATCCAGGTCAGATCGGAGAGCAAAACATTGTTTTGACAGTACCGAGATATCCTGAAGAAGCCAGCAATCACCAGTCGCCAGGTTTGGGGCCTATGGGTGTGGCGATCAATAGCGTCGTTTTCTTCAATCAGGAAGCCGCTCCTGGTGACGATATCTTCGAGGAGCTTTATACTTTCGATCAGTACGATGGACACCCAGCTGGGGACCAGTATCACTATCACATCGAGCCAAGCTGGTTGACAGAACTGAAAGGTAGCGATGCTTTTCTCGGCGTGCTTTTGGATGGTTTTCCAGTGTATGGACCGATGGAAGATCAAGTGGAAGTCACCAATGACGATTTGGATGATTATCATGGACATTTTGGAGTTACCGCTGATTTTCCTGATGGCATCTATCACTATCATATCACGGTAGATTATCCATGGATCAATGGAGATGGATACTACGGAACCCCAGGTACCAAAACCCAATAACAAATGAGAGGGCTTTTTTTCCTTGCTAGTATAGTTTCGGTGGCACTGAGTTTTGGTTGTTCTGTTGAAGCTGGAAATGATTTTAGCACGTCCACAGCTATAGTGCCTGATTTTGAGATTTCGGTAGGTCATGCCGAATTGAAGAAGTTGAAGTCCGGAGAGTATTTATTCAGAGGGCTGCCCTTGTCGGGATACTTGTTGGAACACGATCAATCGGGTATTTTGAGATCTCGAAGAGGCTATTTCGATGGGTTTTTGGAGGGGGATTACTTACTTTTTTATCCCAGTGGCGATACGGCTGAATGGCGAAATTATAGTCAAGGAAGAAAGCATGGTAGGCACGTTGGTTTTCACAGCAATGGCAATCAGAAATTTGAATTTTTCTTCGATAAGGGAAAAGCCATAGGGACCCATCGGCAATGGTATGCCGATGGGACATCCTACATGCTGGAAAATTATAATGACGCAGGAAAGCCTTTCGGCCTCCAAAGAGTATGGAGACCAGATGGCAAGCTTCGCTCCAATTTTGTAGTCAAGGAAGATGGCCGCTCTTACGGCTTGGTAGGGCTCAAGCGATGTACGAAAATAGACAGTGAAACGAAATATATAGATCCCTATGAAGGTAGTTAATGCTTTAATGCTTGTTGGAATTTCTTGGTTGGTTCTGGCCTGTCAGACTGCGGATAGTGAACAATCTGTTGTCGTAGACTTGCCATACTATTCTACCTCGGATTGGATGCCCGTTTGGATTCCTGAGGATAGTTTGGAAACAGTAAACCCACATGCCATTCCTCCATTTGCTTTTCTGAATCAGGATGGAAAAGAAATTACAGACAAGGACATGAAGGGAAAGGTCTATGTCGCCAATTTTTTCTTTTCGACTTGTCCGGGTGTCTGTCCTAAGATGACGAACAATCTGCATTTGGTGCAGGACGAATTTGGTACTAACTCAGAGGTAAGAATCCTGTCTCATTCTGTTATGCCCTGGGTGGATTCCGTGGCACAGCTAGCCCGCTATGCCGAGAGGAATGCAATCCAATCTGAGACCTGGGATTTGGTTACCGGAGATAAAAAGGAAATCTATCAATTGGCCAGAGAATCTTATTTTGCTGATGAGGGATTCGGTAAGACGCTGACTACCGAAGAGGATTTTTTACATACCGAAAAATTGATTCTTATTGATCAATACAGCCATATCCGCGGTGTGTACAATGGCACACTTCCATTGGATACCAAACGCTTGATTGCTGATATTTATCAGCTGATCGAGTAGTTTTGGTGTATGAAGAGCTTCCAAAAAGAAATAACTTTATCCGCTTATCGCCGAGGGTTTCATCTCGTTACTCATGAGATACTGGAGCAGTTTCCAGAATTGTCTCAGATCCGAATCGGAATCTTTCAGGCCTTTATTAAGCACACCTCTGCTAGCTTGACCATCAACGAAAATGCCGATCCAACCGTTCGGCAGGATTTCGAAAGTCATATCAATGAAATGGTACCCGAAAATGCGCCCTATTACAGACATACCTACGAGGGGCCAGACGACATGCCTGCCCATATCAAGGCATCCCTTATGGGCAGCTCAGTGTCGATTCCTATCACCAATGGTCGATTGAATATGGGTACCTGGCAGGGGATTTATCTATGCGAGCACCGAGACTATGGGGGATCTAGACGATTGGTTTTAACGGCGATGGGTAGCTGATCTCAAGGCTTTTTTCTTCCTTTCTTTAGTGTTTGGTTTTTCTGTCATATCTTGTTGGCAGACAAATTATTTTATAACCAATCCATTATCAATAATGCTAACGATAGGAATTATTCTGGTCATTGTTGGGGTTATCTTGTATTTCTTGAGACCCCAATTGGCCGAGGAAAATGTTTTTGAGGGCGAACAAAAAGTAAGATCCAAAGCGCCACCATTTCTACTCATGTTTAGTCAAAAGTTTGCTGCGATTATCGCATCGGTGGGCTTGTTGATTGCACTTTTGCCTTACCTCTTTTTTTGGGCTGATGCCACTGAGCAGTACTTTCTAGTCTATCCCACAGGAAACACCAGTGTAGTCACTACTCAGGGAGTCAAGTTTAGAGGTTTTGCCAAAATCACCCCATGGCAAAAGTACATAGACGTAAAGGTGGTCGATGAAGGTAGACGAAGTGCAGATATTGAAGGAGCGATGGATCCGATTCCGATTCGCTTCATCGATCAGGTAACCGCCACAGTTTACATCTCCTGTAGATTTCAACTGCCTCTGGATGAGGAAAGCTTCGAGACACTTGCAATCAAATTTAGAAGTATGTCCAACCTGGTAAACAACACGCTGGTGCCCACAGTACGAGAGCAAACCAACAACACCGGTTATATGTTTGCCGCTCAGGATTATATATCTGGGGAGGCTCAGAGTTTTAGACAGACTTTGGACGAACAACTAAAAGATGGAGCTTATGCGGTGGAAAAATTAGAAAATCGCGACACCATTTTTATGGAAATCCAAAATGAAGGGGATCGTATGATCAAAGAGATTCAGACTTCATATACAGTCAATAAGATTCTGATCAATGGAGTGCCAAAGAGAATCTCACATGAGATTACAGAGAACAATATCATAGTATCGCAGGTAATTGTGGACGATGTGGTATTGGAAAGCACTTTTAAGAAAAGACTGGAAGCCCAGAGAGACGAATCTGCGAAGAGACAGCTAGAGCAGCAAAAAATCGAAACTGCAAAATCTTCGCAGCAGAGGATCATCGCCGAAGGGGAAAGAGACAAGGCGGCTGAACGTGTAACTCAGGAAAAGGAGCAGGTAAAACAATTGATCGCTATCGAGACCAAACTAAAGCAAGAAAAGACCAATAAGGAACTGGCTGCTATAGCATTGGAAACGGAGCGTCTGAAATCACAGCAGCGAAAAGTAGCAGCTGAGGCCAAAGCCTATGAGAATGCAAAACTGGTATCGGCGGGTCTTACTCCACAGGAAAAAGCAGAATGGCAGTACAAAACGGCAGTGGGAGTAGCTAAAGAGATTTCGAATATTCATTTCCCTCAAACGATGATCACTGGAGGCCAGGGTAAATCAGGTACTCCATTAGAGTCGTTGATTGGGGCGGCCATGGCCAAGCAGTTGCTAGGCGATGAAAATGGCAAGACGAAAGGCTTCTGATTTACTTCTAGTATAGAATGAAAAAAGGCGCAGTTCCGATGGGAGTGCGCCTTTTCATTTTCAAAATTGTGTGTCCTAGTTTAGGTGAATTTTTTGGCTGAAGCTGTCTACTCCGATCTGTGTTCTTAGGATATAAATACCTGATTTGAGAGCCAAATTTTCAGTTTTATAGGTGATCTTTTGGCCTTGTCTTTCTATTTCCACTTCGTGTTTCAGGTTGCCCGAAAGATCGAAAATCTGAGCGTTTACTTCTTCATTACTTTCTTGGTAGTCGAGCTGAATGTTTTGATTGCTGCTCAATGGAACAGGGTAAACGTCGAGTTTTTGCTTGTCTTTGTTTGGGTTGAAATGGATTCTTTTTGTTGGGAATATCTCATTTTGGCCATCAAAGTCTACTTGCTCCAAACGGTAATAGTACATACCAGCTCTTTCTGGGTAGTCCGTCACTTCGTAGTACTGGGTTTCGTTGGAGTTGCCGTGTCCTATCAAAACTTTAATTACTTCAAAAACCTGATTATTGCCAGACCTGTATACAATGAACCTATCATTGTTGATTTCAGAACTTGTGGTCCATTTAATGACAATTCCACTTTCCACTCTTTCAACTTTGAATCCAACTAAACTCACAGGTAGTGTCGAGCAAGCTGAACCGCAGCATCCCCCACCACCGCTACTGCAGTCGCCTGTCGATCCGGTGCCTGTAGGTGCGCCTCCAGTATATGAACCTCCTACCGAAAACCCACCATCATTGACTGTAGTGCTTCCACCTCCAGCGTTATTGTAGTCGCCTTCTATAATGATGGTACCTCCACCGTCTGCAGTTGTACTACCACTACCGCTGTTGTTGTAATCTCCTCCTACTTTGATTGACCCACCGTTTCTTACTTCCACTATTTCGGCTCCAGCATTATCAAAATCCCCTGTAATTTCTACGTCTGAACCATCAATATAGAGTTCGTTATTCACCACATCACCATTGATATACATCGTTGAACCATTGGTGATTTCTAATGAGCCACCTCCATTCATAGTCAAGGCATCTACTCCAGTATCGACTGCAAAACCTTGTCCCACATTGAATGTTGATCCTGAAGCAGTATTTGTTCCGCCGGCAATATCAAGCATTCCTCCTATATTGAAGGTGGAGTTAGAAATGGTTGCATCTTCTAATTCAAATTCTCCAGTGCCTGTCGTTGTAAAGGTACTATTGGTAATTATCCAACTGTTATGGTTAGTTTCAAGAGAAGCTGATTGAATGGTAGAATTATGAATTTCAATATTAGTTCCAGCTATTGAAATGGCTCCAGCGACAGTGAGGATAGTGCCGTCCATATTAAAAGGACCTCCCCCGGCAATTGTGAAATTAGTAGCAATGTTGATTGTTCCACCAAATATTTCGTTAGTGGTACCGTACCCTTCGGTTAATTGGTTGGCATTGATAATCGCATCCGATGCTGCATCTATTTTGCCTCCATTATTGATACTTAATGTTCCAGTGATGGTGACTGTTACTCCACTTGCTATAGTTAAAGTTCCACCACTTACCGTTAGGTTGCCTGTGGTAGTGCAGTCAGAACTGATGGTTCCAGAAGTAGGGCATTGACCAAATGAGGCATAATTCACCAGGTATAGCAGCGCTGCTACAATAATTTTTCTCATGTTTATCTGCTAATAAATGTCCGAAATTCAGACTTTCAAATCATCTGCGAGGTGGATCTGCAAAATAGATTCGAAAAAAGCAGAATGCCATGAAATAATCTAAAAACTATGTTGTTACACAGATATTTAAGAGAATTTCCTAGAGTTAGGTTTAAATACTGATAAGCTCCATTTTTTAATCATAAAATACCCTCTCCACCTTATTGTCAATAGGAGGAATGGTCATGAGGTATTCGTAGATAGAGGCAGCCTCATAGTCACTAAGTTGAGTGTAGGGATGCATCGGATAGCGCAAGGCTCTATCGTTCGGAACCAATCCGAATTTTACTGCTTTCACGAAATCTTCCTGACTCCAATTGCCAATACCTGTTTCGTGTGGGGTTAGATTGGCAGTAGCGACGATTTGGCCTTTTAGGTTCAGGGTTTGATTCCCTCCTCCAAAGTAGCCTTTGCTTTGATCTGGATTCATGAAATCATTCGTTTTGAAATCGGCAGAGTGGCAAGAAAAGCATTCTAGATTGTAGGCGAGATATTTACCCAGCTGCACCTGATCGGCAGTGTCTGGCATAGGGATTACTTCTGTTGGCATAGGCATGGGTTTCCAGGCCAGATTAGAAAGAAGCTTGGTCAGGAAGGACGGATCCGAATCCTTGTCCGGTGTGGGATCAGCAGCCACAAGTGCCTCGTCTGATCGTAAAAAGGCGATAATGGCATTGACATCTTCATCCGCCATGTTGGTGAGCTTGGCCATATAGGGTGGGACGTATTGTCCGTCTTTTTTGATGCCTGTTCTTAGCAGATACAGCAGCTCCGCATCTGTCCAGTTTCCGATTCCGTAGTTTTTGTCCTGTGTAATATTGCGAGAATAGATGGGACCAAATTCCGCCGGAGCGTCGAGCATCTGGGTGCCAGTTAGTTTTCCAGTTTCTCTGTTCATGTGGCAACCAGCGCAGAGCATTAGCGCTAGCTTTTTGCCTCGTTCGATGGCTTCAGGGCTGCTCTTGACCGTATAGTCGGGCAATTTCACTTCATAGCTTGGAATGCCTTTGCCTGAGATGTAAAAGAAAACAGAGAGGATCACGACGAGAATCAATCCAACTACGAGACCGATTCCCAGGAGTATTTTAGATTTCATGAATGTTAAGTTTAGTATAGGTACTGTTAAGATACTAAAATTTTCTCATTCATGAATGGCGGGGGCTTAGTGTGCCTCCAGCCAGTTGTCCCCTACTCCCATGCCGATTTCCATGGGTACATCTAATGGAATCGCTGTTTTCATGAACTCCTCGACCTTTGTTTTCAGTAGATCAAGCTCGTCTACATGCGCATCAAATACCAATTCATCATGTACCTGCATGGTCATTTTCGATTTCAACTTCTCTTTTTGCATCCACTCGTGGATATTGATCATGGCTACTTTGATGATGTCTGCAGCTGATCCCTGGATGGGTGCGTTGATCGCATTTCGTTCGGCAAATCCTCGCACGGTGGCATTGCGGCTGTTGATGTCGCGGAGGTAGCGCCTACGTCCCAGGATCGTCTCGACATATTCCAGCTCCTTGGCCTTGTTGACCTGCTCGTCCATGTAGCGTTTGATCCCAGGGAATTCGGTGAAGTAAGCATCGATGATCTCGGCTGCTTCCGTTCGGCTGATCCCGATGTTTTGGGAGAGTCCAAAAGCAGAGATGCCATAAATCAAACCAAAGTTGATTTCCTTGGCTTTGCGTCGTACGTCTGGTGTCATTTCCTCCATCGGTACTTTGAATACCTTGGAAGCGGTAGTGGCGTGGATGTCTCGGCCATTTTTGAAAGCCTCGATCATGCTTTCATCTTTCGCGAAATCCGCAATGATGCGCAGTTCGATTTGTGAATAATCCGCTGCGAATATTTTGTAATCCTTGCTCCTCGGCACAAAAGCCTTTCTGATTTCCCGACCTTTTTCGGTACGGATAGGAATGTTCTGCAGGTTGGGATTATTAGAGCTAAGACGGCCGGTAGCGGCTACCGCCTGGCGATAGTCGGTATGGATCAGACCATCCTTCTTGCTGATTAACTGGGGCAAGGCATCGACATAGGTCGATCGCAGTTTTTGGTACTCTCTGAACTCCAATATCTGTGCAGCAATCTCATGCTCAATGGCCAGTTTGGACAAGATCTCTTCACCCGTAGCATACTGTCCCGTCTTGGTCTTTTTGGGCTTCTCCACCAGTTTCATCTTCTCGAAGAGTATCTCTCCCATCTGCTTAGGCGAGTTGATGTTGAATTCCTGGCCTGCGGATTCAAATATTTTGTCCTGTGCCGCGGCACTGAGTTCGTTCAACTCTTTGGACATGGTGGCGAGTACGTCAGTATCGATTTTTACTCCGGCATATTCCATAGTTGCCAGCACGATGCTGAGGGGTTCTTCTACCTCGTGTAGCAGTTTGCCCAGCTGGTGAGCTTCAATTTCTAACCCCAACTTTTCCTTCAACTGAAAAGTGATATCCGCATCTTCGCAGGCATAGTCCACGACTTGCTCTACCGGGATGTCACGCATATTCAGCTGTGACTTTCCTTTGCCTATCAGATCCTCGATAGGGACGCAAGTGTAGTGCAGATAGTTTTCGGCCAGTACGTCCATTTTGTGGCGAGAGTCAGGGTCTACCAGATAGTGGGCCAGCATGGTGTCAAAGAGCTTCCCTTTGACCTCCACACCATAGTTTTTCATGACCTGAATGTCATACTTCAGGTTCTGGCCGATCTTGACGATTTCTTCATTTTCCAGAGCGGGACGCAGTAGCTCTACCAGAGCCTGCGCTTCTTTTTGGTCGGCGGGCATGGGGACATAGTAGGCCTCATGTGCCTGATACGAAAAAGCAATACCTACCAGCTCTGCCTCCTCTGGGTTGACACTGTTAGTCTCTGTATCGAAGCAAAACTCCTCCTGCATCAAAAGGTATTTGTTGAGCGACTGGATCAGTTCTTTGCTATCGATCAGGTGATAGTCGTGCTCTACGGTAGCGATGCTGCCTTTTTCGGTGGGGGCCGCTACTTCTTCTGTTTTGCTCTCTGTGGTCGCACCAAACAGACCCAATTGTGAATCAGTCGCTGCGGCTACTTTTTTCTTGGGTTTCGCGGTGGGAGTGGCAGGGCTGCTTTCCTCACCAAAAAGGCGCTTGAGCATCGTACGAAACTCCAGCTCTTCGAAGATCTTCTTTACTTCAGGCTCATTGGGCTCGCAGTGTTTCAGGTCTTCTTCATCAAACTCAAGTGGCACATCGATTTTGATGGTGGCGAGTTCTTTGGACAAAATCCCCTGAGGACCGAACTCCTCTACTTTTTCTTTCATCTTGCCTTTGAGGTCGGCGGTGTTTTCGAGCAAACCTTCTACCGAACCATATTCTTTGATGAATTTGATGGCTGTTTTCTTTCCCACTCCCGGTATCCCCGGGATGTTGTCGGCAGCATCTCCCTCTAGGCCTAGGATGTCGCGCACCTGGTCTACCTTGTCGATTTCAAATTTGGCCAGCACCTCTGGGATGCCCAGGATGTCTACTCCATTGCCCATATAGGCGGGCTTGTAGAGATAGATGTGCTCCTCTACGAGCTGCGCGTAATCCTTGTCGGGCGTCATCATGTAGACTTCAAAATCTTTCTGAGCGGCCTGCTTGGCGAAGGTGCCGATCACGTCATCTGCCTCGAAACCATCCAGCTGAAGGATAGGAATGTTCATGGCCTTGAGGATGTCTTTGATCAGGGGAGTAGCGGTGCGAATGTCTTCTGGTGTTTCCTCTCGATGGGCTTTGTATTCGGGGAACTGAATATGTCTGAATGTCGGCGCACTGGTATCGAAGGCCACTCCGATGTGGGTAGGTTTTTCCTTCCTCAAGATCTCCAACAGGGAATTCATAAAACCAAATACCGCACTGGTATTGACACCTTTGGAGTTGATTCTTGGGTTTTTGCTGAAGGCGAAATGCGCTCTGTAGATCAAGGCATAGGCATCCAACAGGAATAATTTCTTTTCAGGTTTACTCATGAGGTAAAAGTAAGCCAACTCGACTTGGGATGCTCGGAGAGGGGAGGAAAAATGTTTTGATTGAGAAGATTACGAGTTAGTGATACTTCTAAATGAAAGCTTATGAATTTATAACAGCTTGCCTAATAACTTACCTTTCAATTCTTTCCATGATGTTTCTATATTTCCATATTTCAAGTTTGGTAGGGATTTCAATTTGGCGAATTCTGATTCTGGATAGTTCCATGAACAGTTAAAGGTTACCAATTGATTAAGCTCCAATAATGGATTAAAAGATTTGTCTTTGATTTGTGAGTTTGTAGTACTTAGATATTTCAAATTAGTCAAATTTCTAATTGGTTCTAGAGTATCAATTTTTTGTGCGGTCCATATGCTCCCATCAATGCCAAGTCCTTGTAACTGGGATAAATTGGATAATACTGAGAAGTCTGAAATTTTATTCAATTGTTCTGTTTCTAGGCTTTCCAAATTATGTAATGAACCTAGAACGTCAATATTTTCGACTTGAGAAGAGCTGCCGAGATGCAGATGCTTTAGTTTTCCTAAATGAATAAGATTGTCTATATGTTTGATCGAACTCCATTTAATCCAAAGCCCTTCTAGGTTTGGCATTTTACAAACTGCCTCAAATATTTTTTGGTTTACTTTAGAAGGCAGCCAAATAAACTTCACTTCCTCTAATTCAGGAAGCCTTTTACACCAATTTTCATAGTTCTTCCTTTGATCGTAGGGTTTTAAATGAGTCTGAGTGATAAGCAGATTAAGTTTTTCGACAGGTCTGTAATCTTTGAGTAAAGTAATAGATTTACTGGGTGAAACGAAACCCTTAGTTACATGCCATACACCGTGTTTTATTTGTTTTTCTGTCATTGTCAATTCCTTCTACTCACTGAGTTGTTTACAAATAAATCCAATTATTTTTCACTATAGCTAATCGATCTAATGACATCAAGATTGTAGTAACTAACTATATTTTCTTGTGTTTTTCCGGCCATAGCGCCGTGAGGATTGGTTGTCCGGTATTTCCGGACAACCAGTTCTTCTTCTAATTCTCCTTCCTTAAATACGTTTTGTATGTGCTCACCGATTGTTTGTTTGGCTTTCCCAAACAGCTCCTGCATGGCTTTTTGAGTTAACCATATGGATTCGTCCTGCAATAGTACGTCTACCTTTACCTCTCCATTTTGTGAAGTATATAATATAAAAGAAGATTGGTTGGGATTGAGTTTTTCCATTAGAGCGCTGTTCGATGTTGGTGCCTGAAACTAACAGTAACAAAAATAGTGATTTGTTCAGGGTCTGGGCAACTCGTTATTTTTTCTCAAGCTTTTTGAATCCGTAATAGATCAGCCCTGAGCAGATCAATAATCCCAGAATGGCGGGTATCAAAATGGACTTACCTGATTCGCCGGCATTCTGAATGCTCCAAACGATTTTTCCAGTGGCCATGAGTACGATGACGCCAAGCCCCATGACCAAACTCCGCTTCCAAAACGCCAAGCCCAGGGCGATAAACGAAATGGGAATGGTCAACGTCAGGAGTATTTTGCTGCCGTTCCATTCTCCATAGAGATATTCCTTTTCGAATGCCAAAAACGTGATTACACTTTGGTCTACTACTTCGGGCTTGGGAAACCAAAACATACTTGTAAACAGAGCAAAGACTGACACCATCATTCCGGTGAAACTTTTTTTAAAGGCGAAATAGCAGAAGGGTAGCAGGAAGAGAGGTCTGAGGTACCAACTCCATGGGTTGTGGTGGCGATCAAAAACCCAGTCGAAGAAGGGTTGATGCATCATAGATACCGCTATGAATGCAAGGGTCAGGCCCAGAAAAATGCTACCAATGATGAGGTCTTGTTTTTGATTTTTCATCTTAATCAACAGTCGTAAATGATGATAAGCGGTTCAATTAGAAAGGTAAAAAATTTGACTGGTACCTTTCTAATTGGCCTTAAACTTTCTCTTCTGTTCTTAAGTTACATTGGCGTCAATTCCCCAATCACCTCTCTGGCAGATCCAGAAAGGGGAGCAAGTCGCCAGCAAAGGCCACCAGGAAACTGAGCAGGAAGCCCCAGAATATACAACTGATCCACATGTATTTGATGATGTCGGCTTTCTTGCCACCGAAAGCATTAGCTAGCAGGGCTCCACCGATGGGCATGAAGAGTACGGGTGTCAAAAAGGCAATGCCGGGCACCCCGTATTCCTGCCAGATTTTGACATAGCGACGGGTTTTGGGAGAGAAGAGGTTCTTTCTTCTTTTTTTGAAGTAGGCCTGTGTCTGGTGCCGCACCCATGTCCCAAAGAAGGTGACCAGATATACGCTGGTCATCATACCCAGGGTGGTGAGCGTACCGGTGATCCATACATTGATCCCATAGGTCACGCCGAGGACGGGTCCGATGATGATTTTTAAAGTGCTACCTAAGTACACACTCAGGTACTGTAATATCTCTGCTGTCATTTGCCTTCGCGAAGTAAAACAAGATTGTGGTTTGATATAAACGAAAATCCATGAATTTTGTGGTGATAATGAACGAGAATATGAAGCAAACGGATCTGGCACTACTCCAAGCACTGTGTGGGGTATTTGCGCCTTCGGGTAATGAAGTAGCGATGAAGGATTTTTTGATAGAATATGTGGAAAAGAAAAGTGCACAGTGGAAAGTGCGTCCGGACCTGATCCATGGCACAGCTTTTCAGGATTGTCTGATTCTGAAGTTTGGCAAACCACGTACGGCTGTTTTTGCACACATCGATTCGATCGGTTTTACCGTTCGCTACGAAAACCAGTTGGTGCCCATAGGCAGCCCGGAGGCAGAGGACGGATATGTCCTGGAAGGGCAGGACAGCATGGGGCCGATCCAGTGCAAACTGAAGGTACAGGATAGGCATCTATTTTACGATTTTGGTCGTGGGATCGAAACAGGTACTGAGCTGGTTTTTCAACAGGACTTTCGCGAGACGGATGATTTTGTGCAGTCCTGTTATCTGGACAATCGACTGGGCGTCTATGCGATGCTAAAGCTGGCCGAGACGCTGGAAGATGGCCTGATCGTTTTCTCCTGTGGCGAAGAGCATGGAGGGGGTACGGTTCCCTTTTTGTGTAAGTATATCTATGAGCAGTATGCTGTGAAGCAAGCCTTGGTAGCAGATATCACCTGGGTGACCGAAGGCGTGCAGCATGGCGGAGGTGTAGCCATCTCTATGCGTGATATGAGCGTACCGAGACGATCCTATGTCGACAGGATTTTGAAACTGGCCGAGCAGTCAGGTATCCCCTATCAGATAGAAGTCGAGCGCAGCGGAGGTAGCGACGGTCGCGAGATTCATGCCTCGCCCTATCCGATCGATTGGTGCTTCATCGGGGCGCCGGAAGACCATGTGCACTCACCCGACGAGATCGTACACAAGAAGGACATCCAGTCGATGATCGACATGTATGTGTACCTGATGCAGAATTTGTAGTCAAGCTATGCGTCGAACGCTTTGCGCTAACCGCTTATTTGTGGCATGCAGTATAAGTACGCTTAGCGCAAAGCGGTTAGCGTACTGCCTTTAAAAATTAACCGAACGTTGAATAAGAGAATCGAGTTGGACTTAGCAGACCAGCAGACCAGCAGACCAGCAGATCAGACCCCACTATTAACATTTAACTAATTATCAATTCACTACTGAATTCCTGAAATCAAATTAAATTGCCGAAAAAAATCCCCGAGATGATCCAGATCAAAGACAAGCAGTTCAAGAAATACCTATCCAAAGAAGAAATTCAGGAGACCGTACAGCAGTTGGCCGCACAGGTCAGCGAGGAATATGAAGGCAAGGAATTGGTGCTGCTGGGCATTCTCAACGGCTGCTTTTTGTTTTTGTCGGACCTGGTTCGTGAGATGAAAACCGATCCGGAAATCAGCTTTCTCAAATTGAGCTCCTACGAGGGCAGTGAATCTTCGGGACAGGTCAAGCAACTAATAGGGCTGGACGAAGGACTGGATGGAAAGCATGTGCTGATCGTAGAGGACATCGTGGATACGGGCAACACGCTGGAGCATATCATTTCCTCTTTGGAAAACGAAGGGGCAGAATCAGTGAAAGTATGTACGCTTCTGCTCAAACCTGATGTTTACTCCAAGGACATAGCCATCGACTATGTAGGCAGAGAAATCCCTAATGATTTCGTAGTGGGCTATGGTATGGACTATGATGGTCAGGGCCGCAGCTTAGAGCATTTGTATCAGTTAGAAAAAGCTTAGTTTGTATCTAAATTACTCTAAGTCTTTGTACTAAATACTCAGTACTAGCTACTCAACTTCATTTTTGATTATATTTGACCCCTTTTTGATATAAGCCTTAGAGCACATACTAATACATCATGCTAAACATAGTACTATTCGGCCCTCCAGGTGCGGGCAAAGGAACGCAGAGTGAGAATATTATTGCACAGTACAATTTGGTTCACCTATCGACAGGTGACCTATTCAGAAAACATTTAGGAGAAGGTACAGAGCTGGGCAAATTGGCGCAGAAGTACATGGATGATGGCAATCTCGTGCCAGACTCTGTGGTGATCGACATGGTCAAAGACAAGATCGCTTCTAGCACAGATGCGAAAGGTTTCATCTTCGACGGTTTCCCGAGAACAGTCCCTCAGGCGACTGCACTGGACGAGATGTTGAACGAGTTTGATACTTCGATCAGCGGTATGGTTGCACTAGATGTACCGGACGAAGAGTTGAAGACGCGTTTGCTCGAGAGAGGTAAGACTTCTGGTCGTGCCGATGATCAGAACGAAGACAAAATCAACAACCGTATCCAGGTCTACAAAGACGAGACATTGCCAGTTGCTGAGTTTTACGACAAGCAGGGCAAGTTCAACAAAATCCATGGAGTAGGATCAATCGACGAGATATTCAGCAATATCCGTACGGTGATCGATAGCTTCTAATCTGTAAGGATTAAAGAGAATTGAAAAGGTTGTCCAGGAAGTCAAGCACTTTCAGGACAACCTTTTTCTTTTTACCTGAATTGGCATTCAGGAGTTCTTAGGGAATCTAAAGTAATATTGGCCTTGTATTAATTTCGTTAATAAATTCAGACTAATGATGATCATGATTGAATCCGCTGTTTGAGCAGAGCGAGTTCGGATTCATTACAGTTACAAGTCTGAATTTTAGAAATTTATACATAGCCTTGATTTCTTTGCATACTTTCTGCATCAAGGCAGAAAGTATGAGCCTGCCTGGCTTGAAGGCAGGAATTGAATTTTCTAGTTGCATTCAAAGTGTGAATTGACGCTTCATTATGTTTACTAAATGAATAAAACAGTGCTCTAATACATGTTGGTGCAAGCTTTTTCCTTTCTTTTGCATCTTATGCAGAGTTAATAGTGAATTGGAAAAAGTTATTAGGCTTAAAATAGTAAGAACAGAACGATAAAGATTTTGCTAACAATAAGCTTTGTAGCTTTTGTCTTTACTGACTGTTTATTCCTTGTTAACTCTCATATTTGCTCCTCAGAGTTTAAGGACTCTCATGGAGGGTAAACCCATTAACAATTAACCCTTTTCCATTAACTAAAAAAATAATGGCATCATCCAATTTCATTGATTACGTTAAGTTTTGTTCTCGTTCGGGCAACGGGGGCGCTGGCTCGGTA
This sequence comes from Reichenbachiella ulvae, assembly GCF_025833875.1. Classification (NCBI taxonomy): domain Bacteria; kingdom Pseudomonadati; phylum Bacteroidota; class Cytophagia; order Cytophagales; family Reichenbachiellaceae; genus Reichenbachiella; species Reichenbachiella ulvae. The sequence goes on along the minus strand of NZ_JAOYOD010000001.1, from coordinate 4,398,130 downwards.
CATTTTCGTCGTGAAAAACACGTGCCTAAAGGCGGGCCTGATGGGGGTGATGGAGGTCGTGGAGGACACATCATCCTTCGTGGCAATGCACAGCTATGGACGCTGCTGCACCTTAGATACAAAAAACATGTGATCGCAGAGGATGGTCAACCGGGCGGTGGTAGCAAAAGCTCCGGAGCAGAAGGAAAGGATGTGATTCTGGAAGTGCCGCTGGGTACAGTGGCCAAAGACGATGAAACCGGCGAAAAGATAGTAGAAATCCTGGAGGATGGACAAGAGATAATACTAACACCCGGCGGGCGAGGGGGATTAGGAAACCATACTTTTAAAACCTCTACCAATCAGGCACCTCACTATGCTCAGCCAGGAGAAGATGGGCAAGAGCATTGGGTGATTCTAGAGTTGAAGGTACTGGCGGATATTGGTTTGGTGGGCTTCCCAAATGCGGGTAAATCGACTTTGCTCTCTGTGATGTCAGCGGCTAAGCCTGAAGTTGCAGACTATCCATTTACGACGCTGGTTCCTAATCTGGGGGTTGTGGGCTACAGAGATCACCGCTCATTTGTGATCGCAGATATTCCGGGAATTATTGAAGGAGCCTCGGAAGGAAAAGGCTTAGGTATTCGCTTTTTGAGACATATCGAAAGGAATTCGATGTTGCTCTTTATGGTGCCGGTAGATTCGGAGGACATCAAAAAGGACTATGAGATTCTACTAGGCGAGCTCACCAAGTATAATCCAGAACTGCTCGACAAAGAACGTGTACTTGCCGTTACGAAAGCAGATATGCTCGACGAGGAATTGATGGAAGCCATGGCCAAAGAATTGCCAGAAGGCATCCCTTCGATCTTCATCTCCAGTGTGGCGCACTACAACCTTGACAAGCTCAAAGATATGCTCTGGGAGAAGCTGAATAGTTGATTTTACTGTCCTCAAACCGGACAGGCTCTTCATTTTTGGCTTGACCGCAGCGGCGGACCGTCCAAAAACGAAGCAAAAAAGTCAAGGCTCTGAATAAATTCCTAAAATTCAGCTTTATGTACGAACTAAATGCAAACTCGCTGCGCTCAAACAGTGGATTTAATCTTAAATTTCATGAAGCTGAATTTCTAAACGTAATTAATTCAAGGCCAAATTACATCGAAAACGGCTTTAAGAAAGAAACCAAAATCATACTAAAAATGTTCCTTTCGCATCCATTTCAGAAAATACTCGTACTTTTACAGAAGTGAAGAAAATCATTGCCATATCGCTGAGTCTCATCATCTTGATGAGCCATGTGGGCCTTTCGGTCTCGACACACTACTGTGGAGGTGAGGCAGTGCGTACCCATATAGGGATTCAGAGTGTGGATCTCAGCTGCGGTATGGAGGAGGCAAAAGCTGCACTCCCAATAGACTGTGAATCGGCCATCAGCATGAATAGCTGCTGTGATGATCAGCTCTTGACTGCAGATGTGGAGGATGAAATCCAGACAGCCAAAATGCAGTTGACTTTCGATTTGGATTTTCTTTTTGTGCTTGTAGCGGTTTTGAGTGACTTTACTTCTACTCAGATCGATCATCAGCCTTCTTATTTTGACACTTCCCCCCCTCCTTTGCTGAAATCAAGCCTTCAGGTTTTGTTTCAGTCTTTCCTTCTTTAAATCATACACAGTTTACAGTGCGGGCTAATGCTTAGCCCAAGGGACCATTGCGTCCTTATCATTTCTTTTCACTGTTTTGAATTGTGATATGTTAAATCGAATTATCAAATATTTTCTGGACAACAAGCTGGTCACATTGATCTTGCTTGTCGTTCTCATCGCCTGGGGCTTGGTTCATTCACCTTTTAGCCGTGAGGGGGTTTTGTCTTTTTCAGACTTTTTGCCCTCGGATCCGGTACCTGTGGATGCCATCCCCGACATAGGCGAAAATCAACAAATTGTTTTTACTGAGTGGCCGGGTCGATCCCCACAGGATATCGACGATCAGATCACCTACCCGCTTACGACTAGTTTGCTTGGAATCCCCGGTGTGAAGTCGATTAGGAGTTCTTCGATCTTTGGGATGTCGAGCATCTACATCATTTTCGACGAGGACATAGAGTTCTATTGGTCTCGCTCCCGGATTTTGGAAAAGCTCAATTCTCTACCTTCCGGGCTTTTGCCATCGGAGGTAAAGCCTGCTCTCGGACCAGATGCAACAGCCTTGGGGCAAGTCTACTGGTACACCTTAGAAGGTCGTGATGCAAAAGGCAATCCGACTGGCGGCTGGGACTTGCAGGAGATTCGTACCATTCAGGATTATTATGTCAAATATGCCCTGAATGCCGTAGAGGATGTATCGGAGATTGCTTCGATAGGTGGATATGTCAAGGAGTATCAAGTCGATGTAAACCCTGATGCGATGAAAGCCTATGGGATAGGCCTCAATCAGGTGATGAAGGCTGTAAAGGAGAGCAATCGCGATGCAGGTGCGAAGACCATCGAGATCAATCAGGCGGAATACCTGATCCGTGGTTTGGGCTATATCAAATCGATTGGCGATCTGGAAATGGCTGTCGTGTCTGTGAAGGACAATGTGCCGATTAGGGTCAAAGATATTGCGCATGTGACATTAGGACCAGCCACGCGCAGAGGTCTGCTCGACAAAGATGGTGCAGAAGTGGTGGGCGGAGTAGTGGTGGCTCGCTATGGTGCCAATCCCCTGGCGGTGATCAATGGAGTCAAGGATAAAATTGCGGATATATCTGCAGGCCTTCCTAAAAAGACCTTGGCCAATGGCGTGGAGAGTCAGCTGACGATTGTGCCCTTTTATGATCGTACGCAGTTGATTCATGAGACCCTGGGCACCCTGGAGGAGGCACTTTCTCTTGAGATTCTCATTACCATACTGGTGGTGATCGTGATGGTGTTGAATCTTCGAGCTTCGATTTTGATTTCTGGTTTGTTGCCGATTGCTGTTCTGATGGTCTTTATCGCCATGCGCTATTTTGGGATTGATGCCAATATCGTGGCATTGTCTGGAATTGCGATTGCCATTGGTACCATGGTCGATCTGGGTATCGTATTGTCAGAAAATGTCCTGAAACATCTTGATGAGTCGCCCAAAGGTCAGGCCTTAAAAACGACTATCTACAATGCCACGGCAGAAGTGAGCCATGCCATCTTAACTGCTGTCGCAACCACTATTGTAAGTTTTCTTCCGGTCTTTACCATGGAGGCGGCAGAAGGTAAATTGTTTCGACCTTTGGCGTTTACCAAGACTTTTGCATTACTATCTGCACTGGTGGTTTCTTTGCTGATCTTACCTACCGTGGCGCAGTGGTTTTTTGGATTGAAAATACCCAAACAAAAATTCCGAGTGTGGGGAGCCTGGTTGTTGCTTTTGGTCGGAGTGGCCTTGTTTTTCCTCTCTAATCTCTGGGCGGGTTTTACGATATGTGCTTTTGCCATCAGTAGAATCCTTCCTCAATACCTCCTAATTAAATCTCGATGGATTGATTTAATGCCTGTTATGATCGCCCTACTATCGATAGGTTGGTTGTTGGCGAGCTACTGGATGCCTTTGGGTCCAGGCAGATCGGTGGCACTCAATTTTCTGTTTGTGGGTTTGATGATCGGGCTGGTTCTGGGTGCCTTTCTATTGCTGGAGTACTATTATGAGACAATATTACGCTGGTGTTTGAGCTACAAATGGGTTTTCCTCCTGATACCAGCGACCCTGATTGGTTTTGGGGCTTATGTCTGGCAAAACACCGGCAAGGAATTTATGCCTTCTCTCAACGAAGGAAGTTTTCTGCTCATGCCTACCTCCATGCCCCATGCAGGTGTGGAGCAAAATAAGCGCGTCGTTCAACAGCTGGATATGCTGCTGGCCAACATTCCAGAAGTGGAGCTGGCTGTAGGAAAAATGGGAAGAGCCGAAACCGCTTTGGACCCGGCTCCTATCTCGATGTACGAAAATGTAATCAACTACAGATCGGAGTATAAAACAGATGCAGAGGGTCACAGGGCTCGTTTTAAAACAGATGGGAAGGGTCATTATATTTTGTCCTCAGGAGAGCAATTGAGCAATGATCAAGTGCTGGAAAGTGGGTTGATGAATCAATTGCAAGCAGATGAGGATGGAGAATATTTCCGAAACTGGAGGAGCCAAATTGCTTCACCAGATGATATATGGCAAGAGATTGTCAAAGTGACCAAGATCCCAGGAGTGACTTCTGCGCCGAAACTGCAACCGATCGAAACCCGATTGGTGATGTTGCAAACAGGTATGCGGGCTCCGATGGGAATCAAAGTTTACGGCCCTGATCTAAAGACCATCGAAGCATTTGGAGAAAAGCTTGAGGGCATACTCAAAGAGGTGCCTTCGGTAAAGGAAGAAGCAGTATTTGCCGATCGAATAGTCGGTAAGCCATACATTCATTTGAATATCAACAGAGAGGCCATTGGTCGCTATGGTTTGAGTATCGAGGCAGTACAGCAGACGATCGAGACAGCCATCGGGGGTATGCCAATCACTAGTACTGTTGAAGGTCGTGAGAGATTTCCTGTGCGAGTGAGGTATCCACGAGAATTTCGCGATGATCCTTCTACGCTGGCAGAGATACTTGTTCCCTCACCGATTGGCGTGCAAGTTCCACTTGGCGAGTTGGTGGAGATCGAGTACATGCAGGGGCCACAAATGATCAAAAGCGAAGACACCTTTTTGGTGGGCTATGTCCTACTGGATAAAAAGGATGGCTATGCTGAAGTAGAGGTTGTAGAAGAGGCCCAGGCTTACATTCAGTCTAAGATTGATCAGGGAGAGCTGAAAGTTCCATCGGGGGTTAGCTACAAGTTTTCGGGTAGTTACGAAAACCAGATAAGAGCTGAAAAACGATTGGCCATCGTGGTGCCTCTGGTACTGGCAATCATTTTCTTGATCCTTTATTTCCAGTTCAAATCTGTGAGCACCTCGCTGATGATCTTTACAGGTATCGCGATGGCTTTCAGTGGTGGATTTATCATGCTATGGTTCTACAGTCAGGATTGGTTTTTCAATTTTGACTTCATGGGCATCAACATGCGGGCGCTATTTCAGATGCACCCGATCAACTTGTCAGTGGCTGTTTGGGTAGGCTTCATTGCGCTCTTTGGGATCGCTACAGATGATGGCGTGCTGATGGGCACCTATCTGGATCAGAGTTTCAGCAGGAATCCTATCAAGAATCGTGAGGACATTCTGGACGCAGTAGTGGAGGCAGGGAAAAGAAGAATCAAACCTGCGGTAATGACCTCTGCGACTACCATTATCGCCTTGTTGCCCGTGCTCACTTCTACAGGGAGAGGGTCGGACATCATGATACCAATGGCGATTCCGGCCTTTGGGGGAATGATCGTCGCATCGATTACTTTTTTCATCGTCCCGGTGCTTTATGCCATTCGGGAGGATTTCAAATTCAAAAAAGGGAAGTCATGAAAAAATTGATTTTATATATCCTATTGGTGACCATGGTCTTTGGGGCACATGCACAGGAGTTGGACCAATACCTGCAAGAGGCCTATGAGAATAATCCTGGGCTGAAGGCCAGTTACCATGAGTTTGAAGCTGCAATGAAACGCGTAGCTCAAGTGTCTGCATTGCCAGATCCTACCTTGTCTTTTGGTTATTTCATCAGTCCGATAGAAACTCGTGTAGGCGCGCAAAGGGCCAAACTTTCTCTGTCGCAGATGTTTCCATGGTTTGGGACGATCAGTGCTCGGAAGGACCTGGCCGCTATGCAAGCCGAAGCTCGATACCAGCAGTTTCTGGATGACAAGGCGCAGCTTACTTTAAAAGTTAAGCAAGCTTACTTTCCCATTTTGGAATTGCAGGAGCAGATAAGAATTCAGGAACAAAATCTGGGACTTCTGGAAAGCTACAAGCGGGTAGCGACCACTTCCTATGCCAATGGTCGGTCCAGTATGACAGATGTGTTAAGAGTCGATCTAAGATTGGATGACCTGAAGACGGAAATCCAATTGATGAGAGATCAAATGAAACCGCTGAGCATGGCCTTTGCCTATTTGCTTCATCATCCGGATAGTGTATCGCTGAGTTTTGAAGATTCATTATCGATCGAAGACCAGTGGTTGGTGAACCAAGCCAATGACAGTAACTTTTGGTACCACCCCAAAATGGAGGGATTGAGTCAAAACCTGTCTACCTGGCAAGCAAAGGAGCAATTGTCCAATAAAAACGCCATGCCGCAAATTGGTCTGGGTCTGGACTATGCTTTTGTCGCCAAACGAGAGGGCATTAGTCTTCCTGACAATGGTAAAGATGCCATCATGCCAATGGTTACGCTTTCGATTCCGATTTATCAGAAAAAATATCGGGGCGAAAAGGAAGAAAGCCGACTGATGCAAACAGCTGTCCAAAACAGAATGGAGGACTTGCAAAGCCAATTGCAATCCCAATACGAAACAGCCTGGTATGAAGCCAAGGCCTCCTGGGACCGTTACCAGCTCTTCGAACAACAGGAAGAGACGACCCACAGCATCATTGATCTGTTGTATACCGAATATGCCCATTCGGGACAGAATTTCGAGGAGTTGCTGCGCATGCAGCAGCAACTGTTGAAATACGAATTGGCAAAAGTCACTGCCGCTAAAAGCTATCAATTGGCTCTGGCAAAACTCAATTATCTCACATTTAACGCTGAAGAAAATGAATCAGGTAAATAATAAAATAATAGGAGCAGCAGTTCTGGCCTTGGCTTTGGGCCTTGGTTTGGGATGGTTTCTTTTTTCGACAGATCAGAAGGTGGAGGAAGTTCATACCCATGAATCAAAATCAGAGGAATGGACCTGCTCGATGCATCCTCAGATCCGACAGTCCGAACCGGGCCAATGCCCGATATGCGGAATGGATTTGATCCCCGTGGGAAGTGAAGGAGCTTCAGAATCCTATGCGATTAAGATGTCACCCACTGCCATGCAACTGGCCGATGTACAAACTGCTATCGTGCAAAAGCAAACGGCTACCAAAGAGTTAAGGCTCAGTGGAAAGGTACAAGTCAACGAACAGTCGACAGCAACCCAAACTTCCCATATGTCAGGTAGGTTAGAATCTCTCAGGGTCAATACAACGGGAGAATATGTGAGCAAAGGACAGGTGATAGCTAGCCTTTACTCTCCAGAATTGGTGGCAGCTCAGCGCGAGCTCTTCGAAGCGCAAAAGATGAAAGACAAACATCCAGAGCTCTTCGAAGCGGCACAGCAGAAGCTACTCAATTGGAAGCTGTCCAAGAGGCAGATTGATCAGATATTGAAGGCAGGAAAACCCATGGATCAGTTGCCGATATTGGCAGATAAGAATGGGATTGTAATTGCAAAAAAGGCCAATCAGGGAGATTATGTAAAAGAAGGTCAGGCGCTATATGATTTGGCCAATCTGAATTCACTCTGGGTGCTTTTCGATGTATATGAGCAAGACATGCCCTGGGTAAAGCAGGGTGACAGCATTCGTTTCGAAGTGTCTTCACTTCCAGGAAAGAAGTTTGAAGGTCGAGTCAACTTTATCGATCCGGTGATCAATCCTCAGACGCGTGTGGCTCAGGCAAGAGTGGTGGTCAGTAATCCTGATCAGCAACTCAAACCAGAAATGTTTGTGACCGGTTGGTTGAATAGCCCTTTGTCTGATCAGACTGAGCAAATTGCCATTCCAAAATCTGCAGTGATGTGGACGGGTAAGCGCTCAGTGGTTTATGTGAAGGAGTCAGATAGTGAGTCCGTCCAGTTTGCCTCCCGAAAAGTGACTTTAGGATCATCTCTTGGAGACAGCTATGTCATATTGGAAGGTTTGGAAGTCGGAGAGGAAATAGCCGTTCACGGTACATTTAGCATAGATGCTGCAGCTCAGCTGGCAGGAAAACCTAGTATGATGAATGCACGTGAGGAAGAATCTGTTGCGGAGGAAAAACCAATAACTACTCAGTCTTTGTCAGAAGAAGGAAAACGAGCCTTGCAGCCTCTGATCAGGAATTATTTGGACATCAAATCGGCTCTGGCTGATGATGACTTTGCGCGAGCACAATCAGAATCTTCTACTTTCAGCAAGAAGTTATCTGAGGTAGAAATGAAAGTTTTTAAAGGAGAGTCTCATATGACCTGGATGGAAAGTCAAACTGTACTGATGCCTATTGCCAGGGCACTTGCTGCTTCGTCAGATATTACCTCTTTGAGAAATCAATTCATCCAATTGTCAGACGAAATGATTGAACTCGTCCAGATTTTTCAACCCTATAATGAAGCGCTGTACATACAGCACTGCCCCATGGCCAATAGCAACCAGGGAGCAGACTGGATCAGCAGTGAAAAGGAAATTTTAAATCCCTACTATGGAGCTTCGATGCTTAAGTGTGGAGAAGTCAAACAAGAAATAACTAAGAATTAAATAACTATAAATTGTAAGAAGATGAAAACAACTAATTATTTATCTCAAATCGTAACCATGCTAGTAGCAGTAGTGGTTTTAGTGGCATGCGGTAGCAAAAAGGAAAGTGCTAGCACTGAAGAGCATGCCCATGCGGGTCATGACATGGAATCATCCGAAATGGAAATGACCGAAACTCAGAAACCATCCAATGAAAAAGTAGCCAAATACATGGAGCTGAAAGATGCTTTGGTGGAAACAGATGCAGAAAAAGCCAGTTCAGCTGCGGCTTCTTTTTTGGCCGTGTTAGAGGATGGATCTTCGTTATCCGATCTCTTGACCAAAATTCAGGGCGCTACAGATGTAGAGGAGCAAAGAACTGCTTTCAGTGACCTCTCCAATCAAATGTACGAATGGGCCAAGTCTGGAGAAGCAGAAGGTTTGTACCTACAATACTGTCCGATGGCATTCAACAACAGCGGTGCGCAGTGGTTGAGTTTGGATAAGGAAATTAATAACCCGTACTTTGGGGACAAAATGCTCCACTGCGGTACGGTCAAGGAAGAATTATAGGAATCGAAAAAGTCCGAAACAAAACTCCTACCGTCTGACAAATGGTAGGAGTTTTTATTTTTTATAGGACATTATGACACATCTCTGACATTGGCAAAGTAATTGTCAATGTATGGAGGCATATAATTTTTGACAAAAATGGCAAAAAGCGATAAAAAAGCTGACAATAAGTCTCAAGAAGCAGAAGTAAAAGAAGAAGTACTAGATCAAGCTGAAAAGCAAGAAGAGGTACAAGAAGAAAAGGAAGAGCAGAAAGAAGAGCTTTCCGCAGAGGAGAAATTGAAGGCGGAACTTCAGGAGTCTCAAGACAAATACTTGAGGTTGTATTCTGAGTTCGAAAACTTTAGAAGAAGAACATCCAAGGAGAAGCTGGATTTGATCAGCACGGCCAACGAAAGTTTGATTCAGGCTTTGTTGCCAGTGGTGGACGATTTCGAAAGAGCGGAAAAGTCAATGACTGAGGATTCAGAGATAAAGTCTGTCAAAGAGGGAGTGGATTTGATCTTCAACAAATTGCGTGGTGTTTTGGAATCCAAAGGGGTAAAACCAGTGGAGGCTGAAAAAGGCGGAGAATTTGATCTCGAAAAACACGAAGCAATCACTCAAATACCAGCTCCAGAGGAAGAACTAAAAGGAAAGATCGTAGACGTAGTGGAGAAGGGTTACCAACTCAATGATAAGGTGATACGATTCGCGAAAGTAGTAACCGGAGCATAACATGGCGAAAAGAGATTATTACGAAGTACTAGGATTGAGCAAATCTGCTACGGCAGATGAGATCAAAAAGGCCTATCGTAAAATGGCCATCAAATATCACCCGGACAAAAACCCGGATGATAAAGAGGCTGAAGAAAAATTTAAAGAAGCTGCAGAGGCCTATGAGGTATTGAGCGATGCGAACAAGAAGCAGCGCTATGATCAATTTGGTCATGCCGGAATGGGCGGAGCTGCCGGTGGCGGTGGTTTCGGAGGCGGAGGTATGTCTATGGACGATATCTTCTCTCAATTTGGCGACATCTTCGGTGGCGGAGGTGGCGGAGGATTTGAGAGCTTCTTCGGAGGTGGTGGCGGTCGCCAGCGCAGACGCAAGGGGACGAATCTTCGCATCAAATTGAAGCTGACGCTTGAAGACATCGCTCACGGTGTAGAAAAGAAATTAAAAGTCAACCGATTGGTTGCCGCTGATGGGGTGACTTTCAGAACTTGTCCACAGTGCCAGGGTTCGGGTCAAGTACAAAAGGTGGTGAATACCATGCTAGGCCAGATGGTATCAGCATCTACTTGTCCATCATGTAATGGTGCCGGTCAGACCATCGATAAGAAACCTCCTGGGGTAGATAGTTCAGGGTTGACTTACAAAGAGGAAGTAATCTCTGTGAAAATTCCTGCAGGTGTAGTGGATGGTATGCAGTTGTCCATGTCTGGCAAAGGAAACGAAGCCCCAGGTGGAGGTGTACCAGGGGATCTGCTGATCGTGGTAGAAGAGAAGGAAGACGATACGCTCAAAAGAGATGGTAACAATATCGTGTATGATCTCTATCTGAACTTTGTAGATGCGGCGCTGGGAACTTCTGTAGAGGTGCCGACGATCGATGGCAAAGTAAAGATCAAGATCGATCCAGGAACACAAAGCGGCAAGATCCTTCGTTTGAGAGGAAAAGGAATCAAGGAGATCAATGGATATGGCAAAGGCGATCAATTGATCCACGTCAATGTATGGACGCCAAAGGCGCTGACCAAAGACGAGAGGGAAAAATTGGAGAGTTTGAGAGATTCAGAGAATTTCACTCCAGCACCATCTAAGTCTGACAAAGGCTTCTTTGAGAAGATCAAAGAGTTCTTTTAGGCCATAATCGACGATAAAACACGCAAGAAAGGGTCAGGATTTTCAATTCTGACCCTTTCCTTTTATTTTCGGGCTTTGTTTTAAAACCGAAATGTGCTGAATTCCGTTATAAATGCCATGTTGAGAATTTTATTAGTTGCTCTGGCAATATGCGTTGGTGGGTATGAAGGCTTTGGTCAGCTAAAGAAATTTTATACCGTCAAAAATGATGTCACTTTCGACACAGTGAATTTTTCGATGAAAGCGACATCAGGGACCTGTTTTGTCAAACCGTCCCATCACAACGATCCGGTCACCATCTACGGCAATCCCTCTCTCTCAGACGTCAATCCTACCTTTACCAGCGACATCAAGTATACCACCAACTTTGTACACCTCGAATTAGAAGATTACAACCAGAAAGGCCTCAGTCACGCCATTACTTACAATGTTTTTGGATCGGAAGATGGCTCTGAGGAAAAAGACTTTTGGAAGATATACCTGACAGACCAGAAAATTTACAATTTGAATTTGACCTATGGGGTCGGAGACAATCATATCAATCTTTCAGATTTGGCCGTTTCCAGATTCAAAATCCAGTCGGGGAGTGCGGACGTCAATATTCATTATGATGATAAGGGAATGAATAGATGTCAAATGGATACCTTCTCTGTGATTGTAGATTTGGGCAATCTGGTGGCGCAGAAGATGCATTTGGCCCGAGCTAAAAATGTGATAGCAGAAGTGGGTTTTGGAACAGCGGTATTGGATTTTGGTGAGGGCGTTAATAGTCCATGCAAGGTCAACGCCAGCGTAGGAGCTGGAACCTTAAAGATCAAAATACCTGAGAACGATTTTCCTGCCATCATACGATTCAAGAGTTCCCCACTGTGCAAATATTCTTTGGAGCAGGGCTTCAAGGAGATTGAACCCGATGTGTATGCCAATAAGAGCTACTCCCCTAAAGCGGAGAACATCATGGAGTTTGTGATAGATGTCGCTTTAGGCAACATTACCTTCGAGTACATCAAATAATTTCCCTTTCATGTAATATTTTCGAGTCAACCGGCACTAACCGGGTGTATCACAAAATTAAACTTGACTTGAATCTACTTGAAATTAAAAGTGTCTCCAAGCGCTATGGAAACCATCAGGCCCTGGAGAAAATCTCTTTTGAAATCCCTGAAAACAGTATTTTTGGACTACTAGGTCCCAATGGAGCAGGGAAAACCACATTAATCAGAATCATCACTCAGATTATCATGCCGGATGAAGGCGAGGTGCTTTTTCATGGCAAAAAGCTAGAGCCTGAGCATGTTAGGAAAATTGGTTATCTGCCTGAGGAAAGAGGCCTTTATAAAAAAATGAAGGTTGGTGAACAGCTGCTTTATCTGGCGCAATTGAAAGGACTGGAGAAAAGAGAGGCAGTGAAAAAGATCAAAGATTGGCTGAAGCGCCTGGAGATGGATTCGTGGGTCAACAAGAACATAGAGGATCTGTCCAAAGGAATGCAGCAAAAGATCCAATTCATAGCTACGGTGGTTCACGAACCATCTCTCATCATTCTGGACGAGCCCTTTTCAGGTTTCGATCCTGTCAACGCCAATTTGATCAAGGATGAAATTTTAGCGCTGAGAGAAAAAGGAACTACGGTTATTTTTTCTACCCACAGAATGGAATCTGTAGAAGAGCTCTGTGATGATATTGCTTTGATCAATAATGCCAACGTTATCATTTCAGGCGCTAAGACAGACATCAAAAACCAATTTAGGGACAACACCTTCATCGTAGAATATGCAGGCGAAGAACTAAAGGCTCAGGATGGTTTGGATATCCTAAAATCGAGAAAACTTCAGGATATCTATAAGACGGAACTAAAATTAGGAGAGAGCATGAGTGTAAATGATTTGGTGAAAGAAATCACCAGTCAGTCCAATTTGGTTTCTTTCAACGAGAAAATTCCTTCCATTAATGACATCTTTATTTCCACTGTAAATCCTAACGGCCATGAATAATATTTTCCTAATCATAAAACGTGAATACCTCTCTAGAGTAAAAAAGAAGTCTTTTTTGATCATGACCATTTTGGGGCCAATTCTGTTTTCCGGCTTATTTGTAGTACCAATATGGCTGGCCACACGAGATGGCGATGAAAAAGTAATTCAGGTATTGGATGAATCAGGTTTGTTTGGTGAAGAGTTTGTCAGTTCGGACAATATGACCTATGTCTATATAGACGAAGATTTAGAAGCAGCCAAATCTGCCTTGAACAACAATGAGGTTTTTGGTTTGTTATACATTCCCGAAATGTCGATCGAAAAACCAGAAGGTATTCGCTTCTTTTCTACTCAGAACCCTGGATTTGGTTTGCAATCCGATCTGGAAAGAGTAATTAAGTCCAAAATTGAAAATATCAAGCTCATCAATTCTGGGTTGAACCAGGAGTTTCTGGACAATTTGTGGGCTAGCGTCCACGTTCAGACGGTGAATTTGTCAGAAACTGGAGAGGAAAGTGAGAGTAGTACGGGCGGTGCTACTGTGGTAGGCTACATCGGTGCATTTCTGATATACTTTTTCATATTCCTATATGGTGCCCAGATCATGAGAGGTGTGATTGAAGAAAAGACGAATCGCATCATCGAAGTGATCATTGCCTCTGTAAGACCTTTTCATTTGATGATGGGAAAGATCATAGGTGTAGGAGGTGTTGGACTCAGTCAGTTTTTGCTTTGGGTGCTGTTGTCTAGCGCGATAGTTACAGGTATTACTACTTTCGTAGGAGGAGATATGTCTCCTGAGCAGGTGGAGGCGATGCAGCAAGCCAATCAGATAGCTGCTACTCCTCAGCAAACAGAAGCACAAGCCGTAATTGAAAAATCGATGGGCGCCATAGGTCAGATCAATTTGCCTTTGGTCATATCTTGTTTTGTCTTCTATTTCTTAGCTGGATATTTGTTCTATGGGGCCTTGTTTGCAGCGATTGGATCTGCGGTAGATAGTGATGCAGATTCTCAGCAATTTATGTTTCCGGTTACTATTCCGCTGATATTTTCGGTGGCAGTTTTGTCTGCTGTGATCAATGATCCTCATGGCAATTTGGCTTTTTGGCTGTCTCTGGTCCCCTTTACCTCTCCCGTGATTATGATGATGAGAATTCCATTTGATGTGCCGATATGGCAGATTGGTCTATCCATGGTCATGATGATTGGCGGGTTTATTTTTACGACCTGGCTGGCTAGTAGAATCTACAGAGTAGGGATCTTCATGCACGGTACCAAAGTCAATTACAAAACATTGGCGAAGTGGTTCATGATGAAGAGTTAAATCACAACTAATTGGAAATAAAAAAGGCTCATTCTAGTTCAGAATGAGCCTTTTTTATACTCAATTTTGTTTTCTACTTTATGAATATTTCGAACACCTCTGACTTGGTTTCGTTTCCTAATTTGTCAGTAGCTCGGATGGAATAAGTCACCAATCCTTTACTAGAAAGGGTAATAGGTTTGGTATATTCCACTTCTGGTTTTCCATCAATTGTATAATAGATCTTATCTGTATCCAGTACTTTATCGGTGGCCCCAAGGAAGAGCTTGGTACCGCTAGAGTAAACCTTGATTTGTTTTCCAGGTTTGTCATCGAGCTCAATCGTGCCGATGGACTCCATACTGATGATGTTTTCGATAGCAGGCCCAGTGTTGTCTACCACAAAAGCGAAGTTTTTGGTATTGCGGTTGTTTACCTGGTCAGTAGCATAAAAATCGATGTTGTAATAACCTTCTTCTGCTATTTTGATTGGGCCTTCATAGTCCTGGCCCGTTTCTCCATTGATTTTGTATCCTATGTTTTTGACTCCACTGTCATTGTCAGTAGCAGAAAGGTCAATGGTGGATTGGCTAGTGATGAATGCGGTGTCTCTGGATATATACTTCTTGCCGCTGAAGCTGTAATTCACTTCAGGAGGAGACATGTCTATGTTAAGAGCAGCTCTGCTCAAGCCTTTGTCCTCCAGTTTTCCTTCGAAAGTATTGTTGACATTGTCAGTAGCGAAGTAGGTCACCACCTGGCTGCCGTTTCCTTTTTCGATGGCAAATGGCTCGTAATAGGTTTGAATTTCCCCACCATTCAATGAGTATTTAATCTCCTTTACGCCTGCCTTGTTGTCCTCAGCAGTTAGTTTTACTTTAGTTCTAGTGGAGATAAATACGCGACCTCTGCTTTGGTATTGGTCCCCGACTATGGTTGCTTCCACCTCAGGTACTGTTTTGTCCAAATAGAAGTTGATGCTTTGTTCGGTTTCTTGATTTCCTACCTGATCTACTGCGAAGAATTTGATGCTATGGTCACCTTCTGAAAGTTGAGACAACCCTATTTGAGTCCCAAATGCTCTTTCTGTACCCTCATCAATTTTGTATTTGATGCTTTTGACTCCAGAGGCCAGATCCTCAGCACTGATTTTAATCAAAGTACGAGGAGAAAATATCATTCCACTGTAATCTTTTTCAGCTGTGTATTTAGATTTTGGAGCCACCATATCCACTTCAAAATTGAACATCTGGATGGCTTCTACATTGCCCGTATTATCTGCTGAGTAAATTTTAACATCATATTTTTGACCTTGGCTCAAGGCAACAGCTTCCGAATATGTGCTGAAAGGTGCATTGTTGATGCTGTAGAAAGTTTTTTGAACTCCAGAATGGCGGTCATTTGCAGTAGCGGCTAGTTTTAAGCCCTTTCCAAAGTACTGTTTACCTTCAGAATTTTTGTAATAACTCGCTCCATCCAATGAAACTTTAGTCACCGGCGCCTCACTGTCACGGTAGACTTCAAACAGCAATTCGATTTTGGGACTGATCTGATTCAGTTCAGAATCGGCAGCCCAATTGGAGCGTATATAGTTGACCCCCTCAGTATCTAGATAGAGAGGATTGGTATACTGAGCTTGATTTTCACTTTTTAATTTTACGGCGTTATTGCCATCGGGATTGTCAGCTATGAATATATAAACAGGTTTTTTCCCATGCCAGTAAAGCTTGCCGTCTTCACCGACATAGTAATTAGCTTCTACTGTTTGTTTTTCCTGAGCTTGGACAAGGAATACGGGACAAAGCAGGAGAAGTATAAAAAACTTTCTCATAACTAATAATAACTTAAATTTACTTTCAGATAAATAATGTGTTTAAATACATTGCATGTGCAATATCAAAAAAAAAGAAATAAAACAGACTTCCATGTGGGTCTTTTCAAAATAATATTTTAAAAGTGAAGTTTAGAATTGTTTTAGTACAAACGCTCCTATTATCCTGTATTTATAATTCTGCTTTTGCTCAAAAAACCTTGGGAGATGACCATTTTCACAAGGGTGATACCTTTTTACTTTTTAATAACCACGACAGCTCGATTTACAACTTTGAAAAGGCAAGAGAGATTTATGTCAAGATTGGGTATTGGCGGGGAATCATTGCTGCCGATAACAAAATTGCTGAAAACCTCTGTGGTACCTATGATCTAGAAAAAGCCATGAAGTTGGCCAAGGAGGCCTACAAAATGTCAGGTGAACATCTGGGCGAATGGGATATTGAAAAGGCCAATGCCTTGATAAATATGGGCAACATACATTTTTTATCAGGACAGCATGATCAGGCTCTGGCAGAATACGAAAATGCCTGGGACATTGCCAATCATGAATTTCATGAAGATGTCTTGTTTTCTGCTCCGACTAGTTTAGGTATCGGCAATGTTTATTTTGGAAAGAATCAATATGCCAATGCCTTTAAACATTTTCAGAATGCACTAGAAAACAATATCAATATTCTGGGCGAAGAGCATCCCTATGTGGCCAATTCCTATTTGGCTCTAGGAAACCTCTATAGAAATAAAGGCTCTTACAATCTGGCCACAGAATATTATGAGCATGCTTTAAGAATCAATAAAAAGGTTTTTGGTGAAAACCACCCTGATGTGGCTACTACCTATGTAGGAATGGCTGAAGTGTTCAAGAATAGTGGCGAGTATGATATGGCCATGCAGTATTATCGTCAGGCACAGAATGTATATCAGAACTTTTTACACGAGAAGAACCCAAAATATGGAGCGATCTATCTGGGTATCGCTGATGTATCAAAGAATACAGGCGATTTTCAGAATGCAGAAAAATACTATCAGCAGGCATTTGACTTATATGAACTGACCATAGGTTTGGAGCACCAGAGCACGGTTAGAAGTGTTTTGGGTTTGGGTAACACCTTCATGATGCAAGAGCGATTTCCGGAGGCATTACAGTATTACAATCAGGTTTTAGATATCAACTTCAATCTAGTTGGGGAGCATCATGTGAACTCTTCGGCTGCTAATAATAACCTTGGCAGTATTTACTATTTCTTTGGCGAATTCGAATTGGCACTTAGGTATTTCAAAAAGGCCTTGGAGATTGACATAGCCATCCACGGGCATGACCATCCAGATGTGGCCAACGCTTACCATAACATCGCCAGGGTATACGGAGAACAAGGAGATATTCAATCTGCACTGGATTACATTCAAAACGCAATCAGTTCGAGCATTATAGATTTTGAGGATGAAAATGTCTACGTCAACCCTGTGTTGGTCAATTTCTTTGATAACAAGGATTTACTATTCTATTTGGGATATAAGGGAGAGCTCTTGGAAGCTGGTTTTAGAAATGGTGAAAACATCAAGGGCCTGGATGTAGCGCTTCAGAATTTTATTTTAAGTGATGAACTGATTGACAAAATTCGTCAGTCCTATACGCAGAGAAGAGACAAAGAGGAGATGGGTGAATTGGTGAGCAGTATTTATGAATCTTCTGTATCTGCTGCTTTTACACTGACTGAGCTATTAAGTGAGAGCAATGTTCAGCAGGTAGGTGATGGTAAAAGTTACGCCGAGAAGAAGAAAGAATATGAAAACCGTTTTTTCTTTTTTACTGAAAAGCACAAGGGCGCAGTTCTTTACTCCTCAGTTGCACAAACGAACCCTAAGAAATATGGTGATATTCCAGAGACTGTTCTGTATCAAGAAAATGAGTTGAAGGAACTCATCAGTATCTACACACAGGAACTAGCAGCCTATCCAGAGGGGAGTATGCTGGATTTTTATCAACGAGAATTAGAAACTGCCAATCAAGAATATGAGGATCTGATCTATCAGTTCGAATATGACTATCCAGATTATTATGAATTAAAGTATTCCAATCAAGTCCCGTCACTTGAAGAGGTTCAGGGATTTTTGAATGATACTACGATGATCCTTTCTTATTATTCAGGATCTAGCAGCCTATATACTGCTCAAATTTCCAAGACTGATTTCAAGATCAGTAAGACACGTAAGAAAAATGATTTTGAGAGGTCGATTGCTTCCTTGAGACAGGCGATTGTTAGCAAGAATGATGGAGACTATTTGCGCCATGCTGCGACGCTTTACAAGCAGTTGTTTCCATTTGAGATACCTGATCAAATCAAAAGCCTGATCATAGTCCAGGACGGGAATATGTTAACCATCCCCTTCGAAGCACTGCTGACTAAAGAAGTGAATCCGGGAGCTATGGATTTTGCTACTTTACCCTATCTACTCAGGGAGTATAATATTTCCTATTCTCCATCGGTCAACTTGCTCATCAAAACTTTCTCAGATCAAAACACGAATCAGTCTGGTGGTAATAAAAATGGACTGGTCCTGGCTCCATTGACTTTTGAAAATTCTATAGATGCACTGCAAGCTGCCAAAGAAAAATCCTACGATGAGGCTGAGGTTGCTATGAGTCTAAGAACATCCCTATCGATCAGCGAAAATCAGATTGGTGCTATGCCTGATTCAAAAACCGAGGCTGAGGCAATCGCCAATATGTTTCGCCAAAATGGTGGACAAGCGGATAGCTATATAGGAGGTGATGCGACTGAAGAATGGGCCAAATCTGGCACTATCGGTAACTATAGTTATATCCATTTTGCGACGCACGTGATTGTAGACCAGAGTGAACCTGAATTTTCTGGTGTTTTGTTAAAAGAAAGTGGTTCTGACGATGGGATACTGTTTTCAGGCGAATGGTATGATTTGGATTTGAATGCTGACATGGTGACCATTTCGGCTAGTGAAACTGGAATTGGTAATCAACTCTCAGGTCAGGGAACACTAGGGTTCACAAGAGCGATGATCTATGCTGGCGCAAAGAACCTTACATATTCTCTATGGACAGTTCCAACTACCTCATCCACTCAACTGATGACTAGTTATTATCAGGGGTTCTTAAGGGGTAGGGAAACGCCTCAAGCCTATGCGAGTGCGCTTAAGGCTGCTAAAATGAAACAAATAGAAGCAGGTGGCGAAATGGCTCACCCATTCTATTGGTCCACTTTCATTTTGATAGGAAGGTAAAAAATTTAGGTTAGGTAAAAGAGTGGTTGGACGTTAAGTCAGGCTGGTTTGTATCTTAAGCTAATTTTCTTGACTCTTCTTCTTCAAATTCACTCTTTTTTTTACGAGGTGCTTTGAAGCCATTTTTGTATCTCTTCTTTCTTGTTTTCCATACTTTGAAGTTGTTTTTGTTACCAACCTCAAACTGGAATGACATGTGCTCTGACGGTGATACCCATTCCAAATTGGTTGAATCATTATTCTTTGGATTATTGTCCAAGTGAACAATCATTGTATATTCTTCTGGAAGGATGTTGATGCAAAAAGCTTTTGCTACCTCTCTGTGAGGATAGACAGTTCTTCTTTTGCCATCGTCATGAAGTAGGTCGAGGAAAAAACATTTGCATGTTTTGTTCCAGCGCTGTCTCATGACTTTTTCTTTTAATCGAATATCTTTCTTAGATCCACTGTGCCATGTTGTTCTGGCTTTTCTTCGGATCGCTCCCTTGTTAGACACCTCATAGTTGGAAAATCCTTCTATGGGTTTCCAAACCTCACTTATTCTTTCTATTCTTTGATATCCCATGTTTAGTAAATCTTTGAAAATATCGAGTTCATAGTAAATGTAAACTTTGTTCTTACACTATTCTGAATTCTTCGACGAATGCCATAAATAAATCTATTACTTTGATGTTACTGTGGATTAATGAATTTTTGCATTAAATAAAAAAGCCGAAATATGGTACTATATAACGTTACGATGAACGTGGACAAAGGGATTGAAGAAGATTGGTTGAATTGGATGAAAGAGGTCCATGTCAAGGATGTTTTGGCAACTGGCTTCTTTTCTGACTGTAAGGTTTTCCAACTAATGAGCGAAGAACCTCAGGGTACAACCTATGCTTTTCAATACTTTGCCAAGTCGGCCAAAGACATCCAGGCTTACCAGGACCAGCACGGTGCTAAATTACAAATGGATGTGATAAGCCGATATGGTGATAAGGTGATGTCTTTTCGGACTTTATTAAAGCACGTTCATTCTCATTCGAAATCTAAGTGACAGTTGACCCACTCAGAGTCGAATCTAGCGCCATAGGTTTCGTAAAACTTCAAGGCAGGCTCGTTCCAATCCAGTGCCTGCCACATCATGCCTGAGCAATTCTGATCTCTTGCATATTGGATGGTTGAATCCATTAGTAGCTTTCCAATGCCTTTACCTCTTTCCGATTCGGTCACGATTAGATCCTCCAGATATAGTCGTTTGCCCTTCCAGGTAGAGTATCTGTAATAGTACAACGACAAGCCTATGATCTGTTGTCCCTGCTCTGCCACAAAAAAACCAAAGACAGGTTCTGCTCCGAACCCATCTTCTTTCATTCTTTCGAGTGTATTATCTACTTCATCTAAGGCTTTTTCATACTCTGCCAGTTCTTTGACCAATTCGAGTACTACTGGCAGATCACTTTCCTTCCCTTTTCTAATTGCTACTTCAGCCATTTATTGAATGGTTTCAAATCCCGTATAACTCTTAAGTGCCTCGGGAATTTTAATTCCTTCTTCCGTTTGACCATTTTCGATCAATGCTGCCATGATTCTAGGCAGGGCTAGAGCACTACCATTCAGGGTGTGAAGAAGGTGCTTTTTGTTGTTTTCGTCTTTGTATCTAAGCTTCAAGCGATTGGCTTGATAGTTTTTGAAGTTACTGACAGAGCTTACTTCCAACCATTTTTTCTGAGCTGCAGAATACACTTCAAAATCATACGTGATGGCAGAGGTGAACCCTAAATCTCCTGCGCATAACTTTAATATACGGTAAGGTAATTCCAGTTTCTTCAAGAGATTTTCCACATGCTTCACCATTTCGTCTAGCGTTTCGAATGATTTGTCAGGATGCTGCACCTGAACGATTTCGACCTTGTCGAATTGATGAAGACGGTTGAGACCTCTTACATGAGCACCCCATGAACCTGCTTCTCGACGAAAACAAGGCGTAAAACCTACATTCTTGATTGGTAAATCTTTTTCATCCAAAATCACATCACGATATAGGTTGGTAATTGGCACCTCAGCTGTAGGTATCAAGTATAGATCTGTATCTGTTAGGTGGTACATCTGGCCTTCTTTGTCTGGCAGCTGCCCAGTTCCATAACCAGAAGCTTCATTTACCACCACTGGAGGTTGGATTTCGTGATAGCCTGCCTTGTCCGCTTCATCTAAGAAGAAGTTGACCAAAGATCGCTGCAATCGAGCGCCTTTTCCTTTGTAAACAGGGAATCCCGCTCCAGTGATTTTGATTCCCAGATCAAAATCAATGATGTCATATTTCTTGATCAAGTCCCAATGAGGCAGGGCGTCATCGCTTAGCTCAGGTAGACTATCTACGCAAAAAATCTCCTCGTTGTCCTCTTCAGTTTTTCCTGCAGGTACTTCTTCTATAGGAATGTTTGGGATTTGGTAAAGAGAATCTCTAAGCTGGATTTTGTTATCCTCCTGCATTTGAGCCAACTCTTTAGATTTTGATTTCAGATCTGAAGTTTTCTGCTTAGCGGTTTCGGCTTCCTCTTTTTTGCCTTCCTTCATCAACATCCCGATAGATTTAGAGATTTTGTTGGATTCCGCCAAAACCTCATCCAGTTCAGCCTGAATGTTTTTGCGGTTGTTGTCCAACTCTATGATCTCTTCTAATAGAGCGCTGGCGTTATCTATACCACGTTTTTCTAATCCTGCGATGTACTTGTCTTTGTTGTCAATTATATCTGAAACCAATAACATATTTGATGTCCTTAAATATTGAGTGGGCAAATTTATAACATGCGCTTCGTTTACAGCCAATAAATTGCCTTTTATAGCCAGATGAAATAATTATGCATATATTTGTGAATAATTCATGGTTGGCATATACTTGCGCCACCATCAAACGTGGGCTTATCTATGCTGCTTCTCGAGCAGTCCAACAGATAGACTTTCATTACCGAATTTATTTTCAGAAATATACACATCAGAAATACAGGCTTATTGAGTTAAGCACAGATCTTTTTAATATTAGTTATGTACAATATCGAAGAATTGAACGACAGGTTGTTATCCGAGCTGAAGGAAATCGCTGAGAACCTGGGTATCAAAAATTACAAACGTGCGGCCAAAAAGGACCTTATTTACAAAATCCTGGATGAGCAAGCAGTAAATCCAGAGCCAGCAAAGCAAATCAAAGCACAGGAGTCCAAAGGGAACAAACCTGTAGCTGAAACAGAGGCTGAACCCAAGCCTAAGAAAGAGGAGAAAAAGAAGGAAGACAGAAGACCAAGGAAGGAAAACAAGGACTCAAAAGCAGAAAGCGCTGATGATGTATTGAAATCTTTTGATCTGAATGTGGATGGTAAGTCGGAAAGCAAAGACAAGCCGGAGAAACCTGAAAAATCCCAGGAAAAACCTCAAGAAAAGGATCAGAAAAACAATGATCAACCTAGAGATAAGAAAGAAAGATCTGACAGACCTGATCGTGGCGATAAAAATGACAACCGTGAAAATCGCGACAATAGAGATCGCGAAAAACGCCATGATAAAGGCAACAAGAAGAATGATTACAACAATAGCATCAAGGAATTTGATGGCGTAATCGAAAATGGTGGTGTATTAGAAATCATGCAGGATGGTTATGGTTTCTTAAGATCTGGCGATTATAATTATTTGGCTAGCCCTGATGATATATATGTCTCACCTTCACAAATCAAATTGTTTGGGTTGAAGACAGGGGATTCTGTCATCGGACAGATCAGACCTCCTAAAGATGGAGAAAAATATTTTGCTCTATTGAAAGTGACTACCGTTAATGGTAAAACGACTGAGGAAATAAGAGACCGAGTACCATTTGAGTATCTGACTCCTTTGTTCCCAGAAGAAAAATTGAATCTAAGCTACAAACCTAGCGATTACTCTACTCGAGTAATGGATCTATTCTCTCCAATGGGGAAAGGCCAAAGAGGCATGATCGTAGCACAGCCTAAGACAGGTAAGACGGTTCTTCTAAAAAATGTAGCCAACGCGATAGCTGAAAATCACCCAGAAGTTTATTTAATGATCCTTTTGATCGACGAACGTCCTGAAGAGGTGACTGATATGGCGAGAAGCGTAAAGGCTGAAGTGATTGCATCTACTTTTGATGAGCAGGCTGAAAAGCATGTAAAAGTTGCCAATATCGTTTTGGAAAAAGCGAAAAGAATGGTTGAGTGTGGTCATGATGTAGTGATCCTTTTGGATTCTATCACAAGGCTGGCAAGAGCGCACAATACAGTAGTTCCATCAAGTGGAAAGATTCTTTCGGGTGGTGTGGATGCCAATGCACTTCACAAACCAAAGAGATTCTTTGGAGCGGCAAGAAATGTAGAAAATGGTGGTTCATTGACCATCCTTGCTACAGCTCTGATCGAAACTGGATCTAAAATGGACGAAGTGATCTTTGAAGAATTCAAGGGAACGGGTAATATGGAACTCCAGTTGGATCGCAAGTTGGCCAACAAGCGAGTTTACCCTGCTATCGATATTCCTGCATCTGGAACCAGAAGAGAAGATTTGTTGATGGACAAAGACGAACTATCCAAAGTATGGATTTTGAGAAAGTTCATGGACGATATGAATTCTGCAGAAGCAATGGAATTCTTGTTAGGAAAAATGAAAGGAACAAGAAACAACGAGGAGTTTTTGATCTCCATGAATGGTTAATTCTCTGTTGTTGTATAAAAAATATGAAAGGTCACTTTTTAAGTGACCTTTTTTTGTTGAAGGCTGATTTTCAGTGAAAAACGCAGTTTTTAGAAGGGTTTTCCTAGTAGGATTAAAGTTTTTTTTTATATAATTTTAACAATGGTGAAGTAAGAGAATTACGCAATTTGTATATATTTGGCTATTATCCGTTTTTGGAGAGTTTATTAACAATATACCTTAACACAAAATACCACAAAACTAAAGCTGAACGCTATGAATAAAATCGATCAAAGCCTACTGGATACTTGGAACATGTATGGTCACTACGTTTCATATGCGATTGCAGGTGTGGGCTTACTCATCTTGTTGAGCCACTACTTGAAGTTGATGTTCACCAAGGATTACAAGACAAAGTACGATTATATCAATATGTATGAGATCAATTTGCTCTGGTACAGTGCATTATTGATCATCATTGCTGGAGCAGTTTATGCCAATACTTTGGTTACTGAGTCAGGTGTATTGTGGTTCGTTGTAAGATTATTTGTTAGTACCATGTTTGCGATCATCGCGGGTGTGATTATCCAAAACATCTTGAAGTTCTACTACCCATTCTACATCGAGAAGAGATTGAAGCAATTGAGATTTGCTCCAAGGATTTCTCCAGAAGGCAGAAAAATGAAGCTTTTGAGTGAGGAGGAAGAAGATGTTTACCTGGATGAAGGTATGCAGGCTGAAGAGGATGCTTTCTCTGTTGATTATGACGTTTGGATCGATGAGGAGTCTGGATATACAAAAATTGAAAAGTATAACGGTAGACTTCACGCATTGAAATGCTCTGAATGTAACTATCAAACTTTGAAAGTGAACAAAGAGGAAATCGTTCAATCACCTACAGCTACTGAAGAGGGAGAGTTGATCAAATTCTTCACCTGTGGCTACTGTGGACACAAAGAGAAAAAATCATTTAGTATCGCTAAGTTGAAAGAAGGAACGGAAGAAGTTGCTTCCTAAGCGAAACGAAAAGAATATTTGAAGCCTCATTTTTCAATGAGGCTTTTTTTATGCACTGATTTTATGAGATGTTGCTCCAGAGTAGATGGCGCTTGTCTCTATTGTGGTAAGCATGGATTTTGTGATGGTGACTCCTTTCTAATTTAGGGTCAGATTCGATTACCTCTCTAGCGGTTTCGCGCGCTAGTTTTAATAGCTCCCCATCTGTACTGATATCTGCAACTTTGAGGTCCAATACGCCACTTTGCTGTGTTCCCATCAAATCACCAGGCCCACGTAGTTCCAAGTCTTTCTCAGCGATTTTAAAACCGTCAGTGGTAGCCACCATGGTTTTGACTCGTTCCCTTGCCTCTTTGGACATCTTAGGACCCGTCATCAAAATACAGTAGGACTGGTCTGCTCCTCTACCTACTCGACCTCTCAACTGGTGCAACTGAGAGAGTCCGAATCGTTCTGCATTTTCTATGACCATCACTGTAGCGTTGGGTACATTGACTCCTACTTCTATAACAGTGGTGGCCACCATGATGCTGGTTTTTCCTTCTACAAAACGTTTCATTTCCCACTCCTTATCAGCAGCTTTCATCTTGCCGTGTACGATGCTAATTGGCGTATTAGGAAAGGCTCTGGATATGCTCTCATAGCCATCCATCAAATCCTTGTAGTCCATCTTTTCAGATTCTTCAATCAGTGGATATACAATATAAACCTGTCTTCCTTCCTCTATTTGCTTTTTGATGAATCCGAACAATTTCAACCTATGCGAATCGGTTAGATGACTCGTTTTGATTGCCTTTCTTCCTTGCGGCAATTGATCGATGGTGGAGATTTCTAAATCTCCATAAAGGGTCATAGCAAGGGTTCGAGGGATGGGAGTGGCAGTCATTACTAACACATGGGGATAGTGCCGGTCGTTTTTTGACCATAGCTTGGCACGTTGAGCCACACCGAACCGATGCTGCTCATCTATTACTGCCAGGCCCAGATTATGAAACTTAACCTTGTCTTCGATCAGAGCGTGTGTCCCTACTATGATGTCCAATTGGCCGTTTTGTAATTCAGCCAGATTTTTATTCTTAAGGCTCTTTTTAGTTGAACCAGTAACCAGCGCGGTTCGGAGCCCCATGAGATCGCTGAATTCAGCCAGTCCCTGATAATGCTGAGTGGCCAAAATCTCCGTAGGTGCCATGATGCTGGTTTGGTAGCCATTACTGATGGCGATCAGCATGCAAATAAAGGCTGTAATGGTTTTGCCACTCCCTACATCTCCTTGCAACAAGCGATTCATTTGATAGCCAGATTGCAGATCAGCGTAGATTTCTTTGATGACTTTTTTTTGCGCATCGGTTAGTTCAAAGGGAATGTGATTGGTGTAGAAATCATTGACCAGTTGACTTTTGGTAAAGATGATTCCCTGGTGTTTGTCCTTCCGGTCAGATTTTTCCTGAAATATTTTTAACTGGATAAAAAACAGCTCGTTGAATTTCAATCTTTCCAGGGCTTTAGATAGCTGTTTTTGATCTTCAGGAAAATGGATCCATGTGAGCGCCGCTTTTAGAGTGATCAGCTGGTGTCTTTGCAAAAGGTAGTCATCCACATTTTCCGTCACATCAAATGAGGCTAGATTCAGTGCTGTTTTTACCATCTTGGCGAGGGCCTTGCTATCTACATATCTTCTTTTGAGTTTTTCTGTGGTATGATAGACGGGTAAAAAGCTATCCGTTTTGCTGTCGGAATTAGGGGTAGAAATCTCAATCTCTGGGTGACTGATGGAGTAGACTCCATTAAAGAGGCTGGGTTTCCCATAGATGACATATGGTAGTCCGGTCTTTAACTTTTTCAGCATCCAGCTGGCCCCCTTGAACCAGACTAACTCTAAGCTTCCCGTATCGTCCCTAAATTCAGCAACTAATCTTTGTTTGCGTGCCTGCCCTTTGAGACCAAGTGAGGTTAGTATTCCTTTAATCTGAACGAAACCTTCTTCATGTCCCAATTCGGATATGCGGTGAAACTGAGAACGGTTTTCGTAGCGAAAAGGAAAATGGTTAATAAGATCTCCAATGGTAAATATCCCCAACTCCTCTTGAAGTAGCTTGGCTCGGGTTGGTCCGACACCCTTCAAAAACTCTATTTTGGTTTCGAAGAATTCGGCCATGATTTAATTATTCCATTCGAGGGTGTTGAGCATGTGAAGCATGTCCAGCTTGATGTGATCGATCACAGGCCTCAGAGAATCATTGGCTGTAGCTGTTTTGAAATAAAGTGCTCCTCTCAGAAAATTGTCAGTAGAATCTGTGACATGAAATTGGAATTGACTTGGGACTTCTCCAGACAATTCCATCAAAGTGGCCATCATGCCGTTCTCCAGTTTGACCACACTTTCATCAATTGAGTAGGCTTTTACACCGTGCTCTGATGCCAGTTTATAGGAATCTCTTAGCAGGTCCTTCAGGTTACTACCAGTTGGGTCGATGTTTTTGTAAGTGATCTGGACATCAGCGTCGAACTGCGGATAGTGCAAGTCGATCCAGTATCTTTCTGAGATCCAGGACTTGTCTGCATGGATTTCGCTGCTTTTGGCATATTCGAATAAATAAGGGAAGCTATCAGGAAGAGAGGTGTATTCGCTAGGAGCCAAATCTATTCTATTGTAGCCCTTTGGTTTAGGATAGTAGTTCTTCTCACAACTAAATAGGCATATCAATACCACACATGCTACCAGGATCCTCATTCTATCTTTTGATTACAATTCTTACTTTTTTAATTCGCTTCTCGTTGACCGAAGTAATGACAAATGTAAAACGGTCGAAAATGATCTTCTCCCCAGCATAGGGTAAGGTGGAATTGATTTCAAGCAATAGTCCGCCAAGCGACTCGCTTTCTCCTTTTACTTCTTCGAAGATCTTATGATCTACATCTGTGATCTTACAGAAGTCCATGATCGATGTTTTTCCTTCGAAGATGTAGGTGTTGTTATCGATCTTTTTGTACTCTGCATCAGTTTCATCATCAAACTCATCATTGATCTCTCCTACGATTTCTTCAATCACATCCTCCATAGTTATCAGACCCGATGTGCCTCCATATTCGTCTACTACGATGGCGATGTGGATTCGCTTTTCTTGAAAATCTTTGAAAAGTGTGTCAATTTTTTTGGTCTCAGGAACAAAAAAGCCTGGTCTGAGCAGGTCTTGCCATTTGAAAGTTTCTTCCTCACTCAGGTATGGGAGTAAGTCCTTGATATAAAGTATGCCTTCAATATTGTCTATTGTCTCCTTATAAATAGGAATTCGTGAGTAGCCCGTCTTATTGATTTGGTTCATCAATTCATGAAAATCCGTCTCCATATCCAGTGCGGTGATATCCATTCTGGATTTCATGATCTGTTTCACAGACAAGGTACCGAAGTTTACAATTCCTTTCAGGATCCCTTTTTCTTCTTCAGTCGTTTCTTTGTCGGTTGTGATTTCCAGGGCTTCATTCAGTTCGTCTACAGACACGTTGTAGCCTTTTTTTTCTATCCGATTTTCGATGACACTACTGACGCGAATCAATAACCATGACAATGGACTAAACATCTCATTGGCGAAAGTCAAAAGCTTTGAGGTCTTTTGAGCAAAGGCCCAATTGTTTTGATTGGCATAAACTTTAGGTACGATCTCACCTATGAACACGATCAGAAAGGTAATCACAATGGTAAGGATACCTAAAACGGTTTCTGTAGAGAAGTGATCGACCGTGACACTCAGAGTCACGTAAGTAGTGAGCATGACGATCGAGATATTGATGAAATTATTCAATATCAAGATCGTTGCTAAGAGTTTATTCGGATTAGATAGCAAATGAATGATGCGCTTGTCTTGAGGCGAATCATTGCCTTGATCAATTACTTGCTCCAATGACAAAGAAAAGTAGGCGACCTCTGATCCAGAGACCAAAGCAGATCCTACAAAAAGCAGAATCACCAATATCAAATTGGCAATTAGAAAGTAAATCTCAGGACCTGAAAAAAATGCTGCTAGTAAAAAAAGTCCCGGGAATGGGTCGTCCATTTGCTATTTAATTAGTGTTAGAAAGGAAGATCGTCAATTTCGTTCGAATCTTCAACAGTAGAATCTACGATTTCTGGTTTAGCAGATTGATTATTTGCACTGCTCTGGTTGCTGTTTTGACCTGAATAATCACCTTCTGGTCTTGGTCCTCCCAATAGGGTCATTTCACGACCTACTACCTCGGTGATGTATTTTGTCACACCATCTTTGTCTTCATATGATCGAGAGGTGAGCTTACCTTCGATGTAAACTTGATTTCCTTTTTTAAGGTATTTTTCTGCAATCTCGGCTAATGGTGTCCACAGTACTACATTGTGCCACTCGGTGTTGGACATTCGCTCACCTTGTTTGTTTTTATAAAACTCAGTCGTTGCGATAGAAAAATTGGCCACTGCTCGGCCATTGTCGAGGTGTCTGACTTCAGGGTCTCTGCCCAAATTTCCTAATAGAATTACTTTATTTACTCCAGCCATAATATACGGGTTGTTAGATGGAAAATTTATTGAATTGGGAACTCGTCCTGCAGAAAGCGCTCTATTGGCTTTGGTACTGCTAAGGTCTCCAGTTCGCTAATTTCATGTCTTTCCAGTTCATTATCCTGACAAAATACTTTAAAATCCTGCCAATTCCTCACCTCTATCACATCAAAATAAATGTGTAATCGCTGATGTGTCAAGATGTGCTTATACTCTTCTGTTCGATGAAGGACCTCAAAGTCCTTCCATTTTTGTTCATTCAGAAACTCAAAAATACGGTTTTTTGTATGGTTTTTAGTTTCGATCAATGGAAAATCATAAAGCCCTTGCCAAATATCTTTGGGTCCTCTTTGCCTGATCAAAACTTGACTGTCATGTATGAGTACGAGGTAATTGAAATAGCGTTGGCTGACTTTTACTTTTTTGGACTTGACAGGAAGTGCTTGTTGGGCCTTTTTGGCTCTAGCAACACAGTAATGTTGAATAGGACAGTCTTCGCACTTGGGGTTCTTAGGTAGACAGATAGTAGCGCCCAATTCCATGATCGCTTGATTAAAATCACCTGATTGGTCATTAGGTATTATTTCTTGCCCGAGTTCAAAAAAAGTTTTGAAGGTAGATGCTTTGGATATGTCTTCTGATATATGGAACAAACGGGAATAGACTCGAAAAGCATTGCCATCGATGGCCGGCACTGCTTCATCAAAGCATATGGAGGCAATGGCGCCTGCTGTGTATTTGCCGATTCCGATTAGTTTGATTAATTCTGAATAGCTCTGTGGGAATGCTCCGTCAAATTCTGAAATGATTTGATTGGCACATTTATGCATGTTTCGGGCTCTGGAATAGTATCCCAGTCCTTGCCAAAGTTTGAGAATATCGTCCAAAGGAGCCTTGGCAAAATCTGCAAGGGTAGCATAATTCTGACAAAAGCGTAAATAATATGACATGCCCTGAGCCACCCGGGTTTGTTGAAGTATAATTTCGGACAACCATACCTTATATGCTTCTTTACTTGATCTCCAGGGTAATTCTCTGTGGTTCAGTTTGTACCAATTCAGCAACTCTTGCGTCATGGGTAGCCACTCCTTCTCTTTGATTTTAAGTTTCAATCCTGAGGAATATTTCTAAGTGAGGGATTTTTTGTTTTTATTTGCGCTTCTGAATTCATGGAAGTTCAGATGGCTAATTTAAGCCTTATTACAAGATTTTTACTACATATAAATTAGATTCAACGTGACGAAAGCAGATGTGATCAACGAGATCGCCGAGAAAACAGGAATAGACAGATTGGATGTTCAAGCTTCAGTAGAAGCGTTCTTTAGCGTAGTTAAAAACTCCATGGCGGAAGGCGAAAACATTTATGTTCGTGGTTTTGGAAGTTTCGTAAATAAGAAGAGAGCAAAGAAAATTGCAAGAAACATTTCTCAAAACACAGCAATGGTAATAGACGAACATTATATCCCGAGCTTTAAGCCTTCAAAAGTGTTCGTAGAAAAAATCAAAACAAGCGATAAAATAGGCTAATCTGCTATGTCATTGCACCGCTGGTTAGTTTTAGCAGGAGGCGTTGTCCTCATTATCATTCTTTTCAACCTGCCCAAAGTGGTGGTGGATAATGATGCTGCAGATGTAGAATTGGCCGGCTCACAAGAGGACAATCAAGTAGAAAAGGCACATACTTTTAACTTTTCGGAAGAGGATCAAATCAGGCGGGATTCCCTGCTCCAGTTGATTGCGTTTTCTGATAAAGAAAAAAGTATTATCTTTGCGGACTCTTTGGCAAGATTGTACCTGTCTTACAACGAGTTAGACAGTGCTTCGTATTTTGCGGACCTGGTAGCTGAGTTGGATAAGACTGTGGAAGGTCAGGCTAAAGCAGGAGAAATTTATTTCCAGCTTTTCGGAATAGCACTGAATCAAGCGGATTTGGCTAAGTACGCCAAGAAAGCTCAGGCTTGTTTTGAAGTGGTTTTGTCTCAAAGAAACGATCCAGACACAAGGGCCAAGTTGGCCATGACGAAGGTAGTTTCTGACAATCCAATGCAGGGGATAACTATGCTAAGGGAGATACTAGAAGAGTATCCGGAAAATACGACGGCTTTGTATAGTTTAGGCATGTTTTCAGTACAGTCTGGACAATATGACAAGGCAGTTGGAAGATTTGAGAAATTGATGACTATTGATCCATCGAACCAGCAAGCAGCCTTTTTATTGGCTACTAGTTATTTCGAGCTAAGTCAGTTTGACAAGGCGGAGCAGTGGTTTCAAAGTATAAAAAAGACTAGTACTGATCCAGCGATTTTATCATCTACGGATCAATACTTGAAGAAATTAAACGAATTGTAAAACATTAAAGAGCTTTTATTATGCCTTGCGGTAAGAAAAGAAAAAGACATAAGATCTCTACTCATAAGAGAAAGAAGAGACTTAGAAAGAACAGACACAAGAAGAAGTAATTTTACTTCTTGGGTTATTTGAGTAAATCAAATTTTTACTATTAAACATTTAAACCTTGAGTACAGAATTAATTATTAATTCAACTCAGAATGGATGTCGAATAGCCCTTTTAAAAGACAAAAAATTAACCGAGTACCATCAGGATGATGATGGTCACCAGTTCAACGTAGGTGACATTTATCTTGGGCAAGTCAAAAAAGTCGTGCCTGGGCTAAATGCCGCCTTTGTTGATATTGGGTATGAAAAAGATGCGTTTCTGCATTATTTGGATCTCGGTCCCCAGCTTCAGTCGCTTAACAAGTGTACCAAGCTGATCCTATCCGGTAAAATGAGCGGCAAGAATCTGAATGGATTCAAGCGCCTACCTGATATCAATAAGTTGGGGAAAATGAACCAGGTTTTATCTAAAAACCAGAGAGTTCTCGTTCAGGTTGTAAAAGAACCTATATCTACAAAAGGGCCAAGACTATCCAGTGAGTTGTCTATTGCTGGAAGATACATCGTTCTGGTTCCGTTTTCTGATTCGGTAAGTGTATCGAAGAAAATAGCGGACAGTAACGAAAGAAAGAGATTGCTTCGACTTATCAAGTCGATCAAACCAGAGAATTTTGGAATCATTATCCGTACAGTTGCACAAGGAAAAGATGTAGCTGAATTGGATAGGGATTTGACCAGCTTGGTGGACAAGTGGTCTAAAGGCATGCAACGCCTCAAAAAGGTGAAGCCTAACGAAAAAGTAATCGGTGAAATCAACCGAGCCAATTCTATCCTAAGAGACGTCCTCAATGAATCTTTTGACAGCATAGTGATAGATGATAAAACACTCTATCATGAAGTCAGAAATTTCATAAGAGAGATAGCTCCGGAGAAAGAAAAAAGCACCAAACTATACAACGGAAGAGCCAAGGTTTTTGAAGCCTATGGTATTGAAAAGCAGCTGAAAGGTCTGTTTGGTCAATCAGTAAGTATAGACGGTGGGGGCTACCTGATCATAGAACATACGGAAGCATTGCACGTGATAGACGTGAACAGCGGAAACAAGTCCAATGCAGAAGATAATCAGGAAAGCACAGCCCTAAAAGTAAACATGGATGCGGCTAAAGAAATAGCCCGCCAGCTTCGCCTAAGAGATATGGGTGGAATCATCGTAATCGACTTTATCGATATGCGAAAAGTAGAGAATAAGAAACTACTTTTCCAAAAGATGAAAGATGAGATGAAAACGGATCGATCCAAGTTTACCGTTTTGCCTTTGTCAAAGTTTGGTTTGATGCAAATCACCAGACAGAGGGTTCGTCCTGAATTGAATATCAAAACCAGAGAAGTATGTCCATCTTGTAATGGATCTGGTAAAATTACCGCTTCTATTTTGGTAACAGATCAAATCGAAAAGGACATCGAGCACTTGATGACCAAGCAAAATGAAAAGAAATTGACCATTGCGCTTCATCCTTATTTGTATGCTTATTTTACCAGTGGCCTGGTTTCCAGGAGAATGAAATGGTACTTTAAGTACAAACGCTGGATTAGCCTGGCAGAAGATTCATCAAAAGCCATTTTGGAGTATAACTTCATCAATGGCCTAGGAGAAGAGATTGCACTTTAAGTGCGATCTTTTTTTGTTTTAGAACTTGATACCCAGTTTCAAATGAATCATATCCATTCGAACTGCCAGATCATCTGATATATCGCCATTCTGACCTTTGATGATATTTACCAAACCTCGGTCATAAAATATACCACCGTAGAGTTGAGAATTGATCTCAGGTCCGAACTCTAATCCGGCACCTCCTGTGAAGGAGACATCGAAAAACCTGAATTCCTCAACCAATACATTGTCACGATCCATGGGTTCATTGTAGAGAAGGATTTCTCCCATAAAACCAAGTTGGAAAAACACTCTAAGATCTGGCTGAATTTCACTTGTGAATAGTTTTAATGTCAGCGGAATTTGTAGGTATTGGGCTTTATACTCTTCTTTTTGATTGATAATGGAGGTAGTTGCTTCATTAAACATGGAGGCTTTCACCGATACCTTTTTTGGGGCATATATCAAACCGGTGCTAAAGGAATAATTGTTAGTCAATGGAAAGTCAAATTCCAATCCGAATTTCGCACGAAATGCTTGATCCCCTTTATCTATCTGGGTATCATCGTTGGGTAAATATTTGGTTCTGGTGAAGGAAAAACCTGGTGACACAGTCAGGCCGATCTTCGGTTGGCAGATGGCTACTGATACTATGAAAAGTGCTGGGATTAGGACGAGGTATTTCTTCATGAGGAGTAAAAAATAAATACTTTTGTTGGTTCTAATAGAAGTCTATGAATCAGCATAAAATTACAAATCTAAAAAGCATCTTGATCATGATAGGGTTAAAAAAAGGAAGAATTCTTCAAAATCTCTTTTTTCTATGTGTTGGCCTTTTACTATGGTCATGTGGAGGTGGAGATTGTGATCAAGTCGATAGGTACGAAGACATAGTTGTTGATATTCCCGTAGAGCATCTAGAGGAAGAGATGAAAGAATTGAAGAGTGTCGATCATACGGTTGCCTTTCTTGAGGCTAACCGAGCTATGGCAGACTATTTTTTGGATGCGAATCAATATCCCAATGATACGATTTTGGCTAAACGGTTATTGCCCTTGATGCAAAATGTGTACATCGACTCGCTATTCATGGAAGTAGGCGAATATTTTTCTGAGTTTGATTCTGAGAATATATCTGAGCTCGAGTCGGCTTTTCGTATCATTAAGCATTATTACCCTTCTACAGAAATTCCAAGAGTACAAACGGTAATTACTGGGCAGTACAATGATTTGTATGTATCTGATTCGTTGATAGTGGTTGGCCTAGATTTTTTCATGGGGCATAATGGGACCTATCCCCCGAATGATGTGCCGGCGTATATTGTAAAGCGCTATATGAAGGAAAGTGTTTCACCCATTATTTTGAGTTTTGTATCTAACGAGTTTAACCAGATAGACCAATCGCATGGGACGCTTCTTGCTGATATGATCAATGTAGGTAAGTCTTATTATTTCGTTTCACAGATGCTGCCTTGTAAGCCTGACTCACTAATTATCGGGTATACAGCAGAGGAGATGAAGCTAGTGAAGCAGAATAGAGAGATCATTTGGGCTAACTTGATTCAGAATCAGTTGTTGTATGAGACCAATCATTTTGTGAAGAATAAGTTCGTAGGAGAAAGCCCAAATGTATTTGAGATTAGTGATAAGTGTCCGGGACGAGTAGGTGCCTGGGTGGGCTGGGAAATCGTAGAAAAGTATATGGAAGAAAACCCAGAAGTAACCTTACAGCAATTGATGGCAGAAAAGGATGCTCACAAAATTTTTCAGCAATCGAACTACAAGCCTAAGAACGGATAACCGATTCTTCTATGAAGCTAATAAAACGTTGAGATTGCAGTTTTAAATCAAATCGTTTTTCTGCCAATGTTCGAGCGTTTTTCTGATAATTCACGAGGTGGCTCTGGTCTACTATAAAGGGCCTAAGTTTTGCCATGAAATCTATGCTGGAATTATGCTCGAAATGGAACCCGCAATTCTCTTTGGTAATGAGGTCTCCAATCCATCCATCAAAGTTGGTAATGATCAGCTTACCAGCAGCCAAACCATCGAATAATTTGTTTGGGCTACCTGTAAAGAGACTGTTGTAGTTCGCAAAAGAGATAAACATAGCATCAGATTGTTCCAGGATTCTGGCCATTTCTAGTTTGTCAGAAAAACTCCTTATCTCTACATTTTCCAATTGCCTTTCTTGCACCATCTCTTCTATCATCGGTTTGTCCGCACCTGCGCCAATGAAAATAAATTGAACCGGTTCACTCTGAATATTTTCTGCAATGTGAATGATTCGGGTTAGGTCGTTCGCTAATCCAAAGGTGCCAGTATAGCAAATTGTGAATTTACCCTTTCGCTCACCTTTGTAATTGGGCTGGAAGAGTTCGCAATCGCTGATATTATATATGGTTTCCAAAGGAACCTCTGGAGCTTTACTTTTTATATAATCCGATATTGGGGGTGACATACCAATGTTGCCAATCGACTTACGATAGAAATAGCCTTCGAACCAATGGGTTAGTTTCTTGAGCGGCCAGGATTTGATGAATTCCATTTCGATAGGCACCAGTGGCCAAAGATCCCCTACTTCAAAAAAGTAGTTTCTTTTGAGGAATAATCGATTGAAAGCACCTATCAGTCCAGTCGTAAGAGGAGTGGTCATGATATAGCAGCAGTCAATGGACTTGATTCGGGTTGAGAGTATGCAGGACCGAACTGTGTAGGCGAGAAAGGCCCAGACCCTTCTCCAAAATTTGTAGGTGTTGTCATACGGCACGTGAAGATAAATGACCTGGATTCCATCTACGTTCTTCTCCTCCCTTGGTGCATTATGAGCCGTGATCATGATGACCTCATGTCCTTTGTCTAATAAAGCCTTTGCAAGCAAATAGGATCTAATGCTGCCTCCCTCGTAGGGCGTTTTGAAATGTTGATGGAAATATAATACCCTCAATGTGTCGTCATTTGACATTATTAATATTAAGTTCGAATTTAGTGCTATCCGATTTTCCCTGCTAACTTAATAGGTATTCAATATTCGTCAATGATGACATTTCGATTAAAAGCATTTTTTTCGGTAATACGCCTTTCTCAAATAGGGAAAATTTTGTTGATATTGATTCTTGCAAGTCACGCGGCAGTTTCGCAGGATTGGGCTGAGTTGTATAAACAAGGGGAAGAAGCCTATACCAAATATGATTACGAGTTAGCCAAACAAAAGAGCATAGAAGCCTTAGTTTCTTGCCAATCTGATTTAGGAGAAAACCACGCAAATACAGCTGCTATATACAGACAGCTGACTTTGATCTGTTTTGAAGCGGGCTGGATTGAAGAAGGACTGACCTATGTGGAGAAGGAACTGAAGGTACAAGAGGCGATAGGTAATAGAGATAAGGAAGTCTATGCTGTAGCCCTTTACAACAAGGGGTTGTTATTGTCAATGACTGATGGTTTAGCTCAATCCCAAGAGGCTTTCAAAGATGCACTGGATTTATACCTGGTTTATTTTGATTCGAATAGTGCCTCAGTTGCCGAGGTGCAGGGCAATTTGGCAATGGTATTCTATTATGACAATCAGATGGTCAAGGCCGATTCTTTATTTGAACTCTCCTATGAGGTATTGAATCGACAGGATCAAGTCTCTCCTGAATTTTTTAATATCACCTACATTTATTCGGAGCTGAAACTGCTGCAGGGGGATTTTGAAAGATCTATTGCCTTGCTATCTGAGCTTGAATCTTTTTTTGATCCTGATGCTTTAGAGCTAGATTATGCTAGACTATTGGTCAAACAGGGTCGCGCTTATGAGGATAATGAACAGTTGACAATAGCTACTGATAAGTACCTTAAGGCACACCAGGTTTTTACAAAATTAGACGCGCACAACGATCCTGACAATCTAATAGCCATCAATGGTTTGTCCATCCTCTACATGAAAGAAGGTCGATTAAAGGAAGCAACCGAATTATTAGAAGGTCTGGTTGATAAATTATCAGGAGAGAAGGAGGAAGCTTATCTAATTGCTTTGACTGACTTGGGAAAGGTTCATTTTCTGAACTATGAATTTGATAGGGCATATAGCTGTTTTGAGGAAGTAAAATTGCGTGGCTCAGACAATGAGGATGCCTATTTTGGTGCTTGGTCTGGTTTGGCCCTAGTTGATCTGGAGAGAGGGCAGTTCAATGAAGCATTAGACGAAATCAATCAAGCTTTGTTGGAAGTTGACGAGCAGTCTGATTGGAGAAAAAATCTATTGGAATCGAAAGCCGCAGCTCTGACGGCATTAGGTAGATACAAAGAATCCGAAGCGATTTTAAATGAGTCCATTCATCTTTCGAGAGAGAATGAAGCCAAGGTCATTGATTTGAAATTGAGTATGGCTGTGCTGTACACTACTATGCAGGATCTGAATCGAGCGGGAGAATTGTTCGAAGAAATTAAGGAGCACTATGAGAAGGAATCCTCCACTGCACGACTGGAATATGCCTCCTTTTTGGGTAACTATGCTAGCTATCTTCAGTCCAGCAACAGTTTTTTTGATGCGGAAATTGCCCTGATTCAATCCATGGAAATAAAGAAAGAGCTACTGGGTGAGACGAATGAAAACTATCTCGCTACCTACGAAAATTTAGCGCTTCTATACATCGTAAAGGGTAAATATGAATCGGCCAGGTTGATATTGGAAGAAACCATGGGCATAAAGAAATCTTTGGGATCTCAAGCTCCCCCGAGCCAACTGGCCTATACCTATCATTACCTGGGAGTAATCGCAAAGTCACAGGGAGAGTATTCCCAGGCAGAAGAATTTATTAAAAAATCTCTGGAGCTCTACAAAGAAGAGTTTGGTTCTCATCATGTTTTCTATGCCAATACAGCCAATGAGTTGGGTCTTTTGTATTTGAAAATGGGGAACCTCAAGGCTGCAAAACCTTTGTTTGAATCTTCAATGGAGATTTTTAAAGAAATTCATTCAGATCAACATATCGATTATGCCAGCTCGCTGGAGAATTTGGCAGCTCTTTATGAAATGGAAGGTGATCTTGAGAAGAGTAAAGAATTGCTAGAAAGAGTTTTGGCCATAGACAAAGTGCAATTAGGCACGCAGCACCCATTATATTCTAAAACACTGAACAATCTGGCGGCTACTTTGGAGGAGATGGGTGAATATGAAAAGGCCTCAAGGTTGTACGAAGAAAGTATCCGGATTTATGAATCGCTATTTGGAACTGATCATCCCTCATTCGCTAATACGCTGTACAACATAGCGGTGCTAGAACAGGAGATTGGCAACTATGAAGGGGCCAAAGTCCATTTTGAAGAAGTGATTAGGATCAGAAAGGAGATCTTGAACGAAAACCATCCAGACCTGGCCTATGCCATTTATGGCCTGGCTTCTGTAAAGCAAAGGCTGGAAGATTATGAGGGTGCCCGAGAGGATTATGGTTTTGCTCTGGACAACTACTTAGCAGCGATCCAGAACTATTTTCCCTCCTTGAGTGAAGAAGAAAAAAGTGCATTTTATGGAAAAATCAAGCCGGTTTTTGAAGCATACAAAGACTTTGCTATTGAGTATGTCTACCATGGTTTCGGGAATCAAACTTATCAGCAGGAGGTTCTGGAGAATCTTTATAACCTACAATTAAGTACTAAAGCTTTGTTGCTAAACGCAACCAAGAAGGTGAAAGACAGAATTTTGAATAGTGGCGATGAAGCTTTGATAGCCCAATATATAGCGTGGAAGTCAACGAAAGAGGATTTGGTCAAGGCGCTAAACATGTCGAAATCGGAGCTAGCTATCAACAACTTTGATATCGCAGAGCTACAAACTCGATCCAATGAAATAGAGAAAGAGCTTTCCAAAAAGTCAGGAGTTTTTGCTGGTCAGTATGATCAATCGCTAGTGAAGATGAGTGATGTGCAGCAAAATCTAGTTGAGGGCGAAGTTGCTCTTGAGCTACTCAGAGTTAAGAAAAACACTAAAAATGATTCTATCTATTATGCAGGACTTGTTCTCAAATCTCAAGGAGTGCCAGAGCTGGTGGTAATCACCGAAGGGGAAGAGATGGAATCGAAGTATTTCAAACAATACAAGAATATGGTTGTCTTCAAAATGGACAATCAAAGATCATACAGCCAGTATTGGAAAAATATAGATGACAAATTGCAGGGTGTCCAGAAGCTGTTTTTATCTACAGATGGCGTGTATAACAAGATCAACATCAACACGCTATATGATCCGGAAAATCAGGAATATGTCTTTGACAAGTATGACATTCGCCTGCTCAGCAATACTCGAGATTTAGTCATA
The DNA here is from genome assembly GCF_025833875.1 of Reichenbachiella ulvae. Classification (NCBI taxonomy): domain Bacteria; kingdom Pseudomonadati; phylum Bacteroidota; class Cytophagia; order Cytophagales; family Reichenbachiellaceae; genus Reichenbachiella; species Reichenbachiella ulvae. The sequence goes on along the minus strand of NZ_JAOYOD010000001.1, from coordinate 4,358,390 downwards.
GAGCAAAGTAAAGAAACGAGTCAATTGACTGTAAGAAAGGCCGCGATTTTTGGCTATCCTGATTATACCATGGGTGGAGCCAGTGCTGCTGGTACAAAGGCAAGCACAGAACGGGGCTTTGCTGATGGCATCACTGAACTACCAGGTACGCTGGAAGAAACCAATCACATTAGTCAAACCTTGGATCAAAACTTCTGGAAATATGATTTGTTCCAAAGGGCAGAAGCCAACGAAGAAAATATCAAGGCTCTCCATAGTCCTAAACTTTTGCACATTGCCACTCATGGATTTTTTATGTCCAATATGAATGTATTGTTTAATGCCAATGAGGGGATTCAGTCCAGGGAGGCTGAGTTTAATCCTTTGTTTCGTTCAGGACTGTTGTTGGCTGGTGCCTCTAAGACTTTTCAACATCAAAAATTGCCGGGGACAGAGGATGGTATATTGACTGCTTATGAAGCCATGAATTTGGATTTGGACCAGACCGAATTGGTGGTAATGTCTGCCTGCGAAACTGGACTTGGGGAGGTAAAAAATGGTGAGGGCGTATATGGCCTTCAACGTGCATTACTCGTAGCTGGTGCTGAAAATTTGATCATGAGCCTCTGGAAGGTCAACGATGAAACAACTCAAAAACTGATGTCCATGTTTTATGACAATTGGTTGGGGGGCCAGACGAAACAAGCGGCCTTTCATGATGCAATTGCCGAACTTAAAAAAGAATATAAAGAGCCCTATTATTGGGGCGCATTTGTGATGTTAGGATTGTAATGAAAATAGCTAGCTACATAACGGTAATCTATTTGTCGACGCTTTCTGCAGCGTTCGCTCAGGAAGCAGACACTTTGCGCAGGGTTGCTTCAGATAAGGTTTCAAAATTGAATTCGGACATGGTCGAATATGCACCTTCGATCTCTGCAGATGGAAAAACCATGGCTTTTGAATCCAATAAATCAGGTACTTATCAGCTTTACGAATCAAAATTGGATGCTTCAGGCAAATGGATGGACCCTGTGTCAATTGACAGTATCAACAACTATGGTGGTTCGGATGTTTTGATTGCAGGGCCAAGTATCAGTTTTGATGGGAATACCATGTACTTTTTTGGGTCCTTCGATGGTGGGTATGGAGCAGACGACATTTACTATTCGATACGTGAGGAATCTGGTTGGTCCTCTCCAGTCAACATTGGCGAACCCATCAACGGAAGTGGTTTTGAGGGTTTCCCTTCAATATCAGCAGATGGAAAAACGCTTTATTTTGTAAAGATCAAAGCTGAAGGACCTAGTGATCCTGATCTGAAAGACGAGATGGCAGGGAAGACCTGTTATGCCATTTATAAATCAGAGCGAATAGGCAGGAACAATTGGTCGATCCCGAGCCTACTTCCAGCACCGATCAATGAGGACTGTGAAAAGGCTCCAAGAATCATGGCTGACAATCGTACGTTGATTTTTTCTTCCAATCGTCTGGGCGGCAAAGGTGAGTATGATATGTATCAATCCTATCTCAATGATGCCGGAGATTGGACTGAGCCTGTGGCCTTAGACTTTGTGAATTCACCTTATAGCGATCAGTTTCCGTGCATCTCAGCTCAAGGTGACCAGATGTATTATGTTTATCAATCTAGCGATATTTATTCCGTAGATATTCCGGAGGAGTTTCAGCAATTCAAAAATCACGTGATTCAGGGTTACATCAGAAATAGTAACACGGGTGAAGGCCTTTATACTGACATCACGGTTTCTGATGCTTTTACTTCAGAAAAGATCATGGAGGTCAATAACAACCCCAACGATGGTCGATATAGTTTGGTGCTTGCAGTGGGTCGCAGTTATAATGTGGAGTTCAGGAAGGATGGCTATACGACCTATTCTATCTCCTACGATCTATCAAGAGAAACAGAGTACAAAGAGGTGGATAAAGATATTGTGCTTCATAGAAGTGCGCTATTGCATTTGAATATCTACGATATCGAAATTTTCGAACCCATATCGGCCAATATCATAGTAAGAGAAACTGGATATGGAGCAGTCGTAAAAACGATGGAAAGTGATGAAAGTACTGGAATAGCAGAGCTGGAACTTGATTTGGGGAAAAGCTATGATGTGACCATTGAAAAGAAAAATTTTCTGCCTCAGACATTCACATTTGATGTAAGTGGTTTGATGATCTACCCAGAGTTTGAAAAGGATATTGAGTTCGCTCCTAAGAAGAAAGAGGTACAAATCAATGTGGCAGACCTAACCAACAATAACAGAGTGCGATCAAGAGTCAGAATTAGGAATCGAAATAGAGATGAGACCATAGAGGTAGAGGGCAATGAGACAGTGGCATTGAGGGTTGGAGATAGATATGAATTAGAGGCTACAAGCGACCAGGGATATGCATTTAATTCTACCATAATTGACATGTCCGAGGAGGCTACTTCTGGCCAAACGAAAGTAGAGGTGAAGCTTGCTTTGCAGCCCCTAATCGTAGGCACCAATTTAACTTTGAAGGATATATTGTTCGAATCCAATTCAGAAACTTTGACGGAAGAGTCCTTTGCAGAACTGGCTCGAGTGTCGGGCTTGATGGAGACCAATCCGAACTTGACGGTCGAAATATCCGCTCATACCGATGATGTAGGGTCTTCGGCTTACAACAAGTTGCTATCCGAGAAGAGAGCGCAGAGCGTAGTTTCCTATTTGATAGAAAGTGACATCCCAACTGATCGTTTTGTGCCAGTAGGTTATGGAGAAGAGGTGCCTTTGGTGCCGAATACAAGTGATGAAAATCGCGCCAAAAACAGAAGAGTGGTCCTTAAAATTTTGACGATATGAATCAGCTGAGTCTAAATAAAATACCACTGATAATTGGTCTAATATTATTCTGTGGTGCTTTGAATGCCCAAAAGCTCGCAAAATTTAAAGAAGTATTGCCAGGAATACTCGGTTCTGATCCGGCTAATGCGGTTGCTGCCTTGAAAAAATATCAACAAGATGATCCGGAAAAGGCGAGCGTTTACGTACAGCTTTCATTGGTTTATTATCAAAGGTTTGCAGATAGTGATCCGCTGGTAGGTTACAAGCGAGCGATAGCCAATATCAAATTGGCACAGGAGGCACAGGCAATGGCCAAAGTGTACCTGAATGAAAAGGAGGTGAAACGAAATGAAGATGAGTTTCTCAACTTTGCCTACTTTGATGAAAAGGGTCGCATGCAGGTGGAATTAGACTCGATTTATAATCGCTTTTTTGTGGATTCCGTAAAAATGGCAGAGTATCAGGCTCATGTACCGCCTATTTATGAGGCATTTACAGGAAGCTACATGGCCTATTCTAGGGCTAACCAGGTCTACACTCAGATTATGGGTAGATACAAAACACTCAAAGAGTTGTATTTACTGTATGATGAGGATATAGCGAAAGAATTTGAGTCGCTCAAAAAGGAGTATCTGCGGGCATTAGAGCTTTTTGATTCTTATCAATCTTTGATAGAAGAATACCATATTGGCTATGATCAATCTATGGAGATTAGAGATATTGAAGTCTATCGTCTCGATGGCTTATCCGTAGAAATTAACTTCCTTCAAGAGAAAATTCCTATTTGGAACTATGCCAAATGGGTAGACGAAATCAATGGATATGTAGATAAGGATATTCAATATCTGCGTATGCTGATGGTGCAGAATGAAAAGTTGTTGAATACCAAACTAGCAAGAACACCAGAAGATTACATGAATAAGGATTTTGAGCTTTTTAAGGTCAGCAAGGAACTACTTTTTAATATCCGAAAATATGATTTGAATTCTGTAGTTGAGCCTTTGTTCGAGTATAAATCCGTAAATCAAAAATTGCTTGTTGAAAATCTGAAACAGGAAAATCAGGCTATTGAAGCTAGCAGTAAGCTTAATCCCATTTATAACTATGGTCGAATGCTCTATGAGATTAAGCGGGCAGATACCATTTTGAATGTGGCCAGTAGGAGAAACACCAAGGAGTCATATGAGAGATATCAGGAATTTATTGATCAGTTTTATCAAGGGATACAGGGAGTAAATTCATTTGTGAATAATGAAAGAAACAAGAATCAATCGGCCTTTAATCGCTATTTAGAATTGCTGAAACCTGAAGTTTTAAGAGATGTGATGGGAGACAGTTTAAAGAAGGAGTACAGTTATAAGCGTAAGAAAATTAAGGACTATGTTCAGATGCCAACTGAAGAACTGCTGTCTACCGGTCAGCCTATTACTACTCAAATTGTTGAAAATATTGATGGAAGTCAGTATTTAGGTGGTCAAGTTCTAGATCCTCAAACTGGGCGAGTAAGTGCCTTTGTCAGTAGAAAGGAGGGAAATGGTCGCATCTCATGGTATCAAGAAATCAATTTGTCCTTTGAAGGAGAAAGTGATTTGACCGATACGGAAATGACCGTGCTCAATGATGAATTGAGCGGTTGTACTTTTATCGTACGAAGCGAGCATCCTGAGACGAAAGATGTGAAAAATACCTTGTTGGCATTTAGCGATCAGGGGGAACAACTGTTTGGCAAAATACTGGAGATTAATAAATATCCCCGCACACTCAATTTTGTTGAATCACTCAATTCTTATGTTTTGGTCTTTTATGGCGATGATCGTGAAGTCATCGGGCAATTGGGTGATTTGACTGTTACCCGACTTACGAGTGAAGGAGATGTGAAATGGCAGCAAAGTCGAAAGCTCAATGGAAACGTCTTTGGCTTGGTTTCAACTGAGGATGGATTCATTCTTGCCGGAAATTATAAACAAATAGCCAATAAAGATGGATCGGTAGTTTCATCTACTTCATCATTAGGCTCTACTTATTTGCTCAAAGTGAACCATTCCGGAGATTGGGCCAAAGAAAGATTCTTTAGCGATGAATCAATATCCAATCAAATGAGAAAGTATGGAGATCACTGTATACCGATTCTAAGCATAGGGGATCAACCTAATATCAATTACATTGTTACTAAGGATTTGGATCTTGTGAGCTCCTCTTTTGACTAATCTCTGAGGATTTCAAAACTGTGGCTCATGTCTATCTCTGGAGACAGGGAAGATGCAACACTGCAGTAGCTTTCTACTGCCAGATTGATGATGCGCTCTGCTTCTTTGTCTGTGAGATCGGGAGAAGTGATGATGAACTTCTTATGAATTTTTGTGAATTTGGCTGGATGACCTTCAGCTCTTTCAGCGGTTGATTCCACTTTTAGATCCACAAAAGTCTTTCTGCGCTTTTTTACCATTGACACAATATCTACTGCGGCGCAACCGGCTAATGCCGACAAGACCAAATCCATGGGAGATTGATTCTTCTTTTCGTCCTGTGGGTACATATCCATCTTTACCGTATTTCCGACTTGATTGGTCGCTTCGAATTCTTTGTCAGCCTTGTAAACAAGTGTCGAGGTAAGTGCCATTTTACTATTCTTTTTTTAATTCTGAGGCAAATATAATTGAGTCATCGGAATGTTAGCCCTGTCAATACTTTAGGTAAGGTATGGACATAAAAAAAACTGCACGCCTAAAGACGTGCAGTTTCCTTACGATTTCGTTATTGTATTAGTTTCCTGATGGAGGAGTGATTCCTAATTTTTTGAATACTAAGTCAGAAACGTCATATTTCTCATCTGCATCCAAAAGAATGTCTACACCTGGTACGCCAGTGCTGAAGATAGCATCATATCCATTTTCAGTTCTAACCGCTTTGATTGCGTTACCGATTTTCTCGAACAAGGGAGCATACAATTCACTTTGTTTTTTCTGAAGAGAAACTTGTGCGTCTTTTTGGAAATTTTCCAACCTAGCCTGCAAGTTAGTAAGCTCTGATTCTTTGTCTGCTCTCATGATGTCAGTCATAGTAGCAGCACCTTGCTGATATTCTTGAAGTTTAGTTTGGAACTCCTGTCCTTTAGCTTGTAATTGATTTTGCAGTTGTGATTCGTAAGTCTTGTACTCTGAATCTACTTGCTTAGCTTCTGGCATTTGGCTCAATATATATTCTACATTGGTGTATCCAAATTTGAATGTACCCTGCGCAGAAGCTGCCACAGAGACAGATACCAATACCAATACTGCGATTAATGATTTGATCTTCATATTTCTATCCTAATTAGTTATTACTTATTACATCGTTTTTATCACCGAGTCCGAGTTCCTCCAGCACAAAGTCTGTATAATCATGAACCGGGTCGGTATATATCATTACTAGATCTCCAGATTTGTCAAAGACAATCTGCAGCCTTTGCTTTTTAGCTACTGTTTCTACTGCCTCGAATACCAGATCCTGAACAGGTTTGATTAGCTCCTTTTTTTTCAAAAAGAAGAGTCCTTCAAAACCAAATACCTTTTTCTGATATTCTTTGACTTCATTCCATTTTCGATCGATTTCCTTTTCTCGATCATCTTTCATTTCCTTAGTCAAGAGGACTTCTTCCGCCTTGAGAGCTGTCTCCAACGCCTGAATTTCCTTATACATTTCACGTATTTCAGCTTCCCAGGACTGAGACAGTTTGTCTATTTCTGCATTGGCCTCTGCATACTCAGGCATTTGGCTCAGAATGTAGTCAGTATCTACATATCCAAACTTCTGTGCCTGTGCATCTATTGAATTCAATAGCACTATTACAAGAATCGAACCGAAAATCGTGGCCTGTTTTATTTTGCCCATAACAATTTCTAAAATTAGTCTATCCATTGTTAACGATTGATTCATTCTCGCAATTAATTCTATCGGATGGTTTGGCCAATTGAAAAGTGAATTTGTCCTCCGCTCGCTGGTCCATTTGGTGTGCCTGGATCCGGATTAAACCCATATCCCCAGTCGATACCAAGCAAACCAAATGCCGGCATAAAGATTCTAACTCCACCACCCGCAGATGTATACAGGCTATTAGGGTTGTACTCGTTAAAATTCAACCAGTTGTTTCCTGCTTCAGCAAAGCCCAAAACATAGATAGTGGCCGATGGATTTAACGAAACAGGATATCTTAATTCAAAAACGTATTTGTTGAATATTGTTCCTCCTCTAACCAGGTTGCCGTTTACTTCTTCAGTAGGAGTAATAGAATTGTTATCATATCCTCTTAGTCCTACTACGTCATTGCCCAATAGGAAGTTAGATCCAGTCAAACCATCACCTCCCAATTGGAATCTCTCGAATGGACCAACACCTACATCTCCTTGATAAGCTCCAAGGTAACCAATGTGCGCTCTCGCTTCAATTACCAGATCACCAATCAACTGCATGTAGTATTTGGCATCAAACATCCATTTGTGATACTCTACCCATTCGTATCGCTCGTTGTTGCTGGCATTTTCATAGTCCAACTCATTGAAGAGTGAATATGGAGGAGTCAATGCCAAACTCAAGCTTACAGAAGATCCACTTCTAGGATACATTGGGTTGTCAATACTATTTCTTGCAAGAGTAGTTTTGAATGTAAAGCTATTGGCAATACCAGAGTTGTTATCAAAACCTAAGCTACCACCGAATCTGTGCAGATTATAATTGGTAAACGAAACTGCATTGCTCAAAGTGAAGTAGTCATCTGGCCATTTGAGTCTCTGTCCTAAACTTACCGTAGCGCTCATTACTTGCATCGAACCGATGATATCATTTCTTCTACCATTATAGTAGTTGAAAGATCTTTGAACGGAATAGTTATAGCTTACACCAAAGCTTCTTGGTTTTTTACCTCCTAACCATGGTTCTGAGAAACTTACAGAATAACTCTGGAACTGGCGTCCATTGGCCTGTAATCTGAGCGATAGTTTCTGACCATCTCCGACCGGAAGTGGTCTCCATTTGTCAAAGTTGGTTAAGTTTCTTAGTGAGAAATTGTTGAAAGTAAGACCTAAAGTACCTACGAATCCAAAAGATCCACCCCATCCACCTGATAGTTCAATTTGGTCACTTGGACGTTCTTCTAGCGACCATTCGATATCAACCGTTTCATCTACTGGATTTGGTATCGGATTAGGAGATACTGTTTCTGGGTTAAAATAACCCAATTGAGACAATTCACGCTGTGTTCTGATCAGTTCAGATCTACTGAATTTCTGACCTGGCAAGGTTCTGATTTCACGCATGATCACATGATCATTGGTTCTATCATTACCTGTCACATATACTTTTCTAATGGTAGCCTGGGCTCCTTCATAGATGCGCATTTCGACATCAATAGAATCCCCATCTATCTGAACTTCAACTGGATTGACGTTAAAGAATAGGTAACCATTGTCCATGTAGAGTGAACTTACATCAGGACCATTAGGATTGAAATTCAACTTTTTGTCAAGTGACTCCATGTTATAGATGTCTCCCTTTTCAACCCCTAGGATTTGATCAAGCGTACGATCATCATGGATGAAATTACCTGTCCAGGTTATGTTTCTGAAATAGTATCTCTGCCCTGGAACAATTCTGATGTCAATGTCAATAGAATTTCTATCTACGCTCACAATTGTGTCTTCTTCAATATAGGCATCTCTGAATCCTTTAGAATTGTAAAATGCAATAAGAGACTCTTTATCTTCCTCGTATTTCTCTCTTACAAATTTTGCGGATTTGAATACGTTCAGTTTTACGTTTTCAAAAACCAGATTCATGATGGGTTTGGAAATATTTATTCCTACTGTGTCATCTTCTGATCTTACTGGCGTTCTCTTGTCTTTTGGTTTCAAAGCATTAATTCCAGTAGCGATCAGGGCTCCAGCAATTTTAAACCTAGGGCGTTCACCCGTGTTCTTCATTTTGCTTCTGAGCTTCATTTCTGAGTAATTCTCATTACCCACAAAATTGATGTTACGTACTTTTACTTTTTTGTTTTTCTTGACTGCTATGTCAATCATGACACTATTGTTGATGATCGTGTCGCGCTCATATTTAATGTCTACTTCAGTATTGAGATAGCCTTTTTCGTAGAAGTATTTTTTTACAGTCAGTTCACTGTTTTTAATGATTGCATCGGTCATCACTCTACCGCGAATCAAGTTTACTTTTTCACGAAGATCAGAATCTTGACTTTTGGTAACTCCTGTAAAGTTAAATCTGCTAAGACGTGGTCTTTCTTTCAGTTCTATAGTTAGGTATATGTTATCGCCTTCAATTTTGTTGGCATATATTTCGACATTACCTATCAAACCCTGTTTCCACAGTTTCTTGATGGCTTGAGTGATATCATCACCAGGGACTTTTATCTTGTCACCCACTTTTAAACCGGAAATAGATGTGAGAGCAACCTGATCCAAAAATTCTGCTCCGGTTACATTGATTTCGGCAATCGTATATTCTTGCGGATTGGAGTAGTTGATTCGGATTCCAGAGTTGTTAGATTTTAATCTGCCCTGTGTTCCGTACCTGATCTGCCCTAATACGCATGTGGACGTCAAAAGAAATAAAAGTAATATTTTGATCTTCATTTGTATGTGCCGACTCTTCTGCCGAATTATTGCGTTAGTTGTTCACTGATTTTTCCGTATCTCCTCTCCCTTTTCTGAAAATCAATAACAGCCTCAAAGAGATCATTTTTTCTAAAGTCAGGCCAAAGTTTGTCTGTAAAATAAAGTTCTGCATAAGCCAATTGCCAAAGTAGGAAGTTGCTGATGCGGTGTTCACCGCTGGTTCTAATCATCAACTCTACGTCTGGCGCTATGTGGTCGCAGATATATTTATTTATCAACTGATTGTCAATATTATCAATGTCTAATTTATTGTTTTTAATATCTTTTAACATTTGACCTACACTTTCACCGATTTCCCATCGGCCACTATAGTTAAGTGCAAGGGACAAGATCATACCGTCATTTTTGCTGGTTTCTTCAACACCTTGCTGAAGATTGGCCTGCGCTTCTTTGGGTAAATGCGAAATGTCACCCAGAGGTTGTAAACGGATGTTGTTTTTCAATAAAGTTGGAATCTCTTTCTTGATAGTAGAAACCAGTAAGGTCATCAGTCCATCGACTTCCATTTTGGGTCGACTCCAGTTTTCAGTCGAAAAAGCATAAAGGGTCAGATGCTGCACACCAATTTCTGCACAACCTTCCGTTACATCACGAACAGCTTTTATTGCATTGCGGTGACCAAACAGACGCGTAGCGCCCCTTTGTTTGGCCCATCTGCCATTGCCGTCCATGATTACTGCTACGTGCTTGGGGATATTTGTTGAATCAATCTGTTCTTTCATGCCAATTCTTCTGGCCTTTGTTTATAAATAACCCGCAAAGTTGTGTTTTTTTTTGCTGAAAATGAACGATAGAAGAGGTTTTCCTTAGCGGTATAAGGATTTGTTAGGCACGTACTTATACGCGCATGGTACTTTATAGACGATATAGGTAATGGAAATCCCCACAAAGTAGTACCAATCATTGTCTTCAGGGTTTCCAAAGTCAAAATTGGGCTTGTTGAATAGTTCTCCATCTGATACACCATCCAGTTTGTCGGTAAAAGTCTTTCTTGCGCCAAACTCTAAACCTACACTCCATTGTTTGCCTACTAGATGCTTTATTCCTCCACCAAATGGAATCACGGGTTGAAATTCATTGATGTCTTCAGTTCCCGTATTGAACAACTTGATGGCCCCTATCCCTCCAAAGACATATGGTGACCAGCGAATCAAAGAGTTTTCATTTTTATAGTCCAGGAAATGGAACTCCATAACTGCGCTACCTTCAAGTAGGTTTCGACTAAAGGAGGCATTTCTTACTTGTCCCAGCGCATCTATAGGCCGGCTATCATCACCTGATACTTGTCCATAGAGCAACGAGAACCGAAAGCTCACATCTTTGTCGTGGTTAATTCTATATTGGCCTTGAACTCCAATGTTTTGTTTAAGAATATTATAGCCACGATAAAGGTCTCCTGAGTAACTCATTCCACCTACTGCAAGACCCCATTCCGTTTTCTGAGCCAATGTGAATTGGCTAAAAAAAGAAATGCCGAGAGTATCGGCAATGCTATAAAATTCTTATTGAGCATATAGATTATCTGAATTTCGCTCTTGTAGCTGTCTTCTTATCAAAGATATAAACGATCCTGATTTGTGAAGTAATGTAAATGTCGTTGAATTTCGAATCAGCTCGATCTTTTCCTGGTATGTAATTCCAGCCATGGGTATATGAGTCACCTCCCGTCCAGTTCAAATCAGCATTAGCAGTATTCAATTGCACGTTTTGAGTAGTTACAGGTACGTCCCTTGGTTCCCCTTCCAAAGCAGCAATAGGTTCAGCTCCTCTTTCAGACATGGCCCTAGCCAGGTGGTTACTTCCGAAATAATCCAAATCTGCATAATTGCCCCCAATATCATCCAGATAATCTGTAAATGTGAACCTGAATCCAATTTCAAAATTCACATCCAGATTTCTGGCTAATTTGATTTTAACCCCTGCAGCTGCTGGGATCGCAAATTGAATTCTTGGGTATGGACTCAGGTTCGTTGAATCTGATTTTTGTCCCTCCGTTCCTAAAGGCTGAAGTTCAACCCATTCTCTTGGTTTTACATCTAAAATATTTCCTGCTTGATCAACTGCGGCATCTGGGTTGCCATCTCCATCAGTGTCGACAGTTGCGCCTGGAGCCCTAGCCTTTGGGTTGTGGTGAAAAACAGCGGCACCTACATATACGTAGGGGTTTATTGGAAACCTTCCCCTAGCTCCCCGTTTATTGGGTATAAAGTCTATTTCCAAACCCGCATTTAATTCTTTGACTGAGTTCTTGAAATGATAATTTCTCTGCCATCTACCATAGTCATTTGGGTCTGAATCAGGATTGCTGTTTCCGGTACTGTAATCTGAAGTCGAGAAGGTACCGTAATTAAATCCTCCTCTGAAGTGAATGCCTGGGTATAATACTTTAGATGCAGTAATTCCAAAACCATTTGGTATGAAATTATAGTCCCCACTTACCTTTGTATTGTATTTAGAGATATCTCCGAAATAGCTAACCATGTCAACACTAGCCCCTACAGTCCAGTATTTAGGGTTTCCTATTCCTCCATAGCCTACTTTACCACCACGATAATTGGAATATCGTTTACTGTTATTTTTTTTCTTGTAGCCATATGGATTTCTCCTTCTTTGCGCATCTGCATCAGATATCAGTGCAAACATAAATGCCAGCAAGAGAGTGAGTAATAGACTTTTTTTCATTGGTTATTCAACGACCCGTTTACACAAAACTATATAATTGCTGGTTAAATTAAACACATATATATTTGATATTTATGCTAATTCCTAATATCCAGGCCCCAATTAAGTTTCACCCTAAGGGTATCGAAAAAATTGTCGCCTTTTAGTTTGACCAGTCGAGCGCAAAAGGATTCCTTTCGAACTGAAAGTTTTACGTTGTTGTCCACCTTGTAAGAACGAGAATCTAATGAGGTAAGGAAGGAACGACCTTTACCCTCGATTTCGAAAGAAATGATGCTAGATCCGGATACTATTAATGGACGAACATTGAGGTTGTGCGGACTGACTGGGGTAATGATGAAACTATCTGACTGAGGGAGAACCAAAGGACCTCCTGCACTTAGAGAATACCCTGTAGAGCCAGTAGGGGTTGAGACCATCAATCCATCAGCCCAATAGGTATTGACAAATTCGCCATCTATGTAGCAATGGACAATGATCATCGAAGAGGTGTCCCTTTTCATAACCGCGACTTCATTCAGAGCGAAGTTCTGTCCGTGAAAAACGTCACGATTGCTATCTAGATGGATCAGCATTCGGTCATCAAAAGAAAATTCTTTAGCAAAGAATCCTTTCATAGCAGAGGCTACATCCTTTTTATTGATAGTTGCCAAAAAACCGAGCTTACCTAAATTTATACCAAGAATAGGAGTTTCTAAACTTCCTACTTTGGATACAGTTTCTAACAATGTGCCATCACCTCCCAGACTAAAAAAATAGTCTACAGTGCTCAGATCAAATTTATCATCAACTACTTCAAAGCCTTCTGTCTTGAAGTGTCCCAGACACGAATGATGAAGTTCTGAAGTGAATAATACTTCAGAGCCATTCGATTTTATTTCTTCTATTATTTGTTGGAGATAATGGATAGAATCTTCTCGGTTGATTCTTCCGTGTAAAGCAATTCGCATAGGTTATGGTCAGACTTTTAAATATCGCATCAATATGTCGAGACGATCTTTTTCTAATTGATCCTCATCCCCTTTTCCAAATATTGCGATGATGTTGTACCCGAACCTTTGAAGTGCAGAGACGATACTGGTGCTATTCTCCAGATTGACTTTTAGAGTCAGTCTGATGTTTTCGTCATCACCGGCATGCTCGGTAAAGCTGCTAAGTATTTTACCCCCTTCTGATTCGATGATTCTACTGATTTCGGCCATAGAATAATCCATCATGCTCATGCGTGCCACTATGATGGTGCCTGGACTGTTAATGGCAGACATTTTAGAGAAGGCCTCAACGACATCCTGAACAGTGATACAACCTATGTATTTTTTTTCATCGTTGATTACCGCTACCAGATTGGAAGAAGACTCGTAGGCTTTTTTTAGCACTTCGTAGTAATGTTCATTCTCATCGACGTACAAATGAGCGCTCAACAATTGAACATCTTTAATCAGTTCGAGACCTTCCATTTGATCGAAAAGCAAGTTCTCATTGAAGACACCGATGAACTTACCATCCTTTACTACCGGCAATTCGTGAATATGAAATTCACTCATCCAGTCACGTGCTTTTTCGATGGTATCGCTAAGCTTGAGAGGTGGAATGGTATAGTTGATCAGATCTTTGGCTATCATGTGCTTTTCCTTTCGTTCAAAAATTCTTCTAGGATTTCATTGAATTCGTCGGGTCTTTCCATCATAGGTGCATGACAACATTTGTCTATGAAGCGCAATTGCGAATTTTTTAGCAGTCTGTTGAACTCATGTCCTACTCTAGGTGGAGTGATAGTATCATTCAATCCCCATATTAATAACGTATCATTTTCAATTTGGTGTAGTTCGTGGGCCAAATTATTTCTTTGGGCCGACTTGGCTATACCAACGATTCGCATACATTTAGGGATACTCTGTGTCGTATTGAATATTTCGTCTATGTATTCTTTAGTGGCAGTATTGGGATCATAAAAGGTGTATTCTACACGTTCTTTGATGAATTCGTAGCTTCCTCTTTTAGGAAATGATCCGCCCATCGCATTTTCGAATAGCCCTGAGCTTCCGGTCAGGATTAGTCGATCTACTTTTTCTGGATACTTTAAAACATACATGAGTGCCATGTGTCCTCCAAGCGAATTGCCCATCAAGTCGAATTTTTCTAAGCCTTTATGTTCAATAAAAGCCTCTAAAAACTCGATGAGCTTAGGTAGACCTGCTTCGCGAACAGGTAGCTCATAGATAGGGAGCATGGGGATAATGATTTTGTATTCTGAAGAAAACTTATCCACTACTGATTCCCAATTGCTGAGGGCACCAAACAAACCATGGAGCAATAGCATTACTTTTCCTTCCCCTTCTTCAATGAATTGAAACTCACCTTCTTCTCTAATATTTGCTACCTCAAGCATGCTTTAAAAAGTAATTTTTTATAATAATATCTATAATTTATCAATTTCTGATCAATCAAACATTAAGTTCTTGTTGATTTATCAATTCTTCGGAATGTTCAAAAAATTCCAAAAAGTGCGGGAAAAAGCCTGACACCAAATCGAACAGCATCGGTGCAAAAGAAACGATTGGTTCATATAGGTAACTTCCCTTGGTTCTTTCTTCGGCCAGAGTGCCACCAAAAGAATGGTAAATCCAAAAGAAAATACTGATGAACAAGGCCCACTTTGCCATGCCTAGCAAACTCCCCGCAATGTCATCCAAACTACCCAAAAGGGTCATGTCTAGAATTTTTTTGACCGCTTTGCCCACCATATGGGTTAGGATCAATACACCGATAAAAATCAGCGTAAATGAAATAATCGGTAGTAGATTGTCATAGCCCTCTATGTAATCTGAGAGCATGACTATCCCCCAGTCCAGCAATTGGATTCCTAAAAATATGGCCAGAAAAAAGGCTGCTATGGAAATGAGTTCCATCAAAAGGCCTTTTCTAAAACCTGTGACAGCTCCAACCAAAAGGAATACCAGAATGACAATGTCTACAACGCTCAACTTCTTAATTCAATAATGATTTCACAACTGCTGAGATTGCTTTTCCATCTGTTTTGCCTGCCAATGCTTTGGTAGCAGCTCCCATTACTTTACCCATGTCCTGAGGGCCAGATGCTCCGACTTGCTCTATGATTTTGGACACTTCTGCTTTTAACTCCTCTTCGGATAGTTGTTTAGGCAGATATTCACTGATGATGTCCAGTTCGCCTTGCTCTTTGTCAGCCAGATCGTCCCTTCCCTGCTCTCTAAAAACATCCACTGAATCTTTTCTCTGCTTGGCAGCTTTCATGAGTAGCTTCATTTCAGCATCTTCGCTCAATTCATCACTAGCTCCTTTTTCTGTTTCGGCCAATAAAATCATTGATTTTATCGATCTTAGAGCAGTTAACTTTTCTTTTTCCTTAGCGATCATAGCCGCTTTTATGTCTGCATTGATTTGGTCCTTGAGGCTCATCTATGTTTTAATTTTTAATCTCCTAAAATGTGTAATTTTGGCGCAAATTTAATGAGAAACTGTTCTCAGCCAATTCCGGCTCAATATACAAAGCTCTAATTTATCTGATGACGAAACTTAGTGTAAACGTAAATAAAATTGCCACGCTGCGAAATGCTCGTGGAGGGAATAATCCTGACATCATTCAAGTGGTCAAGGACTGTGAAAAATTTGGTACGCAAGGCATCACTGTCCATCCCAGACCGGACGAAAGACACATCACCACAGAAGACGTTTATAATATCAGCAAGGTTTGTACGACTGAATTTAATATCGAGGGGTACCCAGATGAGCGCTATATGAATTTCATCAAGGAGGTAAAGCCAGCCCAGGCAACGCTGGTACCAGATCCGCCGGATGCCATTACTTCCAATACGGGTTGGGACACCATCAACCATGAATCGATGCTCAGAGATATTGTGCAAGAAATAAAATCTTATGGAGTTAGGGTTTCCATTTTTGCTAATCCTGAAGTTGACATCATAGAAGGAGCTGCCAAAGTAGGAACCGATCGTATAGAGCTATACACCGAGCCCTATGCGAGTGGTTACCCAAAGGACAAAAAGGCGGCAGTTGCAGACTATGTGACAGCAGCTAACAAAGCCAAAGAGCTGGGGTTGGGAATCAATGCAGGCCATGATTTGGATCTGAATAATCTCAAATATCTGAAGGAACAAATTCCATTTATGGATGAAGTGTCTATTGGGCATGCCTTGATTTGCGATGCGCTTTATCTGGGATTAGAAAATACTATTCAGATGTACTTAAAGCAGTTGAAATAATGGAGTTGTTGAATTATAAGACGTTTGGAGAGGGACAGCCAATGATTATTGTCCATGGATTTTTGGGTTCGTTGGACAATTGGGCCACTTTGGGCAAGCGATTCGCGGAAGACTATCAGGTTTATTTGGTAGACCAGAGGAACCACGGAAAATCTTTCCATTCTGAGGAATGGGGCTATGACCGAATGGTAGAGGATCTGGAAAACTTGATTGATGAGCTGGGTATTGAGAACCCGGTATTGCTTGGTCACTCCATGGGCGGAAAGACAGTGATGCAGTTTGCAGCATTTCATCCCGAAAAGGTGGAGAAAATGATCGTCGCTGATATTGGGCCAAAGCACTATCCTCCCCATCATCAAAAGATTTTGGATGGTTTGTCAGCAGTGCCGATAGAAACGATAGAGAGTAGACAAGAGGCTGAAGAAGTATTAGCTAAATATATACCTGAGATAGGGGTGAGAACTTTTCTGATGAAGAATATTCAGCGTAGCAGCGACAGGTTCTCTTGGAAGATGAATTTGCCTGTACTGTCTGCCCAAATCGAAAAAGTAGGAGAGGCTCTGAGCTATCACTTACCTATAGAAGTAGACACCTTATTTATCCGAGGAGGTAATTCGAATTATATATTGGATGAGGACTGGGACGAGATCACAGAGATTTTCCCTGAAAGTGAACTAGAGACGGTTGAGCATGCAGGCCACTGGCTTCATGCGGAACAGCCAGACGAGTTTTACACCAAAGTGATGAACTTTTTGTCATGAGTGGAAAACTATATCTGATACCCACGGTCATTGCGGATAATACCGAAGAGAAAGTTTTATCTCCGCAGATCAAAGAGGTGATCAAAAACCTGGATTATTTCCTAGTCGAGAACTTAAGAACAGCCAGACGCTATATCAGCAAACTTCGATTGGGTCTGGTGATTGAGGAATTGCAGTTTGAATTGTTGGACAAAAAAACCAATCGATCCCAAATAGAGAAGTACCTTTCTGTAGTACGACAAGGCAAGGATGTAGGTGTAATTTCAGAATCAGGTTGCCCAGGAGTGGCAGATCCGGGTGCGGAAGCGGTGGCCGTCGCGCATCAGTTGGGTATTCAGGTCGTTCCTTTGACAGGCCCCTCTTCGATTCTTATGGCCTTGATGGCTTCTGGCTTCAATGGTCAGTCATTCACCTTCCATGGTTATGTACCGATCGACAAAAAGGATTTAGTTCAGAAAATCAAATCCATGGAGAAAGATGCCGTTCAAAATAGGCAAACTCAGATTTTCATGGATACTCCATATCGTAACCAAAAGCTGTTTGAAGAGTTATTGATTGCATGTAGTGGCGAAACGCAACTGTCTGTCGCCAAGGGAATCACTGGTGAGGATGAATACATTAAGACTAAAAGAATAAAAGATTGGAAAAAGGAAAGTGTTGATTTGCACAAGGTTCCGACAATATTTTCTATCTACAGCTAAACAATTGTTTTTGATTGGCATAAATTTGCCGACTCGAAAAAGATCAATATTAATTTTTATAAGATATGCCATATCTCTTTACATCAGAGTCAGTGTCTGAAGGGCACCCTGATAAAGTTGCCGACCAAATATCCGATGCACTATTAGACCACTTTTTGGCTTTTGACAATCAGTCGAAAGTTGCTTGCGAAACACTCGTAACTACTGGTTTGACTGTATTGAGTGGAGAGGTGAAGACGAATTCCTACGTAGATGTACAGCAAGTAGCTCGTGACGTCATCAACAAAATCGGATATACAAAAGGAGAATATTACTTCGACGGAAATAGCTGTGGGGTGATTTCGGCCATTCATGAGCAGTCTCCTGATATCAATCAGGGGGTAGAAAGAGAAAATGAAGAAGAGCAAGGCGCTGGTGATCAAGGCATGATGTTCGGTTATGCGACTAGCGAAACTGAAAATTACATGCCTTTGGCTTTGGATCTATCACACATGATTCTGAAAGAGCTGGCCGATCTCAGAAGAGAAAACAATGAAATCAAATACCTAAGACCAGATGCCAAATCTCAGGTGACCATAGAGTATAGCGATGACAACAAACCTGTAAGAATCGATGCGATCGTAGTATCTACTCAGCACGACGATTTTGCAGAGGAAGCTGCCATGCTGGAAAAAATCAAGCAGGACATCAAGGGAATTTTGATTCCACGTGTGATTGCCAAATTGAAACCAGAGATCGCTGCGCTATTCAATGATCAAATCAAATACCATATCAACCCAACTGGAAAATTCGTAATCGGTGGACCTCACGGAGATACTGGCTTGACAGGTAGAAAAATCATCGTTGATACTTATGGAGGTAAAGGCGCTCACGGTGGAGGAGCATTCTCTGGTAAGGATCCTTCTAAGGTGGATAGATCTGCTGCTTATGCAACTCGTCACATTGCCAAAAACCTGGTCGCTGCGGGTGTGGCAGACGAAATTTTGGTTCAAGTGTCTTATGCGATCGGTGTGGCTGAGCCTATGGGAATCTTCGTGAACACTTACGGTAGTGCCAAAGTAGACATGAATGATGGTCAGATCGCTGCAAAAATTTCTGAAATCTTTGACATGAAGCCGTCTGCTTTGATCAAGAGATTGAAATTGATGAATCCGATATATTCTGAGACTGCTGCTTATGGCCACATGGGTAGAACTCCAGAAGTAAAAACAGTAAGCTTTGATAGCCAGGCCGGGAAAATCGAGCAGGAAGTGGAGACGTTTACCTGGGAAAAACTGGATTATGTGGATCAGGTTAAGTCTGCATTCGGACTTTAAATCGCAGGGCGATAGCCCATTGTTCACAGACCTTTGTAGTAAGAACAGATCGACCGATCAGAAAGTTAATACCTAGTAGCTTACCAAAGGATCATTTAATTTCCTAGTGGGAAACTTTTTTTCCTAATTTGCGATTACAAAGCCTGAATGATCAAAAATGATATGAGGAAATTAATCGCATTAGTATTTATAATATTTATAGGTGTCCAGGGATTTGGGCAGGTATTGCAACCTGCTAAATGGTCTCTGGACATTTCTGTTTCATCCCCAAAGGTAGGAGAAGAGGTCGACTTGATATTCAATGTCAAAATTGACAAGGATTGGTATCTCTATTCCTCAGATTTTGATCCGGACCTCGGTCCTATGGTGACTACCTTCGATTTCGCGCCACACGCCAGTTACGAACTTGTGGGTGAACTGACTCCTGTCGATCCAAAAAAGAAATACGATTCGCTGTGGGAAGGAGAGTACACTTATTTTAGAAAAACAGCTCAGTTTCGTCAAACGATCAAGCTGCTGAAGGACAACCCTGTGGTAAAGGGTTCTTATTTCTATCAGGTATGTACGGATGTGGATGGCAAGTGTATTCCATTCGACGATGAATTTGATTTTTCAAAATTCTTAGGTTCTCAGAAGGTTGAGAAGAAGCAAAACGTTGAAACAAAATCTGAGAAAGAACAAAGATTATTGCTGCAGAGAGATACCTCTGATCCTTACAGCTTGCTTAGTTTTATGATTGCTGCGTTTTTGGCTGGATTGGCGGCCATTTTCACGCCTTGTGTATTTCCGATGATTCCTATGACCGTGAGCTTTTTCACTGGGGGATCGGGGGGCAAATGGAAAGGTATTTTTTACGGATTGTCGATCATCGTGATTTACACCTTGATCGGGTCGGTATTGGCGCCTTTTATGGGACCGGAAACTGCCAATGAACTGGCAACCAACTGGATTCCCAATGTGATCTTTTTTGCTGTATTCGTCTTGTTCGCGCTTTCCTTCCTTGGTCTTTTTGAAATCACGCTACCAAGTAAGTTTGTAAATAACGTGGACAAACAAGCGGATAAAGGCGGGCTTTTAGGTATTTTCTTCATGGCTTTTACGCTTGTTTTGGTTTCATTCTCATGTACTGGGCCACTTGTCGGAACTATATTAGTTGAGTCTGCGGGTGGATTGATTCTAAAGCCAATTCTGGGCATGTTTGCCTTCTCGCTGGCCTTTGCACTTCCTTTTACGGTATTCGCTTTGTTTCCGGGACTGATGAACAACCTACCCAAGTCAGGCGGCTGGCTCAACAGTGTCAAGGTCGTACTGGGATTACTAGAATTGGCCTTTGCTTTCAAATTCTTGAGTATTGCTGATCAGGCCTATCACTGGAATTTGCTGGATAGAGAAATCTACCTGTCCATCTGGATTGTGATTTTTACCATCCTTGGTTTTTACCTTTTGGGCAAAATCAATTTTCCTCATGATTCGCCTTCCGAAAAAACTTCAATTGGAGGTTTGGTGCTTGCTATAGCAGTTTTTTCTTTTGTAGTCTATATGATTCCTGGGATGTTTGGTGCCCCACTTAAAGCACTTTCGGGATACCTTCCTCCTATGACTTCTCAAGATTTTAACCTGAATGCTCCTGCGGCTGTGGTAGGAAGCAGTGAAAGCGCCATCTGTGAACCGCCAAAATACGCGGACATTTTGCACTTCCCACATGGCATAGAAGGCTACTTCGACTATGACCAGGCGCTGGCCTGTGCCAAGCAGCAGAATAAGCCAGTATTCATCGATTTCACTGGGCATGGCTGTGTCAACTGTAGAGAAATGGAAGCCAAGGTTTGGTCTGACCCACAGGTGTTGAAAAGACTTAAAGAAGATTTTGTGATGCTGGCTTTGTATGTGGATGATAAGGAGGACCTGCCCGAGAGCGAATGGGTCACTTCCAGCTATGATGGCAAGGTCAAAAAGACCATCGGAAAGAAAAATGCTGATTTTCAGATCACTAGATTCAACAACAATGCGCAGCCTTATTACGTGATTTTGGATCAAAATGGTGAATTATTGGTCTCACCAAGGGCCTATGACCTAAATATTGCTAGTTTTGTGGAGTTTTTAGAAGAGGGAAAAAAAGCTTTCAAGGCTCAATAGCTTTGCGTCAGTAATAGCATATGACAAAAAAGAAAGGGAGAAAAAGAATACTTTCCGCCGGGGTAATCTCACTGGCGTTGATTCTTACACATTTTTTTATCCTGGAAGAAGACGAAGGTCGCGTCGAGCAGGTCATCGTTCAGGATACAATTCAGGCACCGGTTTATGTTCCGAATTATTATTACGGGATAGTCGTCGATTCACTCAAAATTTTTGAGGGAGAGGTCAAACGAAACGAAACGCTGGCAGATATTCTATCAGAGTACAATGTGCCCTATGAGAAAATTCACCAGTTAGCGAAGAATTCCAAAGAAGTATTTGATGTCCGAAAGATCGGAGTGCGCAAACCTTACTCGGTACTTTATCAGGGAGACAGTGTCAAGCAGGCCACTCATTTCATTTACAAGCCCAATGCGATCGATTATGTGGTATATGATGTGAAGGACTCGGTCAAGGTCTATAAAGAATCCAGAAAGATCACCTATGTCGAAACAGAATTGGCTGGTGATATCCAAACTTCGCTGTACATAGATATGCTCAACCAGGGAGGTGATGCTGATTTGGTTAACAGTCTGGCGGATGTCTTTTCATGGAAGGTAGATTTCTTTGGCATCCAGCAGGGGGATTATTACAAAATCATCTATGACGAAAAATATGTAGACGATGAGTTCATAGGGACAGGAGAGATAAAAGCGGCTTATTTCAATCACATCGGAGAAGGAAGCTATGCCATCCAATATGATCAGGGCGAAGGAGTAGATTTCTTCAATGCCGAAGGTCAGAGTTTGCGCAGAGAATTTTTGAAAGCGCCGTTGACATTCACGCGTATCAGTTCCAGATATTCAGGTCGCAGGTATCACCCGGTACAGAAGCGATTCAAAGCTCACTTGGGGACGGATTTTGCCGCACCAAGAGGCACACCTATTTTCGCTGCAGCTGATGGTACGATCACAGAAGCCCGCTACAAATCAAACAACGGTAACTACGTGAAGATTCGTCACAATGGAAACATATCCACGCAATACCTGCACATGTCCAAAATTGCCACCGGAATCCGTCGGGGCAAGAAAGTGAAAAGAGGACAAACTATCGGCTATGTAGGATCTACAGGTTTGGCGACAGGGCCACACCTTTGCTATCGATTCTGGAAAAACGGAGTACAGGTTGATGCTTTGAAGGTCGAATTGCCACCATCTAATCCGATCAAGGAGGAGCACAAAGCGGCATTTGATTCTTTAGCCAAAGGCTATATTTCTCGTCTGGATGTCATCCAAATGCCTGCAGATAGCGTAGAACTAATGACAGCCGAACTAGGCTCTCACTAAGACCATAAGCACATGAATTTCGATCCGGCAGAGGTGAGCAAACTGCTCCAAAACAGGAGGTCTATCTTCCCAAAACAATACTCAGGTGAGCGCGTCTCAGATGAGATCATTGCTGAAATGCTTGAAAATGCCAACTGGGCTCCTACCTACAAAAAAACTGAACCGTGGAGGTTCAAGGTGTTTTGCGATGAGGGATTGAAGACACTGGGGGATCTACAAGTGACGGCAGTCGAAAAGGCCGAAGGAAAAAAGGCCGACAAAGACAAGGTCAAAAAACTAAGAAATAAACCGCTGGCCTGCTCACATGTGATTGTGATCGGGATGAAACGAAACAAGTCCATCAAAAAAGTGGAGGAAGTCTGTGCGGTAGCTGCTGCCGTTCAAAATATGCATTTGACTGCCACTGCGCATGGGGTCGGTTGCTATTGGTCTACTGGTGGTGTCACATTTCTGGATGAAGCCAAAGAAGTTTTCGGACTAGGCAAAAAAGATTTGCTGCTAGGCTTTTTGTACATAGGGATGCCCAAAAAGGACAAATGGCCTACCAGCAAACGCAAGCCCATCGAGAAAAAGGTGGAGTGGGTGAGAGAATAATCCTTTCCATTTTGTAATAATTATCTACTGAATTAAAACTAATGAGGTGCTTTGAGCATCTAACAGTCAGTAAATGCAACCTTCTAGGATTTGTTAGGTCTTTGGAGCGGTCGCATTCAAAAACTCAAAACTGACTATCATGCTCAAGAATTTTTTTCTGGTCACCTTTCGCAGCTTACTCAAAAACAAGCTCTACTCTTTTATCAACATTTCTGGTCTGGCAGTAGGACTCGTCTGCAGTGTATTGATTTTGCTGTGGGTGCGAGACGAACTGAATTATGACCGTTTCATTCCCAAGGCAGATCGTTTGCATCAGGTTTGGGTCAATGCAGAGTTTGACGGTAAGATCAACTCATGGAACAGCGTGCCTTTGCCCACCTATGAGGCCATGAAGACGGCCGACAGTCATATCAAAAATTCGACAGTGCTGGACTGGGGAAGCGATCATTTGCTGACCTTCGGCGAAAAACGACTGATCAAAGAAGGCTATTTCTGTGGGGAGGAATTTTTGGAGATGTTTGAATTTCCCCTCATCAAAGGAGACCCAGAGACTGTATTGGATGACATGCACTCGATCGTAATCACCGAGTCTCTCGCCAAAGCGATGTTTGGTGAGGAAGATCCGATCAATAAGGTGATTCGTGTGGATGATGAAGGGAATCTTAAAGTTACAGGGATCCTAAAAGATATTCCATCGAATTCTACGCTGGAATTCGACTATCTGATACCCTGGAAATATCGCGAGTCAGTGAATGACTGGGTAGTTAGAAACAAGACCAACTGGGGCAACTATTCCTTTCAGGTGTTTATCGAGCTATACGAAGCGGATAGCCATCTGGAAACACAGGCAGGTATCGAAAATATGCTGATGGAAAATGGAGAGGAGGATATGCCGAGGAAGTTTTTCCTTCATCCGATGCCTCGCTGGCGTCTCTATTCCAATTTTGAAAATGGAGAAGCCGTTGGAGGGATGAGCGACTATGTTCAACTTTTCACGATCATTGCGATTTTTATTTTGGTCATGGCTTGCATCAATTTCATGAATCTGGCCACAGCACGATCTGAAAAACGAGCCAGGGAAGTGGGTATTCGCAAAAGCCTAGGCTCGACCAAAAGAGGCTTGATCATGCAGTTTATCGGAGAGTCTTTGTTCATCGCTTTGCTGTCCTTTCTCATAGCGATAGTATTGGCGCAACTGGCTCTGCCATTCTAC
Organism: Reichenbachiella ulvae; assembly: GCF_025833875.1. Lineage (NCBI taxonomy): Bacteria > Pseudomonadati > Bacteroidota > Cytophagia > Cytophagales > Reichenbachiellaceae > Reichenbachiella > Reichenbachiella ulvae. The sequence continues at coordinate 4,333,931 of NZ_JAOYOD010000001.1, read as the reverse complement.
AACGAATTGGTGGACAAGAAACTTTTCATAGATTATCAATCGCCAGAGTTCTGGATGTATGGGGTAGCCATCATATTAATTACCGGAGTGATAGCTGGCAGTTATCCTGCTTTTTATCTTTCCTCCTTCAAGCCTGTCAATACCTTAAAAGGAACCGTTTCGGTGGGCAAAGGCGTCAGTACACCGAGAAAGATTCTGGTAGTATTGCAGTTTGGTTTTGCGATCTTTTTGATGATTGGGACAGCTGTGATCTATCAGCAGATCCAAATGGTGAAGAGTCGAGAGCTAGGATATGAAAAGAAGAATCTCATCACCGTTTATAATACCGATGACATAGCAGACAATTATGAGCTGATCAAACAGGAACTGCTGCGATCTGGTGCAGTGGCCAGCGTGACTCGATCCAACAGTCCGATTACTAGCATTTGGTCCAACAATTTTCTCGGGTGGCCAGGCAAACCTGACGAATTGAAAGTGTTATTTGCTACGATAGCCACTGAATACGATTTCACTCAGACGATGGGTATCAAGATGCTGATGGGGAGAGATTTTTCGAAGGAATATGCCACGGATACAGGTGCGATTGTGATCAATAAGGCTGCTCTGGACCTGATGAATCTGGAAGAACCGATTGGTACCAATCTAGATCTCTGGGGAGGAAAAAAGAAGCTGATCGGGGTGATGGATAATGTCTTGATGGGCTCTCCCTACGAAGAAATGCGACCGACTTTTATGATTATCGATCCAGAGTGGGTTTCCGCGATTTCTGTTCGTATCAATGACAATGGTCATTTGTCAGATAACCTGTCCAAGATCGAAGAGGTTTTTCAAAAGTATAATCCTGCCTACCCATTCGATTATTCCTTCGTGGATGAGGATTTTGACCGAAAGTTCAAGACCATCGACATGACGAGCCAGCTGGCGACTTTGTTTGCAGGACTGGCTGTTTTGATCACTGGGCTGGGTCTATTCGGATTGGCCTCCTATACCGCCGAGCAGCGCAGCAAGGAGATCGGAATCCGAAAAGTGCTGGGAGCTTCAGTAGGCAGTTTGATGATGCTGATGACCAAAGATTTTACCAAGTTGGTTTTGGTGGCTTTTGTATTGGCAGTGCCTTTCGCCTGGTATCTATTGGATATGTATCTGGACAGATATGAAATCAGAACGGAAATTCATTGGTGGCTATTTCCACTGGTCGGGGTAGTTGCCCTGGCATTCGCCTTGATGATCGTGATCAATCAGGCGCGCATGGCTTCCCTTGCCAACCCTGTGGATTCGTTGAAGGATGAGTGATACTTGAGCGTCGACGAGCTCAACGTCAAAAGGTTTCAAACCTCTTTGATCGTTTATTCAGCGAATAGATTGAAGTTGGTGGGGTTTCAAAAGGCTCGGTGACTTTGGGATTTAATCAAAATTGAAAATGGATTCGTCCAGTGTCCGTTGCTCTGTCATCTCTTCATGAAATGTTTTGAATGATTCTATTCCTCCGAACCATTCAATTACTTCATATCTTTTGAGATTGGTGGATTTTGATGAAAGAATGCTTTGGTAGGAGGAGAAAGGGTAGTCTTTAAAATCTTTTGTCAACTTGTGTTTCTGTGGATTGAAATGTATGTACCAGATGAGTTTTGAGATGTAATCGTTGCTGTCAATGGTTTTCCTTCTAAATGGGTGTTCAAATAAACTACCCGTTCTGTTGATTGATTTATTCAATGCCTGAGTGTAACTGTTAAAGGCCTTAGCAAATTGATTACCCAAAAAATGCTGAATATTTTGGTTGCGATGGAATTTCGAGGATTTTATCATTTCCTCGGGTAGAGTCTTAATGAAAAAATGGAAGTGGTTGGGTAAAAGGCAATAGGCAAATGTTTCTGTTATTGGTGTGATGAATTTTTCGAATAGCTTCAAAAAGTAGTAATAATTTCGCTGCTCCTTGAAGATGTTTTCGCCATTGATACCGCGATTGTAAATGTGGTAGAACTTTTCAGGTTCAAGTAGATTGGTGTTGGCTTTCATAGGTATCTAAACTACTCAAAAAGGGAGATCATTCAAATATTAACGATCAAAGAGGTTTGGAACCTCTTTGACGTCTCAAGACGTCCATTACTTCCAAATAATCAGCTCCCAGCGGAAGGCCCATTTCCATGTGAGGCGGTAGTTTGTGATGCCGGCTTGATGGAGGTAGTTGATCAGTTCGCTGCGGGTGAAAGACCGGGCCACTGACAGTACACTGTCGTACTTGACCATTTGGGAGCGTGACCAGGCGGTCAGCAGCCACTTGGTAAAGTAGTAGGAGACCGGATGCCGATGGAGATCATTGATGACAATGCCCAGTTCTACTTGCTCATATAGTTGGCGGAGGAGTTTAACGAAGGCTCTTTCTTCGAAGTGATGCATGAATAAACTGGCATGTGCCATATCAAATCGAAGCTTTTTGAAATCCTCGCTAAAGACATCCATGGCTAGAAACTGCATGGAACGATTAGCGGTGTTTTCTTTTGCATAGTCGATGATGTGGGGATTGGCATCTACTCCGCTGAGTGCTAAATTCTTGCTATTCTTTTTTGCCCACTGATCGATGTGGATCAGTGTATCTCCGCCCCCACAGCCGAGATCGACCAGACTATATGATTCCTTTGGATAGCGCTGGATCAGTTTTTTTATCCCATGGATAGAAAGTGCAGTTCCGCCCAAATAGGTATTGATGGAATGAAGCTCTCGTAGGGTCTGATCTACCACTTCTCCCTGGCAATCAAAATCGTCCATCAATTCTTCGTCCTCAGATCGATGTTTCAGGAAGTCAAACATCACGATGACTTTTGAATAGGATGCTTTCCATGGTCAGTCCCGGCCCGAAGGCGAAAGACAGTATGTTGTCCTGGTCTTTCATGGTTTTGAGGATGCGCTGTAGCACGAAGAGGATGGTAGGAGATGACATGTTGCCATAGCTTTTGAGCACCTCATAGGCATGTGCATTGTCTTCTTTTTTCAATCCTAGTTCATTTTCGATCGCTTCCAATATTTTTTTACCTCCCGGGTGAATGGCATAGCCATCGATATCGCCGAGTGAGAGTTCGGTACCGTTAAGTAAATTTCGTGTAAGGTCCTGAATGCCGCCTTTGATGATATTGGGCACATAGGTGGTCAGTGCCATTTCGAATCCGAAATCCCCTATCTGCCAGGCCATGTCATGCTTGCCGTCTATGGCGAGGTAGCTGGCGTTCGACACCAGCTCCAGGCTATTAGCTGATGCTTCGGAGCAGACTACCGTAGCTGCTGCGCCATCTGCAAAGAGCGAATGTGCCAGCAGGTTGTCTTCGTTGTGGGAGGACTGCAGGTGAATCGTACAAAGCTCCACGCATACGATGAGGACTTTGGCTTGCTGGCTGTCACAAATTTGCTTGGCAAGTGTCAGTGCGTTCATCGCGGCATAGCAGCCCATGAAGTTGATGCTGGTGCGATTGATAGTTGGGCTCAGGTTCAGCGTCTTGATCAGGTCTACGTCCAGTCCCGGTGCATACATCCCTGTACAGCTGACTGTGATCAGGTGCGTAAAGGATGACAGCTGATGACCGTTGATACAATTGGTGATGGCAGAGATAGCGAGGGGTACGGCCTCCTCTCGGTAGAGTCGCATTCGCTCACTGGTAGGAGGAAAGGGCTGAAGGTCCGGTGTGTTTTTGAAGAACTTAAAGCCACCTTTCTTCCTTTTATAATCATCCAAAACCGAATAGCGCTCCTTGATGCCAGTGGCGCGATAGAGCACACGAAGAGCCCGTTGTTGCTCTGCATTGAGCCCAAGGTTTTCGCACATGAAATTGGCGATATCTTCTTGCTGGTAGCGGTTGTCAGGATTGGCTGTGCCGATGGATGTAATGTATGCACTCATATATGGAATGCTGAAATTACAGAGAAAATAGTCAATTCTCCATGTTGGCCACAGATATAATTCCAGACTTACTAATGGGGACTAAGTACCCTGTTTTTTTATCTAAAGTATCGCCTTAGGATCATCGGAGATAGGTGGCTTATCTGATTCGGCCAGGGCTTCCGCATTTTGGCAATTGTCCTTGTAATAATCCATGGCACCTTCATAGCCCTGATCTAGCAGGACTTTCCAGTCCTTGCATGCCTTATCTTCATCCCCCTTGTCCAGATATACATTGGCACGACAAAAGAGGGCGTGGGGATTTTCAGCATTCAGCTCCAGACTCTTGTCAAACAACTTGATGGCTCTGTTTTTGAATTTGTTTTGATGGGCCTCTATGGCCTGAGCAAAATACTCATTGGCCCACCAGCGCTGTTGCCTCCTGAGTGGTTCGTGAAGTGACACCAGAGACTGAGTGAGAAAAGCCATCACCACGCCTTCATAGTCTTCCGTTTTTACATCCTGCAAGACGAAAGGGACCTGAATGATTTTGGCTCCTTCAAAGCCATTGATATCCCAAAGGGGGTAACTCTGGTCCAGGTTCTTTTTGAGGTATTTTAACCAATCCGTATCTCTCGTGGAACTAAAAGCAATCGAGGTGAATACCGACTGATTAGATACATCGATCATGATGGTACCCTTGATCTGGATATTGTCGTGCAGGTCGGTGAGCGCACTGTCGAGCATTTGTTCCAGGGGAAATTTGAGCGTGGGAGTATATCCATATCGCGCGACACGGTATTCGGATTGGACTTGCGATTGATGGATGGCCTGATGGTGAGTTTCTGCTCTGATGAAGGTATGCAGCGTTTTGCCATCTTCAGTACCCGTCCGATCTCTGATGACCAATTGATCTTCGGACAAGCCAATGATCTCGTAATAGTGAGTGGGCGAGAGGAAAATCTTTTGATCTGTGAAATAATAGTTGTAGCAGGCTCCCTTGTGTTCGTACATGGGGTGAGTAAGAATCCTGAGCTGCGATTCGCTGAATTTTAGTTGGGTGTAGCGAAAGTGGTTGTCGTCTGCTTCGGTATATACCGTCCCGTCGTGAGTTTGTGAAGAAGTTTTGATCCATGAGCCAGATAGCTGGCTCGGCTCCTGAGCCCAGCACTGTGGCCCCAATAGCAAGAGTAAAAGTATGATTCGCATGTTGAGTTTTGTTTTGACCTTGTATGGATAACAACTCAGGGATGGGTTTACCTTATTGGAGAGATGCTAGATTTTAGATGTTAGACTCTAGACTCAAATATTCTAGGATCTAATGTCTAGTATCTAAAAATCTAGCCGTAATTTTCCCCTATGAGCCGATCCACATTTCTGCATTTGCGATTTCCCTTCTCCTTTTTTCTGCTGCCGGTCTATCTGTTTGCGCTGGCGGTGAGTGGCAATGATGGGCAGATCGAAGTGTGGTTGATATTTTTTATCCTGCACTTTTTGCTTTACCCTGCCAGTAATGGCTACAACTCCTACTTTGACAAGGATGAAAAGAGCATCGGAGGACTCAAGAACCCACCGAAGACCGAAAAGGAACTGTACTGGTGGTCCATCGCCCTGGATGCTTTGGCACTGCTGTTGGGGGCCTATCTCTCCTGGCGATTTGTGGGGCTGCTCTTCATCTATGGTATGGTGTCCAAGGCCTACAGCCATCCCTCCGTGCGATTAAAGAAAATGCCGATCATCGGTTGGTTGGCAGCTGGGATCTTTCAGGGCTACTTCACTTTCCTGACGGTGATTTTAGGATTGGAAAATATGCAGTTTGGGGACTTGCTGGCATGGCAGTGGCAGATCCCTGCCATACTTAGCAGTATGCTGCTGATGGGCAGCTACCCCATGACACAGGTCTATCAACACGAGGAGGATGCCGAACGAGGCGACCAGACCATCAGTCTCAAGCTTGGGATACTGGGGACTTTTCACTTCACCGGCGTATTTTTCTTCTTTTCGAATATGGGATTTCTGGCCTACTTCTATCTCTACTTCGACTGGATGACAGCCGCGGCATTTCAGATGAGCCTAGTGCCCGTGATGGGCTACTTCCTCTACTGGTACCTACAGGTCAGAAAGGACCCGAGCCAGGCCGACTTCACCCACACCATGCGCCTCAATTTGATTAGCTCCCTCTTTCTGAACTTGTTCTTTTGGGGGGTGTATGTTTTCGGTAGTTGATAGAAAAACGACCGTCACTTCGACAGAGTAGATAAGGACGATAGTCCTAAGCTACGACGAGAAGTCTGGCGCTCTGGTGGCAGGGCAGAAAGGAAGTGGTAGTGCTTTTCGAACCAGATTTCTCGTCGCATACTTGCCTTCTGAGGCAATCAAGCTCTGTACCAATGACGTGTTAGTAAAACTTGTGTTTTTTGATCTGTGGATCGCTTATAGATCTCTCCCTCTGGTCGAGATGACACAACAGTTTTAGCTTTTGAATTGCTACCACCTATGACCCCATCAGCTTACGTCATTCCTTTTTGTGCAGTTGGGGACCAAATGTTAGGTCTCGAAATGACGGGGAGAAAATGGGCTGCAGTGCTTATCGAATCAGTATTCATTACCTATCGAGATGATGCAAGTGTTTTCTGATGAATCATTTCTATCTATCTTTCTCATATGATCAGAGGAGGGGCTGTATATATCATGACTAATGCTCGTCATACTGTGCTGTATGTGGGAGTGACATCCAATTTGATTGCTCGCGTGCAGGAACATAAGGATAAAGTATATCCAAGTAGCTTTACCTCCAAATACAACGTCTTTAAGTTGGTCTATTTCGAAGGCTTCCATAGCATAGAGGAAGCCATAGACCGTGAAAAACAAGTCAAGAAATACAGAAGAGAAAAGAAAGATGCCCTGGTCAATCAAACGAATCCTGAATGGAAAGATTTGTTTGATGAGTTGGAATAGAGATGCCAAAGACTAAAAAGGCATGTTACTTCAGACTAAGCCTGCGATATCATCGTCACTTCGACAGAGTAGATAAGGACGATAGTCCTAAGCTACGACGAGAAGTCTGGTGTTCTGATGGCAGGGCGGATGTGAAGCTGCAGTGCTTGTCGAACCAGATTTCTCGTCGCATGCTTGCCTCCTGAGGCAATCAAGCTCTGTCGAAATGACGGGGAGAAAATGGGCGGCAGTGCTTCTCGAACCAGATTCCTCGTCGCTGCGCTCTGTCGGAATGACGAGGGGAAGTAATCGGCAGTGCTTTGCGAATTAGATACACTACGACACAAAAAAAGCCCCCCATCTCTGGGGAGCCTTCACCTAAAGCAATCGACTATATCAACCAAAATCTTTGCTTCATTAATCTTTCACCACCATTCGGGCGGCCTGGTAGCCGTTGTAGAAGGCGGGGTTGGAGCGTCTAAATCTTTTTAGGATTTTGTCCAGGCGATCGAGGGTTTTGTCTCCTTCGTCGATCAGGTCTGCGATGTTTTGCGTGGCTACTCTGGAGGCGATTCGGTAGGCGCGTGGTTTGCCACGATGATCGCTAAAGTCGTTGAAACTCATGCGTACATCGTCTAGCTGAGCGGGAGTCAGACCATAGTCGGTCAGGTTGTCGATCTCACGATCCATTAGGTCGATCATGTTTTTGGTTTTCGTCTCGAAATCTTCATTAGGTAGACTGTAGTAGGAGGTGAAGTTATTACTGCTCTGAGCCAGCAGGGTGCTGTTGTCGGTGTCCTCGGCAAAGGCCTCCAGGATATCGTCCAATACGTCCATTTTTAGACTGATGTCTTTTTTTACTTGTCTTAGGGATTTGCCTAAGAATACCTGTGCCGCCTCTTGCTCTTGTGCGGCCGTTTTGATTTTGCTGATGATTTCAGCCAGTCGATTTTTGTAAATACCTACTATCGGGATGGCACTCCACACCGCAGTGTTTTCATCCATGTAGGTGTCGGTGTCCTGAAACATCTCAGAACTGTTGATTTGTGTTTGTTCCATATGAACTTCGTTTATGTTATTTGATTTTTCAAAGTCCAATTACGGCAATCTCGACTTTAAAATCCTGACAAAAAACTTCAAAATCCTGCCATTTGACAGTTTTTTGTCAGCAATCTGAGTAACCCGATTACTCCAAGTAATCGGGTTACTAGTGTTCAAATAGGCTTTTTTGGCCCGTTGAAGGCCATTTTTTAACCCAAGACACCCATTTTTTGATTGAGGAGGGTCATTTTTTGGTTTGGGGTACTCATTTTTTACCTAGGGATGGTCATTTTCCAGTTGAAGGCAGGCATTTTCTGGTTTACCATGGGCATTTTCCAGTCTATGGAGGTCATTTTCTGACTGAGGACATACATTTTTTACTCAGGGATGGTCATTTTCCGACTGGGGGAAGGCATTTTTTGAGTGAAGACACTCATTTTTTGGTTGGTGATGGATGTTTTTTGGTAGCTCTGATCACCCGGCCCCACTGATGCTTATGATTATATGCAAAAGCATATATTTTATCTGATTTCTACCTAATTATATCTAATTGCATATAATATCGTATATTTGATTGTGATTATATCTAAATGCATATAATGAATCGATTAGCCAATTTTGTAAAGGAGCGCAGAAAGGAAGTCAACCTGACGCAGGAAGAGCTGGCAGAGCGCACTGGTGTGGCCCTGACGGTGATCCGAAAGATCGAGCAGGGCAAGACCAATATGAATATGGACAAGGTCAATCTGGTCCTGAGCATGTTCGGGCATGAGCTGGCTCCTGTGGATAGCAAACAGATAGCTGAATGAGACAGGCCAAGGTTTACTATCAGGAAGCTCTGGCAGGGCTGTTGACAGAGACGGACGAAGGGGAATATGTTTTCCTCTATGAGCCGCAGTATGTGCAGGATCATCCGGATGATTTCATCACTTTTACCATGCCTGTGTCTGAGAAGCCATATACAGAAAAGAGGCTATTCCCATTCTTCGAGGGGCTGATCCCGGAGGGCTGGTTGTTGGATATTGCCTCCGAAAACTGGAGGATCAACAAAAACGATCGCATGGGCTTGTTGCTGGCTTGCTGTCGCAACTGCATCGGTGCGGTGAGTGTCGTGCCTTATCCAGAACATCAAACAGAAGGAGATGGAGCATAGCTGTCTATATTGTTACGAGCCAGTGGAGGAAGGTATGGATTTTCATCCGAGCTGCTCGAAGAAATTTTTCGGTACCAGTAGCCCTCCTAAAATCGAATATTCTTTCAATCAAATCGATGAGCTGGCCAAAAAGGTAGTGGAGCGCAGTGTTGCCGTGCCAGGTGTGCAGCCTAAGCTGTCCATGTCACTGGTTCGTGCCACCAAAGACCAATCGGATGAAAGACTGACCATCGTCGGAGCATTGGGTGGACATTATATCTTCAAGCCTCCCTCGGATCGCTATCCCGAGATGCCGGAAAACGAACACGTGACCCTGCGGATGGCGGAGGCTTTCGGGATACGCACGGTGCCTTCATCACTGATACGGATGGCCTCTGGTGAGAGGGCATTTATCACCCAACGTGTGGATCGTAACGAACTCGGAGAGAAAACCCACATGCTGGATATGTTTCAGATCACGGAGGCATTTGACAAATACAAAAGCTCTATGGAGCGAGTGGGTAAGGCGCTGAGCAGCTACTCCAGCAACACTTTGCTGGACAAGACCTATTATTTTGATCTGGCGCTGTTCTGCTTCCTAACTGGCAACAATGACATGCACCTCAAGAATTTTTCCATGATCAAGGGGCCATCAGGCTGGGTGCTGTCCCCCGCTTACGACTTGCTCAATGTAGCCATCGTACTGCCCGAAGATACCGAGGAGCTGGCCTTGACCCTGGGAGGCAAAAAAAGAAAGCTGGAACGAAAGCACTTTGAGGGATTCGGTCAGGATCTGGGATTGACACCAAAGCAGATAACTGGCGCCTTTCGCCGCATGACGAAAAACCGCGCGAAAGCAGAGGCATGGCTCGATCGATCTTTCCTCTCCGAAGAAATGAAAACAGCCTATCATGAGCTGATGGAGAGAAGGTATCAGCAGTTGGGGTTGGTATAAGCACCGTCAGAAAGGCTAAGCCTTAGTATTATAAGGCCACAAATGCTGAATGACCTAATAGGTCAAATGTGGCATGTCTTGCATTTCCCTCAATCCTATCTAACTTTACCTAACAACAAAACCCAAAAAAGATGTGTTTCCTATTCGATAGTTTCGAAGGATGGAAGACCTATGGCCAAACTCATGATATGAAGCTCCACGAAGTGGTGCTCGACTATGAGATGGACCAAAAAGGGGCTTCTGAATCCGATATATGGTCCGGTCTGGAAAAAGCCTATCAGGTGATGAAAGACGCCGTGAAAACCGGCACGACCGAAGACATGAAGTCTCGTTCAGGCATGATCGACAATGGTGCCAAAAAGGTAGCCCAGTCTGATATCACCGTCCTCTCTCCAGAATTTAAACAGCTTATCTATAGTGCACTTGGTGCCAAAGAAGTCAACTCTTGTATGGGTCGAGTCGTAGCAGCTCCCACAGCAGGTGCTTCCGGCATATTACCGGGCGTATTGACTACTTTGCAATCCATACATCAGATAGAAGACCAAAAAATCTATGAGGCCCTTTTGATTGGGGCCGGTGTGGCATTGATACTGGAGCAAAAAGCTTCATTGGCTGGAGCTGTCGGTGGCTGCCAGGCCGAGACGGGTAGTGCAGCGGCTATGGCCTCTGCCGGTATCGTCCATTGTCTTGGAGGCAGTGTCGATCAGATTTTCAATGCGGTGGGAATCACCCTTCAGTGCATGCTGGGACTCGTGTGCGATCCTGTCGCTGGCCTAGTAGAAGTCCCCTGTGTCGTCCGCAACGCCAGCGCAGCAGCTATCGCCAACTCCTCTGCCCAAATCGCATTGTCACATGTCACCAGTGTGATACCAGTAGACGAATGCGCAGAAGCCATGGGAGAAGTAGGCCAAAGCATGGAGTCTCGCTACAAAGAAACCGCACAAGGAGGACTAGCTGCCACCAAAACAGGACAGGCCCTGGCTAAAAAAATATTGATACAGGATATTGAGATTTTACCCCAAACCCCTGAAGGGGCTTAGGCACAGTCTTCTATTTGAGTCAAAACCACATGAAGCTTGTTTTGTACTAACTCATTTCTAAAGCGAAGAACCCAAAGTCCTAATGATTTTAGGTGTTCTTCCCTTTCAATATCATTCTCTTTAACAGAATCCAAATCATGGATACTTCCATCCAACTCTATGACAAGCTTGATTGAATGACAATAGAAATCCACAATGTAATTAGCAATTGGATGCTGCCTTCTAAATTTGAGTCCTTTGAGCTTCTTTTTCCTCAAATAATCCCAAAGCAATGATTCAGCAGCAGTCATATGTTTTCTGAGTTCCTTTGCCCGTTCAAAAATGATCGGACTGGCACCAAAAAACATAGAATCATCCATAGAGAAGAAATATTTCTCCCCCCCGTGGGGGAGATTAAGAGGGGGCTAGAACGTCCCTTTAAACTGACTCAAGAATCTCACGTCATTTTCTGAGAAAAGGCGCAGGTCATTGATCTGATACTTTAGCATCGTAATCCTTTCGATACCCATTCCGAAAGCAAAACCTGTATATTCTTCAGGATCGATCCCACAATTTTTCAGCACATTAGGATCTACCATCCCGCAACCACCGATCTCTACCCAGTTGGTGTATTTACAGACATTGCAGCCTTTGCCATTACAGATAAAACAGCTGATGTCGATCTCCGCGCTAGGCTCGGTAAATGGGAAGTAAGAAGGACGGAAACGAATTTTGGTCTCCGGACCGAAAAGCTGCTTCACAAAGTGATAAACAGTATCCTTTAGATCTTTGAATCCTACATTCTTATCCACATAGAGTCCCTCTACCTGATGGAAAAAACAGTGGGCACGAGCAGAAATCGCCTCATTACGATAGACTCTACCCGGCATGATCGAACGAAACGGCGGCTTTTGCCCCTCCATCAATCTGATCTGAACATTAGAGGTGTGCGTACGCAGTACCTTGTCTGGATTTTTCTCTATAAAGAAAGTATCCTGCATCTCTCTCGCGGGGTGATTTTCCGGGAAATTCAACGCAGTAAAATTGTAAAAATCTTCTTCTATCTCAGGTCCACTCGCCACATTGAAACCCATGCGCTCGAAGATCTCTATGATCTTGTTCGTAGTGATACTCAATGGATGGATCGAACCCGTCTCGCCCGGCACGTTGGGCAGGGTCATATCTATACCCGCATCGGAGGCACTCGTAGATTGGTCATCCAGCGAATCAGCCAATGCCTGAAATTTCTCCTGCGCCAGGTTCTTCAATTCATTCAATGCCTGACCAAAAGCCTTTTTCTGATCATTCGGTACATTTCTAAATTCATTAAAGAGCTCTGTCACGACACTCTTCTTGCTAATGAATTTCATTCTGAACTGCTCCAAATCATCTGCTGCTTTTGCTTCAGCAGCTTCGATCATGGCTTTGTATTCCTCTACTTTATCAAACATATCTATCGAATTGAATGTGCGAAGTTACCATTGACCTGATAAAAATGGAACTTTTGGAGCATAAATGGAACCAAGGCCACCAACTACACAAATGTCTCCCAATGACAAGAATCAAAATTGATCAAATCAGAAAACTAACTTTATTAGTTTTTACTAATTTATATAGTATTTTTGTCTTCACATGGAATTCAAAAAGTCTATAGTACACATGGATTTGGACACTTTTTTTGTGTCTTGTGAACGGAATCTCGACAGCCGTCTCAACAATAAACCTGTGCTCATAGGTGGCACTTCTTCCAGAGGTGTAGTAGCCTCCTGTAGCTACGAAGCGCGTAGGTTTGGCATCCACTCCGCCATGCCGATGAAGACAGCCATGCAGCTCTGCCCCGAAGCAGTCGTGATCAAAGGCAATGCGATGACCTACAGCAAAAAGTCAAAAGAAGTCACCGAGATCATCAGGCAGAGTGTGCCTCTTTTCGAAAAATCCTCTATCGACGAGTTCTATCTCGACCTGTCAGGCATGGATCAGTTCTTTGGCTGTATGAAAATCGCCAGCGAGCTGCGAGCCAAAATCATGCACGATACCGGCCTGCCCATATCCTTTGGCCTCTCTGAAAATAAAACCGTCTCCAAAGTCGCCACTGGAGAAGCCAAACCCAACAACCAAATACAAATCCCCTATGGTCAGGAAAAGACTTTTTTAGCTCCCTTGTCTATCAAGAAGATTCCCATGATCGGAGACAAAACTTATCACTCTCTTCGTCAGTTGGGTATTCGTTATGTGAAAAATTTGCAAGAGATGCCTCTCGACCTGGTAGAACACGCTTTTGGACAAAACGGCATTAAAATGTGGGAAAAGGCACAGGGAATTGATAAAAGCCCCGTGGTGCCCTATCAGGAAAGAAAATCCATCTCGACCGAACGAACCTTTGGCAAGGACACTACTGATGTGTACAAACTTAAAAGCATCATGCTGGCCATGGCCGAAAACCTGGCCTTTCAGCTTAGAAGAGGGCAAAAGCTGACATCTTGTATCACAGTGAAGCTTCGCTACTCCGACTTCAACACGCATACACTGCAATCCAAGATTCCCTTTAGCTCGGCAGATCATATCCTGATCCCAAAGGTCATGGAGTTATTCGACCGACTGTACAACAAAAGACTGTTGATCCGTCTGGTAGGTGTTCGCTTCAGCCATCTCGTAGAGGGCAACTATCAAATCAACCTTTTCGAAGACACGGAGGAGATGATTCAATTGTATCAGGCACTAGATACGATCCGAAACAAACACGGGGACCGAACGATCATGCGGGCCGCGGGATTCGATGCTAAAACCATCAGCAGATTCAACCCATTCACCGGTGAGCCGCCTCCCTTGCTACCCAACCGCCATCGTTAATTAATACTTGGCTTTCTACTCGTATGATATACCTCTAAAATAACTACTTTATGTGTTTGAATATGATAAACCACTCGATAGCTCCACCTGAAAAACCGCCTGATATTTCCTGAGTTATCGGGATAGTACTCATCTATTTGGTACATATATGGATTGGAAGATAATTGTTTGGTGGCCTTTATTATTTCTTGGCGAACTTTTCTCGCATTTTGAGGAGAATCCTCACTTATCAACGAGCAATAATAATCCAGCGATTTTTTAGCTCTAATTGTCCATTCTACAGTTTTACTCACAGATCCTTTTCAAGCTCTTCAATAGAGAGGGTTTTACCTTCCTTAGATTCAGCAATGGCTTGATCTATATCTTTTTTGTAAGCCTTCTGATCCAAAGCTCGACCATCAGAAGTATATGCCACCACCTTGCCTTCCTGATCTAAAAGTTCAGAGGCATATTCTTTTAGCTTCAACAGTACATTCATATCATCAATTTCAGAGATGTAATGATGCAGTCCAGATTTAAGTTCAGCGATGCTATTCATAGATCTACCTTTTTGTAAAAATAACGATTTAAAACTAATAAGGATTTAATACCTACTGCCATGTTCCTCAACACGCATTCCTTTTTCAGTTTGAGATATGGAGTCATGTCCCCCAAAGCTTTACTCCAGGAAGCCAAAAGCAAAGGAATAATGTCCTTTGCTCTCACCGACATCAATAGTACTTCGGGATGCCTGACCTTCATTCGTCTCGCCCAGGATTTAGGCATTCGTCCTATCATCGGCATGGATGTCCGAAACGGCATTAAGCAGCAATTCGTTCTCCTAGCCAAAAACAACAGCGGCTTCCGTGAAATCAACGACTATGTCTCTCCTTTCTTTCATCAGAAAAAGGAATTTCCATGCATTGCTCCCAAACTAGAAAATGTTTTTGTGATCTACCCCTTTCATACCCAAAGACCCTATAGACTCCAAGACAATGAATACATCGGAATAAAACCCCGTGACTTACTGAAAATTCCTTTTTCTCGATCCAAAGAGTTAACACATCGGATGGTCATGTTACCAGCCGGCAGCTTCAGATACCAGCTCGACTTCAACATCCACCGACTCCTCCGTGCAATCGACAACAACACCCTGCTAAGCAAACTACCCAAAGAGGAGCAAGCCGACCTAAGCGATCAATTGCTAACTCCCGCTGAACTACTAGAGATCTATCAAGACTATCCTGAACTGATAGAAAACACCCGACAGATATTGGAAAACTGCCAGATTCATTTCGATTTTGGTACTGACCAACCACACAAAAATCTACAAAACTATACGAGCTGCGAAGAGGAAGACTACCAGCTGGTGCGTCGTTTATGCCTGGAAGGAATGCCTTATCGCTACAAGAAACCCACCATCAAAATCTACCGCCGGCTCGCACTAGAACTCGACATCATCCAAAAGAAAAGCTTTCTTTCCTACTTTCTGGTCAACTGGGACATTCTCAAGTACGCCCGCAGCAAAGGCTATTTCTATGTCGGACGTGGCAGTGGTGCCAATAGCATCGTTGCATATCTACTGCGCATCACAGACGTAGATCCTATCGAACTAGACCTATACTTCGAGCGTTTCATTAACCTCTACCGAACCAATCCTCCAGATTTTGACATTGATTTTTCGTGGAAGGACCGAGATAACGTGACCCAATATATTTTCGAAAAATTCGGCCAGGACCGTGTATGCCTACTTGCCACCTACAACACCTTCAAGTACAAAGCAGTGATTCGAGAACTGGGCAAAGTATTTGGCTTCCCGCCACGAGAAATGGAAAAAATATCAGGAGAGAATCCAGACATCTCGGACGTCAACGTTCGTTTGATTCTCAAATACGCCTACAAAATGGACGAGATACCAAGCCACCTCAGCGTCCATGCCAGCGGCATCATTATCTCCGAGGCACCCATTCACAACTATACCGCGACCTGCCTGCCTCCAAAAGGCTTCCCTATTACACATTTTGATATGGTAGTAGCTGAAGACATCGGGCTTTACAAATTCGACATCCTAAGTCAACGTGGTTTAGAAAAAATCAAGGATAGCCTTACGATCATTGCCAATAATCATCCAGAACTTCCCCCTATCGATATACACGACATGCCGCAATTTTTTGAAGATGAAAAAATCAAAGAGTTACTCCGAAATGGAAAAACCATTGGCTGCTTCTATGTCGAGTCACCTGCCATGCGCATGCTCTTAACTAAACTGCGCGCTGATAACTATCTAGGACTGGTAGCCGCCAGCTCTGTGATCCGTCCAGGAGTAGCCAAATCAGGTATGATGCGAGAATACATCCTACGCTACCGTATTCCTGAAAAAAGAAAAGAAGCACATCCGGTACTAGCTGACCTCATGAGAGACACTTTTGGAGTCATGGTTTATCAGGAAGACGTAATCAAAGTTGCACATTATTTCGGCGGTCTTAGTCTGGGAGAAGCCGACCTCCTGCGACGTGGCATGTCGGGAAAATTCCGTTCCCGCTCTGAATTTAAGAAAGTAAAAGAGAAATTCTTCGAAAACTGTGACAAGATGGGACGAGCCAAAGAGCTAACCAAAGATGTTTGGCGGCAAATCGAGAGTTTTGCAGGCTATGCCTTTGCCAAAGGACACTCCGCCTCCTACGCCATCGAAAGTTACCAGAGCCTATACCTCAAAGCCCACTACCCACTCGAGTACATGGTCGCCACCATCAACAATGGGGGAGGGTTCTACAGCCGAGAACTATATATTCATGAGGCGCGAATGCGAGGGGCCAAAATCGAAGCTCCATGTATCAATCGATCCCAACGAGAAACCATCATCAAAGGAAACACCATATGGCTTGGTTTTCATGTTATCCATGATCTGGATTATAAATCAATCACTGCAATTCTAAATTGTCGAGAAGAACTAGGAGCTATCCCCAGTCTTGAAGTGCTGATCGATGATGGCATGCTCGGAATCGAACAAGTTAAAATACTCATTCGCATCAACGCATTTCGCAGCATCGAGCCCAACAAAAAGAAACTACTATGGAAATGCTACTTCCTTCTACAAAAACAGAAAAACCGACCCGTTTATATCTATCCTATTTTTCCACCCAGGAACAAAAACTTAGAACTACCCACTCTCTATTATGACACCAGAGAAGACTCCTTCGACGAATTAGAAATTCTGCATTTCCCACTTAGAAGTCCATTTGAACTCATCAAGGAAAGGCCCAGGCACCCCATCATCTATGCCAATGAAATGGAACAACATAAAAATGAAACCGTCACCATGCTCGGTTATTTCACGACCAGAAAAAGAACCAAAACCAGCAAAGACCAAACTATGTATTTCGGAACCTTCATAGACGAAAAGGGGCAGTTCATAGATACCGTTCACTTCCCCCCTGAGGCAAAAGCCTACCCCTTCAGCGGAAAAGCAGTCTACGAACTCACAGGAAAAATCATTGAAGAATTTGACTTTTTAAGTCTGGAAATCACAAAAATGACCAGAAGTCACTATGTGAATATGGAAGATGAGGAAAAGAAGCAGGCAGCACGAATACTCAATCAATATGCATTCTCTCTATCAAAAACAATAGAATAAACTGTCAAGACAATGATCTTGACATCAAACCAAAGACTCCAGTTCTTTACATAAAAGCGATCCAATTTTACCCGACCATACATCTCACTAAAGCGGGCAGTTTCTCCTCTATAACCCTTTGCCTGTGCCAATCCAGTTACTCCTGGCTTTACCGCATGGCGCTGGATAAATCGATCAATCTTCGGTTTAAACTCTTCGTTCAATTTGATAGGGTGGGGTCTTGGACCTACCACAGACATGTTACCCAAAAACACATTGATGAACTGTGGCAATTCATCTAAACTAGTTTTTCTTAAAATTGCTCCAATTTTTGTGATACGGGTATCGTTTTTAGTGGCCTGTTTGGTATCTGATTCTTTGTTCACCACCATAGACCTAAACTTCCAGCAAGGAAAAAACTGATTTCCTCTACCATGTCTATTTTGAATGAAGAAAACTGGCCCTGGAGACTCTAGTTTAATCAGCAGACCTATCAATGGCACCAACCATGAAAGAATAAAAATCATTACCAAGGATGAGAACACAATGTCAAAAGCTCTTTTGAGCACACGATTGTACATTCTATCCAAAGGGATATTACCTACATCTAAAACAGGAATATTACCATAACGCTGAATCTGTAGATTCTTATTAGAAACCTTACTGAAATCAGAAAGCAATTTGATCTTAATCAAATTGTTCTCTGCAAAGTCCACAAGTTTCTTAACATCCTCGTCATATAACTTCGGTAAACAGCAAAAAATAACGTCTATACCATTTGACTTACTATAGGATTCGACATCATCTATTCCCCCAGTTACAGAAGGGTGATCGGTCTTATGATCAAAAAACCCTTTAAATATATACCCCATTTCAGGGTTTTGAAGAAAATGTCTTTTTAAGCTCCTACCAATCGGTCCATAACCCACGATAGCTACATTCCTAACATTGTAGCCCTTGGTTCTATAAAAGCGAAGGATATTGATGAAACCAACCCTCCATCCAACGACAAAGACAGAAAATATCAGGTAAGTATAAAATAAGTGCTCTCGTGAATAAAAGTAGGCTCGGGTAGAGGCCCACATAGCAAAGACAACTGCTAAGTTGATCGTAAGACCAAGAAGGATTTGAGAGATATAATCAACGACACTCTTTTCTCTCTCAACCTTGTCCAATTTGGTCACAAAGAAGATAACCACCCATGCGACATTCAGAAAAGCAAACAAAAAGGGATACCTATCACCCTCAAACCAAAATGTATTGAATCTTATAAAATTGGCTACAATAAAGCCTATATTCAAAAACAAAAGGTCTATGAAAAGGAAAATGGCCGGAAAGAATTTTGAAATCCTCTTCTTTTGCATGGAGTCAATAAGCTAGCTAGAAAGCGAAGATAGGGAAAAAAACTGTCTTATTTCCAATCACTTTTATCAACCTCAGCATATACCTTTTCAATTCCATCTTTCAACGAAATCTTTGCTGACCACCCTAAAGCATTAATTCTTTCACTACTCATCAGTTTTTTCGGTGTTCCATCAGGTTTGTCAGTATTAAAAATTAAGTCTCCCTCATAACCAACAACCTCCTTAACTGTCAGTGCTAAATCCTTTATAGTCAAATCTGAACCAAAACCTATATTGATCGTCTGACCATCAGAATAATTCTCCATCAGAAAGAAACAAGCCTCTGCTAAGTCATCCACATGCAAAAACTCTCTCATCGGAGACCCTGTACCCCATATCTCAACTTGAGCTGTATTATTTACTTTAGCCGTATGAAACTTTCGAATTAAAGCAGGCAGTACATGAGAATTATTTAAATCGTAATTGTCATTTGGACCATACAAATTAGTAGGCATCCCAGAGATAAAATCAACTCCATACTGGTCTCTATAGGTTTCACAAAGCTTAATACCTGCAATCTTGGCAATTGCATAGGGCTCATTTGTTTGCTCTAATGGACCAGTTAACAGACTATCCTCATGTATCGGTTGATCGGCCATTTTTGGATATATGCATGAACTTCCTAAGAATAAAAGTTTCTTAACCATATGCTGATAAGCAGCGTGAATCACGTTGGCTTCAATCATAAGATTATCATAAAGAAACTCTCCTCTATAAATATTGTTTGCATGTATTCCGCCAACCTTTGCTGCAGCTAAGAATACGTATTCAGGATTTTCCTCTGAAAAAAATTCATCGACTGCCGCCTGATTCTTCAAATCAAGCTCTTTAGATGTCCTATAAATCACATTCGTAAACCCCTTTGCTTCAAGGTTTCTAACAATAGCAGAGCCAACCATTCCTCGATGGCCGGCCACATAAATTTTCGATTCCTTATCCATTTTACTCTGCCTGCTTCAAGATCTCGTGACCACCTTCCAGCAAATATTTATCCTTCTCGAAGAGCTTAAGATCTGACTCCATCATTTCAGTTACCAAAGCCTCCAAATCATATTCTGGCTTCCAACCCAATTTAGTGTTTGCTTTGGTGGGATCTCCAATAAGCAAATCTACCTCGGTCGGTCTAAAATACTTTGGATCAATTTTGACAACCTCCTGTCCAATTTTAAATGAGTATTCTGGATTAGCTGATGATTTCACTTTCGCCACTTCATTGACTCCTTCTCCAGTAAACTCTAGTTCAACACCTACATGTGAAAATGCCATTTTAATAAAATCGCGAATTGTTGTGGTCACTCCAGTTGCCAAAACAAAATCTTCAGGCTTATCCTGCTGAAGCATCAACCACATACCACGTACATAGTCTTTTGCATGGCCCCAATCACGCTTAGAATCCAAATTCCCCATATACACGCATTCCTGAAGACCTAACGCCATCTTAGAAACTGCTCGCGTAATTTTACGGGTTACAAAGGTTTCCCCTCTCAAAGGAGACTCATGATTGAATAAAATCCCATTACAAGCATACATATTGTATGCTTCTCTATAATTGACTGTGATCCAATACCCATACATTTTCGCTACAGCATATGGTGACCTTGGATAAAAAGGAGTCGTTTCTTTTTGCGGCACTTCCTGCACCAAACCATACAACTCTGAAGTGGAAGCCTGGTAAATTCTGGTCTTCTCAGTTAACCCTAAAAGCCGTACAGCCTCAAGCAATCTCAAAGTACCAATACCATCAACATTAGCAACATACTCCGGCGTATCAAAGCTAACACGAACGTGAGACATGGCCCCAAGATTATAAATTTCATCCGGTTGAATTTCTTGGATCAATCGAGTCAAATTCATAGAATCCGTCAAATCACCATAATGAAGAAACATTTTCGTTCCATCCTTATGTGGGTCTTGGTATAGATGGTCTATTCTATCTGTATTAAATATAGAAGATCTTCTTTTTATCCCGTGAACCTCATATCCTTTTTCCAACAACAACTCCGCTAAATAAGCGCCGTCCTGACCTGTGATTCCTGTAACTAATGCTTTCTTCATTTTTATTCGTTTTCAAATGGGCCACAAATTTAATTGATTAAATCAATAATAGGCGACAAACATTTATCAATTGCTAAGTTATTCTCTGCCCATATCCTTGCCTCAATTTTCATTTGTTCATACATTTTACAATTTTCCAATAGATACCTAATACCATTTTCCATTTGCTTTGGGTCATCAGGATCCACCAACAATGCAGAATTACTTGCTTTCATTAATGTATAAAGACCCGTTCCTTTTTCTGCCGTAATGATACAAGCGCATCCAGCAGACATTATATTTGTTAACTTGCTTGGCAAAAAAGAATCGGCACCTGCACTCTTTTGAACAACAAGTTGAATATGAGAACTCTGTAGCATGTCATTCAAATTAGCCTTAGGCACAAGGTCTGATATTACAAGGTTACTTAATCCCATTAACTTTGCCTTTTCTTTTAATGTCTCTAAGTAAAGCCCTGCGCCCAAAATAACAAAAACAATATCACTATCCTCTTCCAAAAACTTAGCCGCTTCCAAAACAATATCCAGTCCCTGCTTTTCACCTACATTTCCAGAGTAAACTATTAATTTCTTGAAGTGCTCAACTTGAATATAATCATGCAGCCACTTAGAATTTCCAGGAATGATTTCATCCAGATCTGACCAATTTGGAACCAACAAAACCTCTCTTGATATATTCTTTCGGTCTATCTTTTCCTTCATCCCCACACTTATTGTACTGACATGATCTGCTGACTTCAAAATTGTCCTTTCAATAATTCTCAGAAACCTGCAAAGCCAATTTGGTAGAAGCCCTAATTCTTCTGCTGCATCAACCTGAAGATCCTGCACATGAAAACAAACAGGTACTCTCAAAATTTTTCCCAATACTAAGGGTAGAACGCCAATAAAAAAAGGTGGATTAACAACAAGAAAAAGAGATGATTTTTTGATATTTCTAAGATTCAAAAGTAAGGCTATCGAACTAGAAAACAGAAAACTAATTTCAGAAAAAATCTTCTTAAATGCCCTTGGTGATTCAGGGATATATACTTTACTCCTAACATCAATTAAATCTCCTTTTGTTTTCTTTGAATAAAATGCATTTTCAAAGCCTTCATACTTTTTCCAATATGGATAAAATGGCACGTTTGAAAATGAATTGACTCTTAAATTCTTAGACAAAAAGAAGTCAATCATTTCTCCATTATATTTACCTATTCCGGTTATTTCTTCTGGAGAATAATATGAATATAAAGTTATTTTCTGATTCACGAAGTTTCAAGTGTTTTTAAAACTTTAATGATATCGTCTCCAAATCTAGACACCCTGTATTTTTTTCGTGTCGAAGCATAATTTTTTATACCAACAGTTTTTAATATATCAGGGGTCCTTTCCAGTGTTGATAAAATTTCAACAATTTCATCAGTTGACCTGGCATTAATAATAGATCCGTTTAACTTATCTTCAACTATATCTGGGATTCCGCCTTGTTTGGTTGTAATAATATAATTCCCTGCAACCATACCTTCAATAATACTAATTGGTTGACCTTCTGTTTCGTAAAAAGTTGGTAAAATTGATACATTAGACCATTGGAGTTGTAGAATCTTCTCGAGCCCCGTAACTGAACCCAAATATGAAATATTTGTCTCTTTTATAAGCGTTTCTATTCTATCTTTTGCACTTGACTCAATAGAACCTGCCAATCTGAATTCAATCCTTTTGTCTCTAAGAGCTTCAAAAGATTTAATAACCTCAATGATTCCCTTACCAATCATTAAATTGCTTAAATAAAGAACTCTCGGGCGGTCATATTTTTTCTCATCAATCTCGATTTCATAGACATCATCCGATGCAAAATTAGAAATCTCAAATATATCCGTCTCCTCAATGACCCCACTTAAATTAGCTCTCAAGCTCGATGAAAGCACAATTCCTCGATCCGCCATTCCCAATATGAAAGCTATGAACTTCCTCTTGAAACCTTTCAACCGGCTTCTGGTTTGAATTAAACCGCCACCATGAATATGAACTACTATTTTTTTTTTGAGGATTTTAGCAATTATGATAAAAGGAGCATACTTAACGACTCCGAAAAAAGATTGTCCAGGAGTTATATATACAATTTCATAGAAGTTTATCTTCCAAAATTGAAGCCACCCTTTGAACAATGATGCCAATTGTACAAAATTGAGGGCTCCTTTTTTAGAAGACAAAATGTTATGACTTGTATCTAATTTACAAACATCATGATTTTGGGCAATCAAATAATTATTTAGCACCTGATTGGCCAAGGATTCTCCTGTAACTGGTTCTGGAAATGGGCCAATTAATAGTATTTTCATTGATTTAGTTATACCAGTTTAAATTAGAATAGGAACACAACATTAATAGATTGACACAATAAAAATCATCAAAACAAATTATTCATTAAGAATTTTTCTGAGCGCTTTTGTTCCAGAGTCACCCAAAAATCTGCTTAAAATGTATAAACACTTAGTCCTAAACATATAAAGTCTAAGCTTAAGGTTATTTACATTTTGTTCGTGTTTTTTAAGAATGCTCCTCACCTCTTCCAAACTTTTAATTCTAGATTTATAATCATGACTAATACCTCCCTCCTGAATTATCACTTGGGAATTCACACCAGAAAAAACAATTGACTCTTTTTTTAAGAGTACTCTAAGTATGAATTCATAGTCACTTGATATTTTATAACTTATATCATAAGTTCCATACTCTTTAAATAAACATGCCTTATGTAGCATTCCCGGATGAGGAATCTTCATTATACCCTTAAAAAAATCATCTCTAATAGCATTCCAGCTGTTTGCCTGAACCCAAACTTCACGATCAGATAAATCATGAAAAGCTGTCTTACCATAAATAAAATCTGCATCATTGTTTTCCGAAAGAATGTTCAAATTTTTTATAGAATTCTCATCCATTAAGCGGTCATCAGCCCCCAAAAAAGCAACCCAATCAGTTTCTACATGATCAAGCGCTTTATTCCAAGCATCATAAATACCTCTATCTTCCTCTGATATCCATTTTTCAACAACATCTTCGAATTCTTTAATGATATTAATAGTATTATCATCTGACATCCCATCAATGATAATAAGCCTAAAATTTTTGTCAGTTTGATAGCGAAAGCTTGTCAGACAAGCACGCAAAGTTCTCCCGGCATTATATGTAGCTACAATAAACGTGATCATATTATTTTTTAGTAAATGCTTTATATAAAGCATTGGCTCTTTCTAAAAGAAATTCATACTTTTTTGAATAAATCTCATCAATAACACGCTGTTTTAATTTTTGTCTTCCTTCCGAAGGTCTCGCAACCTCCTTTTCAGACAGCTTACTAAAATTCTTAACGCTAATCTCCTCAATTTGTGTAAAAATTTCTTCGTTATCAACTTCTCTACCAAGGTCCTTTTTAATAATATCTCCTTGAGTTATTATTAGATCATCAACAATTAATCTTGGGTTATTTATCAATTTCTCAAATTCAATAACATGTAGTCTCTCCTTATAATTAATCAAAGTATCGTAAAACCTAATATAGTCCTTTAAACCGTACCTGACACTCACATTATTTCGAATAACATAAGATGAAATAGCATCAACTGGTTTACGTATTAATAAATAGCAACTTATGTTGTTTTTTAAACCACATATGATTTGACAAGGGTTATGCAAATGATGTGCTATATGCACTTTATTTTTTAAAAATTCTTCGACAACAACAACAGAATATGTATTTGCCGATCTAGGAAAACCTTCAATTACTATCCTTGTTAACTTTCCAAACTCAAGACCATTTTCTTTTAAAAAAAGCTTTCTAAATAAAAAATATATCTCAGGCTTATTATAAGTCCATAACTTTAATTCGTATAAAAACTCCATATCTATGCAATTTACATATTGAAACCTGTACCTAATGCCTCAAAAACGAGGATTTATTGGTTTCAATGTGATTGGATTGCCAAACACCTTGAAACCACTAGGGACACTCTTTAAAACTAACGTTCCTGCACCTATTATCGAATTATGACCAATTTCAATTGGACCCAAAATTATAACATGGGCACCAATTTGCACATTATCACCAATCTCAGGAGCCAATGAGCCTTCATTTTCAACCATATCTATTGTGCCTATTGTTGTATGCTGTCTAATCGTCACATTCCTACCTATTTTGGTCTTAGCGTTTATAACCACACCATGACCATGGAAAATCACAAAATCCTTACCAATTATTGTTTTAAGAGGAATGTCAAAACCCATTAACCAATTAAATAATAAAACATGTAGTATTGGAATAACAAAAAAAAAGAGCATTGCGAACCTATTTGCTCTAATCAGACTCGTTAGCCTAAACGAAATCATAAAAATAATCCCCTTCCAATTCTTTGCTTCCCAATTTTTTTTAAAATCCTGAAAAATATATTTCATGCTCAAATTGATTTTTATAACGCAATACAACGTTTTGTGGAATTTGGACCTGCAAACCCGAAATCTCCCGATTTAATCCACCAAGACATATACAATATGAATAAAGGCTGAAAATATAAGGGTTGAGAAAAAAACAATGTTAATACTAGAGGGGTAAACTCAACGAGTTTTTGAAGAGTCCTTTTATTACAAGAAATAACTCCACTCAAATATATAATTACAAGCCCAGACCATAAGGGAATACCAAATTGATAAATTGATGCCAATAAGTTAGTAGGAGGGGTATTCTTAACATCGTTTAAGTACCCAGAGCCTAAAAATGGTCTATCCATGATTATGGACCAGGCATTGTCTTGTGCATCCGCTCTATAATCATAGCTAGCTCCTGAAGATTTATCAATCAAACCAACATGTGGTGCAAATAGAGCTCCCAATAATAACAAAACTGCAAATATGGAAATGTAAATTCCTGTAGAAAACCGTATCTTCCAGTCCTTTTTATCCAAATACAAATGACCAATCATAAATATAGCAGTCGCAAGGCCAGCAGTTGAAAAGGTAATTAGTACACCAAATAATAAGACCCATTTTAAAATCTTTCTTTTTGTATTGAACAAATAGTCTACCTGTAAGAAGCAATAAAAAAACATTATTTGGGCTATTCCCCCCTCACGATAAATTCCTAATAACCTTGGAATAAAAACGCTTCCTGCATTATAAGCTCCCCCATAAAGTATTGTGAATGGGAAATACACCTTAGCATCAATATAGTAATCATAATTTATCCCAAAAAGAAAGTATAACTTTGAGCTGAATGCAAAAATTATTAGTGTCAAAACATAGGAAATTATTAAAATGACGTCCAGCAATATGATCAATTTGAACGCAATTGCGATCCTCTTTGAAGTAAATGGAATTAGCAGAAATAAAAACACAGGAATTAAGAAAGTTAATACAGACTTCATAATCCCAGTTGAAGACTCTGGATTTTTAAAAATAGAAATTATACCTCCGATAATAAAAACTAATAATAAACCTACAATAAAAAAATGCAACTTAGATTCAACTTTGTTCAATTTAAAATTGATCAGAATAGCTGAAAAAATAAAAATTGAAGCCAAAGCAGCATTAAAATACATCTCTGCAATAAATGTACCTCTCAGGAACAATATTCCGACAAAAAGTAAAATGCCCTCAACTATATAAGCTTTTGGAGCCATCATTTTTGCATCAATACTCATCACATATTTTATCAATCAAATCAAAGTTTCTATTTGCTTCAATTTTCAATCTCTCTATTTCTTTCCAGTCAAACGAATTGTGTACCCGCTTAACAAACCATTTTGGAAAAAGAAACAGTTTAACAAACATTATTATCGCACTAGTTTTACTTTTATTCCAATCTGCAAAACCGGTATTAACCATTTCTAATTGAGAAATTGTCTTAGGTTTTGCACCAATTGAAACAAACGGCACATTAAACGTCAACCCAGTTATTCCAAGATGCAATTTATGAGACACTATCAAGTCTAGGGACCTTATACTGTTTAAAAAGAGCCATGGGTTATCGTATTTTATATTTCTAGATTCGTTCTTGGAAAGATATTCTCCTTTAAATTCATCTGATCGATGTAATTTCACAAAGTATAGATCAATATTACCCAAAAACTTAGAAACAAATTTTAGAACATTAATCAGGCTTTTCTTATTGGTATGCAAATTAATTCCTATTCGAACCTTTCCACTTTCCCTATTTGACAATTCTGAGTTAAAAGAAGCTACTTTAGAGGTTGTCCACAAAATATCAGGAACAAATTCCACTGATTTTATTGTGTTTTTGAATATTTTTAGATCATTTTCAAGTCTTATGCTTCCACCCTTAAACACTTCACTACTAAAAAAATCCTGCCTTCCATAACGCATCTTACCCTCATATAATTTATGACCATCACCTCCAATCGAGATACAATACACATCACAACCCTTACTCAAACATTCATTTTTCAATTGAATAATTTCTTCTTCATGCTCAATCTCTATTGGGTTCAAATTTGAGTTTTCTCCAAATGACAAAAAAGCCCCCCCACCTATTAAGCAAACCGATGCTCTACTTATTAGATCTGTGACAGAAAAAGTTGACTCTATTTGTAATTCTTTGGCAAGTTCATAATCCAATCCATAAACTATTGGTTTAAATCCCTTTGATTTAATATAATTTGCAATGACGATCGCCATCAATTCATCACCATAATTTCCATATTTATAAGATCCATAAATTGCGATATTCATAACATTAAATTTTAGAGTCAAAAATAATTTTCCTTACTGTCATCAAAATAGGTTTAACAGCAATGACATTTAAAAAGGCTCGAGACTGAACAATGAAAACTTCTCTTGTTCCTTTTCTCAAACCAGCCAATAACCAATTTGAAATACACAAAGATAGGATTGTTGACCATGCGGCACCAATTACACCCAGCCATGGAATCATATATAAATTCAAAAGAATATTTAACACGGCACCAGCCAAATTAAAAGTCATTTTTATCCTTTGTTGTCCCTTAAGTATCATCCATTTAGTTTGAACCAACCCCATGAAACCAAATAAACACGCCCAAATGTGTAAAATCAAAACTGATCCAGATTTTTGATATTCAAATCCATATAAAAACAAAACAACCTCTTCACCAAAAAAGGTAATAGGGAGGGCCAAACAGAGAGAAATTGCCAAAATTACATCAAATAACTGTTGAAATCTTGTTTGAAATAATTTGACATTTGACCTGCTTTTTATTATTGATGGATAAACTGAAGAAATAATTGCCATAGGTATAAAATACCAAAGCTCAGAAAGCCTAGCAGCAACAGCATAATTTCCTAAGTCGCTTTGCGAAACAAAATATTTCAACATTATTTGATCTATTTTCATATAAATTATTGTAGACAAGCCTGATATTAATAAAGGCCAAGAGTCTAGCACTAAGCTTTTGGCATAATGCAAATTTATTTTCAAATAGATTTTTGGCTTATCATATAAAACTAAGTAAGAAGTAATCAAAACGATAGCTTGTAATAACAAACCAATTATTGTTGTCAAAGCAAAATAGAAAAGACCCATTTTCAATATGACACCAACTAATTTTAAAGCAGATACAGAAACTTGAAAAGTCACTCTTGCCAGTACTGAATATCCTGCAGCAACTTTCGACTTAAAATAGCAATCAAATACTTCGAAAGACTGAAATAGCAATCTAACCGATGTTAAAATAACGAGCCATTTTAAGGTTTTCTCACTACCCAAGAAGTAAAAATTTAAACAAGTCAAAGCAAAAAAAACGCAACCAGAAATAAAAATAGTGGTAAAGGATGTACTTACAACATTTGATATTTGAGGACTGCCTTTTGAAACAAGTTCCTTAACCACAATGTCCATTAATCCTAATCGACTAAGAGGGAGAAGAATAGCGACAATACTATTTGCATATTCTAATAATCCGAACTCTTCTGGACCTAAATACCTAATTACATATACACTTGTGATAAAAGAAACTGAAAAGGAAAAAACTTTTTCAACAAATAGAAATCCTGTATTCCAGAAAATTTTTTTTGAACCAAAACTTTTATCGTTCATTCTTGTTTCGCCAACAATCCATTAAACAATTCTAGATAAGCTTTAGCTTGTTGATTCAAGTCAAACTTTTCAATTGCTTTTCTCCTAGCATTTTCAGAAAAGTCAATTTTCGAAGCGTTCTCAATCATCCATATGACACCTTTTCCCAACGCTATGTAGTCTTTAGGATCAATTAATAATCCGTTGCTACCGTCATCTATAATATCACTAACTCCCCCTACATCGAAAGAAATAGCAGGACACCCACAGGCAAAAGCCTCAACTAAAGTATTCGGAAGATTATCTATCATAGTCGGCAATACTAACAGATTAGATAAAGAAAAAATATCTTTCATTTTTTCTTGGTTTTCAACTTTCCCGAAATATACAACTCTCACATTTTCAATAGAGTCCAGAACTGTGGGACCCGGATGACCTGCTACTGCTACTACAATTTTATTGTCTCTTTCAATGGAAATGCTCCTTAAGGCCTTAACAAAGAAATCAAACCCTTTCCTTTGATCATTTATATTTTCACCAACATAGAGAATTATGTAATCATCTTTACTTAAGCCATATTTAATTCGCAATTCCTTTTTTTCAAAAGGAACAAAGAATTTTGTATCAACACCATTTGCAATGGTCATCACTTGTTGATCTTTTAAAAGAATACTTCCTCCAGCACATGTTGAAAGCCATTTAGATGGAGATACAAAGACCACATTTTTGAGCTTTTTATAGACGTCAAACTTTCTTTTCCAAACCCATTTATCTATTATAAAAGAAGATCTATATTCTGGCGCCTCAGATTCCAATACATAATGTCTTGCGTCTGAAAAAGCCCACATATCATGCATTGTCCAAATTATTGGTTTTTGAATTTCAAGCAATTCTTCGATAGAGAGAAATGCATTATGAAACCAATGAAGATGTACAACATCTGGGTTTTCCTTCCTAATTTCATTGATCACACCATTAGTAAAGAAAGATATGTTCCTATCAGTCATATTTATCATTCGGAGAGGAACATGTTCTAGTTTAGATTTAATCGCAGTGCTTCTATTTCTGCATTCTATTACAGACTTATCATCTGACTTTTTTTCACCAACTAACATTGTAGCCTCAAGTCCAAGATCGGCATATTCCCTATGAAACCTATATGCCGCCAATGCAGCTCCTCCACTAATATCTCTAGTACTAACTGTTAATATTTTCACTTGTCAACTATACCAATTTGAAAGATCCCTATTTATTAGGGACTCTAATTTATGAATATCTTCCTTATACTTTTGACGCAATTTGAAATAGTCCTTATCTTTCAATATATTTCTGGAAAGGTTTCTTTTCAATAGCCTTTTTTTAACGATCCTCCTGAAATTAGACGGAATCACCAATTTAATTACATTTTTTAAACCACTTCTCTTCAACAAAAATTTTTGTAAAAGCATACTTTTTGGCGCTCCGGAAACATTATGCATTTGGGGAGATGAAACTTTGAAAGAAGCGTCAACACCAATAAAATTTAACAATTCTTCAATTATTCGATCAATGTTATTAAAATCTTCGTATAGAAAAATTTTAACATTTCTAAAATTTTCAAGATAGTATTTTACTTGTTCATAGTATAAGCCTACCTTGAAGTAATGATAACCCCATGACCAGTTATCCCTAATCCTCTGCTCCTCTGAATTCAATGCATCAGCAAATGATAAGTTTTCTGTCAAATCACGAACATGATGTGAGTAATTTGAAAAAGCACGCCTTGCCGGGTCCCTAAGGACAATTATTATTTTCGCCTCCTCTCCTATATATTTAAGAATATTATTTACACTGGTTTTATAATAGTATAGATAATCTGTTGAAAGATCGCCGCACTTAACATTTTCAGGCACACCTGCAAATAACTTTCGGTATTCTTCTAAATTTCTAACGCCAGCATTAGTAAATTTTTCCGCACCCATCCCCTTATAATCTCTGCTCATTCCCGAAAAAAATCTGCATTCCTTAATTTCAGGTATAAAAATATCAGGATGGCCTTTTAAATAATTAAACAAGGCAGTAGTTCCCGCCTTTGCACTACCTACAATAATAAAGTCTGGGCGATTCATTTTATTTTAGACAAATAAAGCTTCTTAGCGATGCAAATTGAAACTGATGAAAAAGAACCCAAAACAAAAAATACCACCAGAACAAAAACCCTTTTTGGTTTACTTTTTTCCGCCGGAATTCTAACAGGATCTAAAACTGTAAATACTGGTGTCTCTTCTTTCAATTTTATTTTTGCCTGTTCTACCTGTGACGCCAACCCTTTATATACCTCAAAAGCCAAGTTGTATTCATTTTCAACTCTTTTTAGCTGAATCTGCGCAGTAGCAGAAGAAACATTCATATTTCTATCCATCAGTCTAGCTAATCGAAATTGAACGGATTCGAAATTTTTCTTCGCCTCTTCGAAAGTCTTAACTACAAAAGCCAAATTTTCCTTTGCCTTATCCGTCTTGTATTTGATTACCGACTTGGTTACCTCACGTTCTATTTTCCTAGTGACTTGAGCCGCAGCAAAAGCATCTGGCATTTCTACCATGATATTAATCAACCCCGTCTCATCACTGATGTTTATTGATATTCTTTCCTTAAACCCTTCCACTAGTTTTCTCTGTTTTTTACTCAACCTATAAAACTCTTGATCATAAAATATATGAGAATTACTCTCACTAGTTTTACCCGAATAGATTATTCCTAGAAGGCCAATACTATATTTCTTTGCATAACTCAATAGTGAAGACTTCGCATGCTTTTCAAAATAATCGAATGAGGAAGTGCGTAAATCTTGACTTTCAAAGTAAATAGTATCACTCATCACATCGAGAATAAAGGGCAAGCTATTTACAATTTCTGGATAAATCTGAGGGGATAGTACTGCACCACCAGTTGGCATTCTACCTAAATCGATTCCTGCTAAACCCGCCAAGCTTCCCAAACCACCTAAATTTTGAGATCCATTATCAGCAACTTCTGGCAAAAGTCTAGTCGATGCTTCGTACTCGACAGGACTTGTAAAAGCGATCACCAAACCTAAGACAATAAAAATTCCTGTGACTTTAGCAATGAACAAACGCCCAGACCAAATGGTCTTGACCAATTCTACCAAGTCGATTTCATCCTCCTGTATGATCTTCTTTTCAACAGTCATTTTATCTAGCAATCTGAGTTACAACCAAAGCTAATGTGGCAACACTAGAAGCCAAAGCCACCCAGGCCTGCGCAGACATAGGCTGTTTCTCTGGTTTTTGAGGTATCACAATTTCTGATCCAGGTTCTATTTTTGGATAATTCTTAAACCATAAAAAATGCTTAGTTTGTGCTGCAGACCCATTGGCATAAATAACATAGGATTTAGCCTTTTTGGCTTGCTGGTCAAAGCCACCGGCAGCTGACACATATTTTTTCAAACCACCGTTTTCAAAGTACCTTACATTCGACGGGTACAAAACGCTACCTCTTACTCTAACTGTTTGAAGCTGTCTAGGGATACTGATAATATCTCCCTCTCGCATAATCAAATCTGATTCTGAACCAGGGTTTTTCAAAATTTCTTCTAATTCAATTCCAATTGCTTCTTGCTGTTTAAAAACAGAAGATTCATTAGAAAACAAAGTATCTCGTTTAAAAATTTCGGTTAGACTTTCTTTTCTGATCTTAGCAGCATCATTAGCATACCCCGGATCTTCCAAATTTTTCTTATAATATTCAGACCTTCTTATTAGTGTTGCACCCTTGACGTAAGCATATTTTGTTGCACCGCCAGCACGCTCTAATATATCTGATATTCTCTCCTCTTTTTGATCTAAAACATATTTCCCTGGAAACTGAACTTCCCCTTCGATTTCCACTGTCTCTTGTTCCTGATAAAACGGGCTTTTTCGAATAACTACTAAATCAAATGGGGATAATCTAAATTTTGAATCTCGTTCGGACAAATCTAAACTTTCACTTATTGGAAAATTATACAAGTCCGCAGTGCTAACTGCATCTTTCACACTATCAGGATTAATCCTTCTCGCCACCTCTACTATTGACTTAGCGGCTGATTCCTTAAATCCTCCAGCTAAAAAAATCAAATCCTCGACAGTCATACCTTCGACATAGGCAAAGTCTCCAGGTTTCTGAACTTCGCCCTGTATGACCAAATTATACCTCTCTCTTAAATCGTATATAGACTGAAGCCTAATGACATCATTGCTTTGAAGCACCACGCTTTCCTCGCCATTCAAAACTTTGGTAGGACTAAAAGAGATATTAGAAAGTGAAAAGTCAGAATTTTGTCTAATAATTACTCCTCGATCCATGAAGGTGTCTCCTCGAACGCCATCCGCTAATTTTATCAAATGCAACAACGTCATCCCCTCTTGCAATTGGTACTCACCAGGATTCAAAACCGGCCCTTCTATCGTGACTCTATCAACAAACTCGTTTGTGATTTTACCTACCTCGATTTCATCACCATTCAACATTTCAAAGGCCTGAGCTGAATCTAACTCTATTGTTTTGATGGTCTTGAAGTTTCCATCTATGCGGCGTACGCTTATTGAACCCTGATAAGCCTGATTGGTCAATCCTCCAGAATAAAGTAATAAATCTTCAAAGCTCTCTCCATCCAATAGTTCATAATAAGCAGGCCTCTTCACCTCACCATCAAACTTCACTCTCCCCACATATGGCCTCACTATCACTACATCCTGATCTTGAAGCGTAATATTTTCTCCAGTTCCTCGAATCATAAAAGCATATGAATCCAAAGTCGAAACCAATTCTCGATTTCTAAATATTTCAATCTTTCTTAAAGAACCATCTTCACTTGGTCCTCCAGCGCTATACAAAGCATTGAAGGCAGTACCAAAAGAGGACAAATTATAGGTGCCAGGCTTTTGCACCTCTCCTATCACATGTACTTTAATGGAGCGTGTTTGGCCTAAAGAAATATCAGCATTAGAACTTCTCCCAATGGTAGCATAAATTCTCTTCAACCTCGAAATAATTTTAGTCTCCGCTTTTTCAATTGTAAGTCCACGGACATATATAGGGCCTAAATTAGGTATCCTTATGGCACCTTCAGGGCTCACCATCAATTGATAGGTTTGCTCTGATGCCCCCCAAATGTCTATGATAATTTCATCTCCAGCTCCTATTACATAATTAGTCGGAGTGGGCATATTAATTCCAGTCTCAAAAGACAAATCACTATTTCGAAAAAAGGAATGTCCGAAAATGGGTAGACCGTTTATTTCAGGAGTCTTTTTTTCAGTTCCCAATTCTTTAAAAGGATCAAAGCCAGCTCCACCTTGATTGTCTGCCTCTCTCAATCGGTCTTCAGAAGAAACAACAGCCCCCCCTTTCGAAGTAGATTTCAACTGATTCATTCTAGATTTAAGCTTCTGAATCTGTAACTCACTCATCCCTCGAGATTTCGCCATCAACATCAATTGATCTTCTGAGTAACCACTTGACTCTACCTTATCAACAAACTTCTGAATTTGGGCATCTGATAAATCATCAACATTGATAGAGCTAATGTTTTGGACACTAAGTTCCTGTTGAGCAGAAGCTACTCCAGCCCACAACAGTAAAAATGACAATGCAAGGAATAAACCTTTACACATTTGCTTTCTCATAGAAACATGAAATTTTGCGCAAGATAATTAAAATTAGACAGGCGGAAGTCTTACTCCTGATAATTAAACTACTTTAGAAGAAACCAAAAAATGGGGGTTCAATAAATCCTCTTTATTGTAATTAACAGCCTCAGTTTGATCTTTAATTGTCACTTTTCCACCAGCAGCTTCCACTACTGCTTGAGCCGCTGCAGTGTCCCATTCCATGGTAGGAGCAAACCTTGGGTACAAATCCGCAGTACCCTCAGCAACAGCCAGTAATTTCAAAGAACTCCCCATACTTACGATTTCAGGAGCATTCAGTGAATCCATAAACTTTTGGGTATCATCATTCAAATGAGAACGAGAAGCAACTACTTTCAAGCCCTCTTGCTTCAAATCAATTGTATTAACACGAATTGATTCTGTTTTCCCATTCGCCTCTTTATAAGCACCTTCTCCCTGAACAGCAAAATAAAGCTGTTCTTTCACAGGAACTTGAACAACTCCTAAAATTGACTTGCCTTCATGAATCAAAGCAATATTTACAGTAAACTCCCCATTCCTTTTGATAAATTCTTTTGTTCCATCCAAAGGGTCTATCATCCAAAAATAATCCCAGTCTTTTCTTTCCTCAAAAG
The DNA here is from genome assembly GCF_025833875.1 of Reichenbachiella ulvae. NCBI lineage: Bacteria > Pseudomonadati > Bacteroidota > Cytophagia > Cytophagales > Reichenbachiellaceae > Reichenbachiella > Reichenbachiella ulvae. Next base: position 4,298,738 of record NZ_JAOYOD010000001.1, on the reverse strand, counting down.
GAATTGAGGCCCCCTCTTCACTGAGAATTGGCAAATTGCTTTGCTCCAATTCAGCAACAATAGCATTATGAGACGCCTTATCAGCTAATGTTAAAGGCGAATCATCTGCTTTAGCCTCAATAGAAAAATCACCACTTTCGTAGATTTCTAAAATAGCAACTGCAGCCTTTTTGGCTGCAGTTTTTGCAATATCTAATAATGGATTTAATTCCATGTTTCTTTTAATATTCGATTAAACAATCATTCCCGCAGCAACCGTTTCATTGGTGCCTTCATCTACAAGAATCAAACTTCCTGTAATTCGATTCTTTCTATATGGATCTGTCAACAATGGTTTCGTAGTTCTTATTAAGACTTTACATATATCATTCATTTGAATATCTTTATCCTCCTCATTTCTATGAAGGCTACTGATGTCCAATTTATATCTAATGTCTTTGATCATTGCCTTTGCATCAGATGTCGTATGACGAAGAATATATTTCGCTCTTGGTCTCGGACCCTGATTATTTAACCAACACAACATGGCTTCAATATCTTGCTTTGGTTCAGGCTTGTTGTTAGTTCGAACAATCATATCTCCTCTTCCAATATCAATATCATCTTCCAATTGCATGGAAATAGACATGGGCGCAAAAGCCTCTGCAATCTCACCATCAATTGAGTCAATTGATTTTATTTTAGAACTGAAACCAGAAGGTAGTACTGTCACTTCATCTCCTGGTTTGAAAACACCACTTGCGATTCTTCCTGCATAGCCACGATAATCATGGTATTTATCATTTTTTGGACGAATTACTGTCTGAACAGGAAAACGACAATCGATGTGATTATGATCACTTCCGATATGAAGATTTTCTAATGTGTATAAAAGGGTAGAACCTTCATACCAGTCCATATTTTCACTTCTATTCACCACATTATCACCATTCAAAGCACTAATTGGAATAAATCGAACATCCTTAACATCCAATTTAGAAGCAAAAGCTTCATATTCCTCTTTGATCTCTTCAAACCTTTTTTCACTGTATTCAGCCAAATCCATCTTGTTTACACAAACAATCACATGTGGAATCTGCAACAATGAAGCAATAATAGAGTGTCTTCGGGTCTGCTCAATTACACCGTTTCTAGCGTCAACCAAAATCAATGCACAATTGGCGGTCGAAGCTCCAGTAACCATATTTCTTGTGTATTGAATATGTCCAGGAGTATCAGCAATAATAAATTTTCTCTTTGGAGTGGCAAAATATCTGTAAGCTACATCAATAGTGATTCCCTGCTCTCTTTCATCTTTCAATCCATCCGTTAAAAGAGCTAAGTCCGTATGTTCAAGACCTTTTCTTTCACTCGACTTAGCTACCTGATCCAATTGATCCTGAAAAATGGATTTAGAATCAAATAACAATCGTCCAATCAATGTACTCTTTCCATCATCCACGCTACCTGCAGTTGTGAAACGCAGTAGTTCCATGTCTAGGTAGCCTTTATTATCATGTGGTTTTATTTCATTTGTCATAGTATATCAAATTGGCCGTTAAAAATATCCTTGTTTCTTTCTGTCTTCCATTGAGGTCTCCGATCTCTTATCGTCCTCTCTGTTGCCTCGTTCCGTTTGTCTAGCAGAAGCTACCTCATCAACAATCTTCTCTAATGTATCTGCATCAGACTCATCGCCTCCTGTAATCGTAATATCACCCAGCGTTCTAAAACGAATCTTCTTGGTTACAATTTCCTCTTTTTCATCAATCTGAATGAACTCAGAAACCGGCAGCCAGGTACCATTTCTTCTTACTACTTGTCTCTCGTGGGCAAAGTACAAAGAAGGAAGAGCAATGTTCTCAGATAAAATGTATTGCCATACATCCATCTCAGTCCAATTACTCAATGGGAAAACCCTAAAATGTTCGCCTTGCTGGCATCTACCATTAAAGATATTCCACAATTCTGGTCTCTGGTTTTTAGGGTCCCACTGACCAAATTCATCTCTATGAGAGAAAAAACGTTCCTTGGCTCTTGCTTTTTCTTCATCTCGTCTCGCTCCTCCTATACAAGCATCAAAACCATGTGTCTCGATGGTATCCAAAAGTGTGACTGTCTGGATAGCATTTCTACTTGCATTCTTGCCTTTTTCCTCAGTCGCTGCTCCAGAATCAATTGATTCCTGAACCGATCCAACGATCAATTTTACTCCTAATTCTTCCACATAATTGTTGCGGAACTCCATTGTCTCTGGGAAATTATGCCCAGTATCAACGTGTACAAAAGGAAACGGAACCTTTGCTGGAAAAAAGGCCTTTTTGGCCAAGTGTGCAACACAAATAGAATCTTTACCACCTGAAAATAGTAAAGCAGGGTTTTCGAATTGAGCAAAGACCTCTCTTAGGATATAGATGGCTTCTGCTTCAAGTTCCTTAATGTGCGTTAGATTATAATTGCTCATTTCAAGATTTGATTTTTTCTTTGATTAAATCATATATTTTTTGTACCCCCTCTTCAATACTCATTTGATGGGTAGGGATATTAATATTAGCATTCGTGGGTTCCTCAAATGGAGAATCAATACCTGTAAAATTTTTAATTTCACCTCTTCTCGCCTTTGCATATAGGCCCTTTACATCTCTTTTTTCGCATTCCTCAATCGGACAATTAACGAATACCTCAGTATAATTCTCTTCGCCTATCAGAGCTTTTACTTTTTGCCTTTCTTCTTCAAAAGGAGTAATAAATGCGGTCATTACCACCGTGCCTGCATCTACAAACAATTTAGAAACCTCAGCTATTCGTCGAATGTTTTCTTTTCGACTATCGTCCGAAAAATCCAAATCACTGTTCAACCCAGAACGAATGTTATCGCCATCTAAAATATAGGTATTGATTCCTTCAGTAAACAACTTTTCTTCAAGCGCGCTGGCTAAAGTGGACTTACCAGAACCTGATAAACCCACAAACCAAATTAACTGAGGTTTAAATCCAAGCTTTTTGACTCGATCCTCAAGTTTTATCGCGTGACTATGTGGAATAATATTTTCAGTCATTTTATATCTTCAATTTATTTAGGCCTGTTTTCCAACCCCATATTTATTCTATACCAAGCTTCCTCATGACCATAATAAAAAATCAATTTCAAAATTGATTCAATTAATGCTATCCATGTTGCCTTCTCTAAAGCATTTTCATGACCATCAAATAATAACATGGCCAAAGTGAAAGTCGTCCCTGAGGCTACTAATCTCCAAGTGATGGCCTTGAGAACATGTCTCAGTTTATGATTAAGCCTAGTACTAACCTTGAACCAAAGTCGCTCATGCAAATAGTACAGAAGAATCTTTATTGTCGTTTCCGCAACTGCCAACCATGAGGCTTTCACTAATTCAGCTTTTCCAAAAAAACCTAATGTCAATGAAAAGGTTGTCGCTGAAGCAATTATTCTCCATGTAATACTCTTCGCAATGTGCCGAACCCTGCTATCCATTTAGTCTATAGTATTTTGAAGATTTAAGTCAGAACTAGACTAAAATCATTATCATGCATGGGTTAATTGCGCCGCAAACTTAGCAACATTAATTAAAATCCTAAAACTGAGGACTTATTAAAGTGTGCCTGTTACAAACTCCTTTGGCAGAACACCTTTCACATCGTATATAAGACTTTTTTCTGATTGAGCTTTCCAATCAACGTTATCAAAGTCCCTATGTGCCACGGCAAGAATTTGAGCACTGTAATTATCATTGATGCTATTTACCAAATCTAAGTCATACTCGAACTTCACCTCCTCAGAATCTGCCATTGGATCATAAACATCGACATGAAGGTTGTACTCCTTCAATTCCTTTATGATATCAATTACCCTCGTGTTTCTCACATCTGGGCAATTCTCTTTAAATGTGATTCCATAGACCAGCACCTTCGCTCCTACTAATTCCTTACCATTGGCAGCCATCAATTTGATAACCTCTTGGGCAACAAACTTGCCCATGTTACTATTGATGCGACGGCCAGCCAAAATCACTTCTGGTAAATAACCTACACTTTCTGCTTTATGGGTCAGGTAATATGGGTCCACCCCAATGCAATGCCCTCCAACCAAGCCTGGTTTAAAGGGAAGAAAATTCCACTTGGTAGCCGCAGCTTCCAAAACTTCATGGGTATCAATATTAAGTCTATTGAATATCAAAGACAGCTCGTTAACGAATGCAATATTAATATCACGTTGAGCATTCTCAATTACCTTAGCCGCTTCCGCCACTTTAATTGAAGAAGCTTTATAGGTACCCGCAGTTATGAATGAAGCATAAAAATCATCAATCTTATTTGCCACCTCAGCAGTACTGCCGCTTGTCACTTTGAGTATCTCTTTTACCCCGCGTTCCTTATCACCTGGGTTTATTCGTTCTGGTGAATATCCGATATAAAAGTCATAGTTAAACTCTAATCCAGACTCCTTTTCAAGGATAGGCAAACAAACTTCCTCTGTACAACCTGGGTACACCGTTGACTCATATACTACGATATCCCCACACTTCAAATAGGTGCCAACTAAATGAGAAGCCTTTTCAATCAGAGACAGATCGGGGTTATTATTGCCATCAATGGGAGTAGGAACAGTGACGATGTAAAAGTTAACATCACTGAGATCTTCAGGCGAATCAGTAAAACGCACCGTCGAAGCAATTAGGAACTCAGACCGAACCTCATCCGTTCTGTCATATCCTTGCTTCAATTCTTCAATACGTTTGGTATTGATATCAAAACCTATAACCGAATACTTCTCAGCTGCGGCAATAGCTAAGGGCAACCCTACATAACCTAACCCAATGATGCCAACCTTCAATTCCATTCTACTTTACTTTTTCCTTGAAATATTCAAGAGTTGGCTTCAAACCTTCACTTCTCGAAAATTGGGGCTCCCAACCTAAAATTTCCTTTGCCTTGGTAATATTCGGTTGACGCTGTTTAGGATCATCCTTCGGAAGTGGCTTGTAAATAATTCTCGACTTACTACCTGTCAATTTCAATATCTCTTCAGCAAACTGATTAATTGTGATTTCGCTTGGGTTCCCTATATTTACAGGGTCTGGACAATCACTCAACAATAATCGATAGATACCTTCAACCAAGTCATCTACATAGCAGAAAGAACGAGTCTGAGAACCATCACCGAAAGCCGTCAAATCTTCTCCTCTTAATGCCTGTCCGATGAATGCAGGAAGTACTCTACCATCGTCCAATCGCATTCTTGGACCATAGGTATTGAATATTCTTACGATTCTGGTCTCTACACCATGGAAAGTATGATATGCCATAGTCATTGCCTCCTGAAAACGCTTCGCCTCGTCATAAACACCACGTGGGCCCACGGGGTTCACATTTCCCCAATACTCTTCTGTTTGAGGATGTACTAAAGGATCCCCATAAACCTCAGAAGTTGAAGCAATCAACATTCTTGCGTTTTTTGCTTTGGCTAATCCTAACAAATTATGAGTTCCTAAAGAGCCTACTTTTAAAGTTTGAATTGGCATTTTCAGATAGTCTATGGGACTGGCAGGAGAGGCAAAATGCATAATGTAATCCAACTCTCCAGGAACATGAACAAACTTTGAGACGTCGTGGTTGTAATATTCGAAATCTTCACGATGAAAAAGGTGCTGAATATTATCCAATGAACCAGTAATCAAATTGTCCATTGCGATAACATGACATCCTTCCTTCAAAAATCTGTCACAAAGGTGAGAACCTAAAAATCCCGCTCCTCCGGTTATTAATACTCTTTTTTTAGCCATTGTATTTAAATTGGAAAGTTCTATTAGTCATTTTTTCATATACCTTATCCTTATCGGATAAAATGATTTGATCCGGCTCCATCTGCCAATCTATATTCAAACTGGGATCATTATACATTACGCCATTTTCATGACCTGGAGAATAAAAATCGTCTATGGCATAAAATATTTCTGCTGTTTCTGACAATACTAAGAAACCATGAGCAAAACCCTTCGGTACAAATAGTTGATTTTTTTTCTCCTCCGATATAATTTCTGAATGGTACATTCCATAACTGGGAGAGTCCGGTCGCAAATCTACAATTACATCTTGAATAATCCCTTGTGTTACTGCAACTAGCTTGGTTTGACAGGCTGGATCTTCTTGATAATGCAAGCCTCGCAATACGCCCTTGGTCGATTTTGAACTATTGAATTGGACTGGCTGAAAATGTATTCCCGTTTCTCCTTCAAATTTTTTAGCATTAAACCACTCGAAAAAGTAGCCGCGATTATCATGAAAAAGTTTAGGCTGAATTGCAAATGCTCCTTTTAACTTCGTTTCTATTACCTCCATCCTATTTTAGCAAATTCATTAAATATTCCCCATAGCCACTCTTTACCAAAGGTTTAGCGAGATTCTCAAGAAGTGTTTCATCAATAAAACCCATTTTATAGGCTATTTCTTCAATACATCCAATCTTCAATCCTTGTCTCTCCTCTATCACCTGAACAAAGGATCCTGCTTGCATCAAAGAGGCAAAAGTCCCTGTATCTAGCCAGGCAGTTCCCCGATCGAGTATTTCCACATTGAGCTCTCCCATCTCCAGATAAGCATTGTTGACCGTTGTGATTTCAAGCTCTCCTCTTGCACTCGGTTTAATATTTTCACTGATTTCAACCACACGGTTATCATAAAAATATAATCCTGGCACAGCAAAATGAGATTTCGGTTTTTCAGGTTTCTCAACTATCGAAATGGCCTTTTTATCCTCGTCGAACTCTACTACTCCATACCTTTCAGGATCATTCACATGATAGGCAAAAACAAGTCCTCCCTCAATATCACTTGCCGATTGAAGTTTCTTTGATAGTCCTGAAGCGTAAAAAATATTATCTCCTAAAACTAAAGCCACTTTATCGTTCCCGATGAACTCTTTTCCTATCAAAAATGCTTGTGCCAAGCCTTCCGGTTTTTCCTGAACAGCATATTGAAAATTACAACCCAAATGCTCTCCATCCCCTAATAGCTCCTGAAAAAGAGGTAAATCTCTAGGAGTGGAAATGATAAGAATTTCTCTAATCCCTGCCAACATCAAAGTAGACAGAGGGTAATAAATCATGGGTTTATCATAAACAGGTAAGATCTGTTTACTGACGGCATAAGTCAAAGGGTGTAGTCGGGTTCCTGATCCACCGGCTAAAATGATTCCTTTCATAAAGTTTAGTTTGGTTTGATATTGTAATAATCTATGTACCAATCAATGAATTTTTCGATTCCTTCTCTGATTGGCGTTGTTGGTCTATATTTTATTCTTTTTACTAATTCATCTAAGTCTGGTTTTGACTCGGATATATCCCCCAACTGCATCGGCAAATAATTATATTTACCCTTCTTACCTAACCTCTTTTCAATTAGCTGAATGTATTCTATCAAATCGATAACCTCGTCGTTCCCTACATTGAAAATTTGAAAGGGCGCAAAACTGGCAACTGGCGAATTTATCTCTTGCTCACTTTGCATTTCGGGTACCTCGTCAAGAAGTCTAAATACACTTTCGCAAACATCATCGACATAAGTAAAGGATCGTTTCATCTTGCCATGGTTATAAACATCCATGCTCTCCCCCTCCAATATGGCCTTAGTAAATTTAAATAAGGCCATATCTGGCCTACCAAATGGACCATAAACGGAAAAGAACCTAAGACCCGTCACTGGAATGTCAAACAAGGCAGAATAAGAATGGGCAATCAGTTCATTTGATCGCTTCGTAGCAGCATATAAGGAAATAGGGTGATCAACTGCATCGCCAGTCGAAAAAGGAATTTTTTTATTGGCTCCATACACCGATGCAGAGGAAGCATAAAGAAAATGTTTTACCTTATGTTTTTTACTCAATTCTATCAACCTCACAAATCCTGCAATATTGGAATGCACATAGTCATCTGGATGTTCCAGCGAATGTCTCACTCCCGCTTGCGCCGCTAAGTTAATGACATAGTCAATATTGAATTCCTCGAATAATTCAGACAAAGACTCGTCTACTAAATCCTTCTTAATAAATGTAAAAGAAGGCAGACCTTTTAAAATTTCAATTCTGGCGTTTTTTAAATCAACATCGTAATAGTCATTGACATTGTCCAAACCGATTACCTTAAGCCCTTCTGAACAGAGCTTTTTTGAAAGGTGAAATCCTATAAATCCAGCTGCGCCGGTGACTAAAACTGTTTGCATTTATTTGGCCTGAAATAAATAATCACAATGCTAATCCGATTGTAGCGCAATCCAAAGCTTTCAAAAGGCTAAGTGAAAAATATACCTCTTGATACATTAAATTTGTTACCATGATCCATGAAATTAAAGCCTTGCTATGGAAGGACATCGTGCTCGAGTGGAGGCATAAATATGCCATCAATGGCATCTTGCTCTATACCTTTTCCACCATTTTCATCTGTTATCTATCCTTTGAGGTGCTGCATGCCAGACTGGATCAGTTCAGCTGGAATGCACTTTATTGGATCATCATACTTTTTACCTCGATAAGTGCGATCTCTAAAAGCTTCGTCCAGGAAAAGGAATCCAGGCAGCTCTATTATTTCAATCTGGTTCGGCCCGAGAGCATTATTATTTCCAAAATTATTTACAATGCAGTACTTCTTGTGGCTCTTTCTTTGTTGGCTTTCGCTACATTCTCTTTGGTTTTGGGAAATCCTGTGCAAGACCCTGGATATTTCGTTATAGTCATTTTAACCGGAACGATTGGTTTCTCTACTACTCTGACACTGATGTCGGGGATAGCAGCAAAAGCTGATAATAATGGAATGTTGATGGCTATTCTTTCTTTCCCAGTGATCATCCCTGTACTGCTGATGATTATAAAACTATCTCGAAACGCAATAGACGGAATTGCACGCAGCGAAAGTCTCAGTGAGTTGTTAACTTTGCTGGCAATTGATATTATCGTGGGGACTTTGGCCTATTTGCTGTTTCCCTACCTATGGAGAAGCTAATATGTTTTCGATTCAAAAATCTTGGTGGAAAATTCTCGGAGTGGTACTGACCGCCTATGCCTTAATTGGTGGCTTATTGATGGAAGTGCCTCGCCTTGCCATTCTTAACGAAACCATCAGAAATCTTTACTACCATGTAACCATGTGGTTTGGGATGATGATTTTGTTACTGGGATCATTGATTTATGCCATTCTCTATCTTTCAACTCAAAATGAAAAATATGACATCAGAGCGGAAGCATATGCCAAAGCTGGCTGCCTTTTCGGCGTATTGGGGATAATAACGGGTATGGTTTGGGCCACTTATACCTGGGGAGAACCCTGGTCAGGAGACCCAAAGCAAAACGGATCTGCGATCGCCTTGTTGATCTATTTCGCTTATTTCATCCTTAGAAACTCATTCGAAGACCCGCAGCAAAGAGGTAGAATCTCTTCGGTATACAACATCTTCGCCTTCTCCGCGATGATACCTTTACTCTTCATATTGCCAAGGTTGACCGACTCGATGCATCCCGGAAGTGGCGGTAATCCAGGATTTAACTATTACGATCTAGACAGCAAATTGAGAATGGTATTTTATCCAGCGATCATCGGTTGGACACTATTGGGTGTATGGCTGGCTTCCATCAAAATTAGAATTCAAGAATTAAGACTCCTAAAGGATCTATAAATGAAAAAACTTCTGTTCCTCGTCCTGTTGCTATGCAGCACCAGCCTTTTTGCTCAAGAAGAAAAATATCAACTGAGCGAAGATGATTACCAAAATGAAAGTGTCGAAATGGCAGACACCATGCGACAAAGCGGTAAAATCTACGTGGTAGTTGCAGTGGTTATCACCATCTTTGCAGGACTCGTATTTTATCTCGTCCGCTTGGATAAAAAGGTGAGTCGATTGGAACAAGATATTGAAGCTCAAGGCAAGGAGAAAGCATGAAAAAATCGCATATTTTTGGAATCGTAGTTATCGCTGTGGCCATCATGGTGATCATTTCTACGGCAGGTGATGCCAGTACCTATGTAGGCTTTGCTGAAGCCAAATCCATGGCAGAAGAAGGCGACAACACGAAAATTCATGTAGTAGGGCAATTGAAAAAGAATCCTCAAGGCGAAATCATGGGTATCGAAACAGCTCCGAACCAATTGGCGTTTTCCTTTTTGCTAGTCGATAACAACAACATTGAACAACGTGTCTACTTTAACGAACCAATGCCTACGGATTTCCTCCGCTCTGAGCAAGTAGTAGTAGTAGGCAATTACCAAAATGGAAACTTTCTGGCATCAAAGATTCTGATGAAATGTCCTTCTAAATATCAAGAAGAGACAATTGAAGTTTCTGACGTATAACCCAATATACACATGCATTATTTCATAGGAACACTAGGTCATTTTCTAATAATAACGGCCTTTGTTTCGGCGCTCGCAGCAGCTTACGGATATTTTCAATCGGTAAACAGCCAGGACCTTGAGGACAAAGAATATTGGAAAAAACTGGCTCGATGGAACTTCATAGGTCACGGAGTAGCAGCGATAGGAGTAGTCGCCTGTCTTTACATCATCATCAATCAGGGATATTTCGAATATCACTATGCCTACAGTCATAGTTCGAAAGTTCTGCCATTTTATTATCAGGTTTCTGCCTTTTGGGAGGGGCAAGAAGGTTCATTCTTGCTTTGGATCTTCTGGGATGTACTGTTAGGTTTTGTATTGATCAAAACCAACAAATATTGGGAAGCTCCTGTCATGGCCATTTTTGCCGTGGTTCAAGCTTTCTTACTTTCTATGATATTAGGAGTGGTCCTATTCAATATCAAAATCGGGAGTTCTCCATTCATTCTTTTGAGAGATGCCATGGATGCCCCGATCTTCCAAAGCAACCCTGATTTTGTTCCTGAAGATGGCTCTGGACTGAACCCATTGCTCCAGAATTACTGGATGGTCATTCACCCACCTACTTTATTCCTGGGTTTTGCTACTACGCTGATCCCTTTCGCTTATTGTATCGCCGGACTATGGTTAGGAAGATTCAAAGAATGGATCAGGCCTGCTTTGCCATGGTCTTTGTTTTCTGCAGTGGTATTGGGTGTTGGCATCCTAATGGGCGGATATTGGGCCTATGAAACACTAAACTTTGGTGGATACTGGAATTGGGACCCGGTAGAAAATGCAGTATATGTTCCCTGGCTGGTTTTAATTGCTGCCATACACACCATGATTGCCTTCAAAAAAAGTACTACAGCTTTGAAGTTATCCATTATCCTGGCAACTGCAGCGTTCCTTTTGATTGTCTATTCTACATTTTTGACTCGAAGCGGAATCTTAGGAGACTCTTCTGTGCACTCTTTTACTGATTTAGGGTTATCAGGTCAGTTGTTGATTTATTTACTGGCCTTTTTAGTAGGGACAATCATTTTAATCATCAAGTCCTGGAAACACCTAGCCAGCGACGAAAAAGAGGTGTCGACTTATTCCAGAGAATTCTGGATATTCATGGGAGCTACCGTACTTTGCCTGATGGGATTTCAGGTGATCATACCCACCTCGATCCCTGTCTGGAATGCCATCTTGGAGCTAGTAGGAATAGAATCCAACATGGCTCCCCCTGTAGATCAAGTCGAATACTATACCCAATACCAAATGTGGGGCGGTGTATTGATCGCTTTATTATCCGGAACAGGGCAATTCTTTTGGTGGAACAAAATGGACAAGAGCAAGTTGAAAGATGCTCTGCTGATTCCATTAGTTCTCACGCTTATACTTACTGGTGCTGCTATTATCTGGCTGGAAGTTCAAAATATCACATACATATTGATTCTAACCACTGGAATCTATTCTATTGTCGCCAATGGAAAAATTTTGCTCGATAGATGGAAAACGAATATTAACCTATCTGGAGGAGCCATCGCCCATATTGGAATCGCCATGATGCTGCTTGGAATTCTATTTTCATCCGGCTATTCCAAAATTGTTTCCCTAAACAAAACAGGACTAGTTTGGAGCAAAGAGTTTCCGGATGAGGTGAACCAGAAGAATCTTTTGCTCTTCCAAAATGAAAATCGTCAAATGGGAGAGTATTCTCTGAACTACAAAGGAACCCGAAAACGTGTGGAAGGATATGACGGTTATATCAACATCCATGACTTACGACAGATCAGTGAAACGGAAGCTGTAGCAATTATAGATATCACCAAAGAAAGTAAAACACTCTATCAAAGGGGCGATACGCTAACTCTGGTAACTCCAGAAACGAGCTATTTTGAAATTGCCTATCAGAAAGGAGACCAAAGCTTCAATCTCTATCCAACGGTCCAGATCAATGAAAAAATGAATATGACGGTTTTCTCTCCTGATATTAAGAGGAAGGCCGGGTTTGATCTTTATACTCATGTGAGAACTTTCCCCGATCCTGATCAAGAAACGCAATGGAGCGAAATGGAAGAAATCACCACTCAGCTGAATGCTGATTTTTTTGTCAATGACTTTGTGGCTCGCCTGGAAAATGTGGAGCGCGTATTAGATATCAATGGTGTAAATCTAGGAGAAAATGACGTGGCTGTGAAAGCTACCATACGAATTCAGGGAAGTGATCGAGACTATATAGCTGAGCCTTATTATATCATCCAAAACAATCAGGCAGGCCTTCTTGCAGATGTGGTAGAAGATTTAGGAGTGAAGATGACTCTTATTCAAATAGACCCAAGAAGCAACTCGTTCACTCTTGGTGTAAATGAAACACAAAAAGATTGGGTGATATTAGAGGCGGTAGAAAAACCCATGATCAATGTACTTTGGATTGGCACCCTGATCATGGTTATTGGTTTTATTATTGCGATTAGCAGACGCTATTCAGAGTTTGTGAAAATGAAATCGAAGGGCCAGGAATTATAATTTTTCCATGCCTATCTCTATATCACAGCCCTGCTCGTTAGGGAATTGCTCATTAGTCAGCTCAATGGTCATAGCATCAAAACTCGAATCGATCACAGGAATCGTATAGCAGTCCTGATTTGCAGGACAAAGTTTCAATTTACCAGGATCAATTTCATAGGTTCCTCCTTCAATAAAACTTAAGTTAAGAACCGCCACGCTCAGGCTGTAAAATCCGTCAGTTCTGAGATTTAGGGTCACACATGAAGTAGTAGAACTCGTTCTGGGACAATTGATTACGCCATTATTATCCTCAATCGAGCACTGTGATCTAATCACACCGTCCTCTAAAGCGATATAATTGCCTATTTGTGCCCGACTCGCATCGTCATCATTACCACATGAGTTGAAGAGAGTTATTAAAGCAATAGCGAAAAGTACGTTTTTGATATTTTTCATTTGTTCCGAGTTGGTTAAAAGATGGGTAAAGTTATTATAAATTGGCCTTTAGTCTCATGATCCGATCATAGGATTCTTTGATTCTTTGCGCACTTATTACACCCGTATCGACCAGATTCTTTATAGCCGTATGCACATCGGTCGCCGTTTTCTTTTGGTTGTCTGGCACATTGCCAGCAAACATGATCACATCCACCCCTGCCTGAATGGCTAGTCTGATGGATTCTTCAAACCCAAAGTTCTTTGAAATGGCATGCATTTGCATGTCGTCAGAGAAAACCACGCCATCGTATTTCAAAAATTTTCTGAGTACCTGATCGATCACCACGGGCGACAATGTAGCCGGGAGTCCGTCAGGGTCCAGGTGTTTGTTCACTATGTGCGCACTCATGATCGCATCGACCATTCCAGAATCCATCATCGCACGATAGGGCATCAGTTCACCAAACTCCCAGTAGTTGGTAACATCCGCAACTCCCAGATGCGAATCTGCATGTGAACTCCCATGCCCGGGAAAGTGCTTCAATACTGTCAAAATCTGATACTCTCGATGCGTTTTCACTACTTGAGATGCGTGCTTAGCCACTACCAGGGGATCATCTGAGTAGCTTCTTCCCAACTTGGCAATCACCGGATTTTCTTTGTAAACAGCCACATCTACATCTGGTGCGTAGTTGAGATTAAATCCTAGATCATTTAACGTAGATGCTGTCCTTTCAGCATAAAAAGCCGTTGAATCCAAATTGTCTATCTCTCCCAGATACCCAGCCTTTTTGGTTTCTGGGAAGCCATATTTTGGTTTGAGGCGATTCACTAAGCCCCCTTCTTCATCGATACTTACAAACAAAGGAATTTCAGCTTGTGCCTTTAGCATACTGATTCCTCTTTTTAGCTGATCGGCAGGGCTATTCCGGTTTACATTTTTCTCGAAGTAGATGACACCCCCTACTTTTCCCTCTCTGATCTCTTTCAAGATCAAATCATCCTCACGCATATAACTTTGGTCTCCGATGCCCGTCATAATCATCTGACCAATCATGATATCCAAACTGACCGAATCATTAAGGGTCAAAGAATCTGTCTGTGCAAAAGAATTGAGCGAACAAAATATCGATAAAACAAAAAGTAAATGCTTGTATGTCATGTGTGAAAAGTTGAGAGCGTAAATTAAATAAGTTATTCTGTTTATTTTTGCTGTCCCAAAACCAAAACCCTCAAAAACAAGCCCAATTTTGGAGCTTTAATTAGATAACCTTACATTTATCGTCATGCAAATAGAGCCGGGTAAACTGTTAGCGGGTATTCAATCACCCGATGACATGAAAGAATTAGATGCTGTCCAGTTGGTACAGTTGTCCAAAGAGCTGAGACAGTACATCATTGATATCGTCTCGGTCTATGGCGGGCATTTCGGTGCTAGTTTGGGAGTGGTGGAGTTAACTGTAGCTTTGCATCATGTCTTTAACACACCAGTGGATCAACTGATCTGGGACGTGGGGCATCAGGCTTATGGACACAAAATCCTTACCGGCCGCAGAGAAAACTTTCATACCAACCGAGTGTATGGAGGTATCTCGGGATTCCCAAAAAGAAAAGAAAGTGAATATGATGCATTTGGAGTAGGACACTCGTCTACCTCTATCTCTGCTGCATTGGGGATGGCAGAAGCTTCATACTACAAAAAAGAAGAGGACAAACACCACATCGCGGTAATCGGTGATGGCGCTATGACAGGTGGAATGGCTTTTGAGGCCATGAACCATGCAGGGGTTTCTAATTCCAATCTCCTGATCATCCTCAACGACAATTGCATGTCTATTGATCCAAATGTAGGGGCGTTGAGAGATTATTTGACGGACATTACTACCTCTCATACCTACAACAAGCTAAGAGATGAGGCCTGGAAGGTTTTGGGTAAAATCAGCAAGTTCGGACCTAATGCTCAAGAAATTGCCGCTAATTTCGAAAGCAGTGTCAAGTCCTTCCTGCTGAAACAAAGTAATCTTTTCGAATCACTCAATTTAAGATATTTCGGACCTATCGATGGTCATGACGTCAACCATATGGTTAGCGTATTGAATGACCTGAAAAAAATCAAAGGACCAAAAATCCTTCATGTACTCACGAAAAAAGGAAAGGGCTATTCGCTTGCCGAAAAAGACCAAACCAAATGGCATGCTCCAGGGACATTTGATAAAATGACCGGAGAGATCTTCAAAAAAGTATATGAAACTCCACAGCCTCCAAAATATCAAGAGGTCTTTGGACATACGATCGTGGAGCTGGCGGAGCAGAATGACAAAATCATGGGAGTAACCCCAGCTATGCCATCTGGCTCTTCGCTGAACATCATGATGAAGGCCATGCCAGATAGATCTTTTGATGTTGGGATAGCTGAGCAGCACGCAGTGACTTTCTCTGCAGGACTAGCGACCCAGGGACTAGTGCCATTCTGCAATATCTACTCGACCTTCATGCAGCGTGCATACGACCAGGTAATCCACGATGTAGCTATTCAAAATCTCCATGTGGTTTTCTGTCTGGATCGAGCCGGTTTTGCAGGAGCGGACGGGCCTACGCATCATGGCTGCTACGATATCGCATACTTCCGTTGCATCCCAAATATGGTGGTTTCGGCCCCAATGAACGAAAAGGAACTGCGAGACCTCATGTACACTGCGCAGCTGCCTGAGAATGCCAGACCATTTTCGATTCGCTACCCACGAGGTAATGGTGTGATGCCTGAATGGAAAACTCCTTTCGAAAAAATCGAAATAGGCAAAGGTCGAAAAATCAAAGACGGTGATGATTTGGCCTATTTAACTTTGGGTCATGTGGGCAACTATGCAATTGAGGCATGTGAAAGACTAGCGTCTGAAAACATCTCTGCAGCTCACTATGACATGCGTTTTGTTAAGCCTCTCGACGAGGAGCTGCTACACGAGGTATTCAAAAATCACAAATACGTAATTACGGTTGAAGACGGCTCGCTGCAAGGTGGATTTGGTTCTGCATTATTGGAGTTCATGGCTGATCACGGCTATCACTCCAAGGTGGTTCGCTTAGGTATTCCTGACGAAATCATCGAGCACGGTTCTCAACTGGAATTGCAGAGAGAATGTGGTTTCGACCCAGAAGGGCTATACCAAAGTGCCAAAAAAATCTTAGAACCTGTATCTGTATAACTTATGAATCTCAAAATCTCAGGATCAGGAAAAACAATTGTTTTCCTCCATGGATATTGTGAATCACTTGAAATCTGGACAGAATTTGCTAATGAACTATCTAAAAACCATCAAGTTGTCTTAATTGACCTACCCGGACACGGTCAGTCAGAAATTTTAGCTGGGGACTTTAGCATAGAGGACGTGGCTCGTGCGATTCATGAGCAATTAGATATCGAAGGAATTGAAGAGTACTTCGTTATTGGACACTCACTTGGAGGCTATGTTGCCCTTGCACTGGCCGAATTGTTTCCGGACAGCTTAACTGGTTTTGGGCTGTTTTCATCCAGCATCTATGCGGATGATGAAGAAAAGAAAAAGGTCCGAGACAAAGTAAAAAGCTATGTCGAAGAATATGGAGTAGAAAGTTTCATGGAGACTTTCATAGCTGGCCTTTTTGCTTCAGAAAACAGAAAATGCCTCAAAGAAGAAATAGATGAACTCAAGCAAAGAGCCATAAAAACCCCTGCCGCTGGTGTGACTGGATATGCCATGGCTATGAAAAACAGGCCTGATCGCGAACATGTCCTGAACAACTTTGAAAAGCCGGTTTTCATCATTGCTGGAGAGAAAGACCTAGCCGTCAGATTAGACGTATCGCTGCAGATGATCGAAAAGATCAACAATGGAGATTCCATTGTTTTGAAAGGAGCCGGACACAATGGCTTCATGGAAAATAAAAAGGAAAGCTTAGAATTTATCAAATCATTTATAAATCAGTACCTTTAGAGGCTTGAGCTAAGTATAACTCAATTTTCAACTCTAGTACTGATCTATGAACTGCAGCATTTTCAGACTTCTGTTTTTATTACCCGTATTTTGGTTTAGCTGTCAGAGCCCCTCTAATCAAACCAATGATTTAGAAATTCAATCCGTTGATGAAGATGAAGAAGGAATGGCCTTTGACCTTGACGAGATCAAAAAAAGAGGGTATCTGGTTGCCATCGTAGAAAACAGCCCAAGTGGCATGTTTTTGTATCGCGGCGAACCCATGGGCTATGAATACGAACTCATGTCCCTTTTTGCCAAAGAAATAGGAGTAGAACTTAAAATCAATGTGACACGGGATATTGCAGAGAGCTTCAGCAAACTCCAAAATGGGGAGGGAGATATCATCGCCCGAAACCTGACGATCACCTCTGATAGAAAAAAACAAATCGCTTTCTCTGAACCCCTTCATCTCGTACGTCAGATGCTCGTCCAGCGTAAACCAGAAAACTGGAGACAAATGAAACTCCACGAAATAGAAAGGGAGCTGATTAGGAACCCGGTAGAGCTAAAAGGGAAAACCATTCATGTAAGACCGAATTCTTCCTACATACCTCGACTTAAAAGTCTGTCTAATGAGATAGGTGGAGAAATAAAATTAGAAATTGAAGCTGAAGATGTAGAAACAGAATCGATAATAGAAATGGTGGCCGACGGAAGCATCGAATACACGGTTGCCGACGAAGACATCGCGCAGGTCAACGCCCGCTACCATCCAATATTGGATGTGGAAACGGCCGTCAGTTTTCCACAAGAAATCGGTTGGGGACTTAGAAAAAACTCTCCCAAGCTCCTAGAAGCTGCTAACAATTGGCTTTCTAAAATGAAAAAGACGAATGAATACTATGCACTCTACGACAAGTACTTTCGCAATTATCGCAAGAGCAAAGCCATCATCAGCAGCGCATACTATACCATTGATGGTGAAACACTCTCTCCCTATGACAGCCTGATCAAACACTATGCTGAGAAGCTTAATTGGGATTGGCGATTGTTGGCTGCCCAAATTTCGAAAGAATCACGCTTCGACCCCAAAGCTACCTCATGGATTGGAGCCCGAGGATTGATGCAAGTGATGCCTCGAACAGGTGAAGAATATGGGGCGTCTAATCTATACGACCCACGACAAAACTTAAAGGCAGGAACAGAACATCTCGTGTGGTTAGAGAAAAAATGGGAACACATTCCAGATTCAGTCGAACAAATAAAATTTATACTTGGGTCATATAATGTAGGGGATGGGCACGTGAGAGACGCGGTAAAACTGACGAAAAAATATGGTGGTGACACTTTGGTCTGGGATGATAATGTGGCGAAGTATTTAAAATTAAAGTCTAAGAAGAAATATTTTGAAGATCCGATCGTATCCTTTGGGTATTGCCGTGGGACAGAACCAGTAGAATACGTGCAAGACATTTTTTATCGCTATGATCGATATCTGCAGATGAATGCCCCGGGAGATAGTCTGGCGTATGCTTCAAATTAGGAGGAAAACAACTGCTATGATATTGATTTTGATTAATTTAACATCGACCGACTCATAAACTATTGAATAAATCCACCAACCTCTGAAAGGAAAGGTTCAGACTTACAAGCCATAACCTAAATGGACAAGCAGATCCAGCAACTGTACAAAGAATACACACACTACCGTAGGATTCTGATTCCTGAGGATCAGTTTGTTTATTTGACCAAACTGTATCCTGCCATACTGGTTTGCATGAGTGATGGCGTACTGGACAAAGAGGAGTGGGACGGAATCGTAATGGCAACACGAGGCTTGGCTGCAGAGTTTGTCAAATCACCCAATGATGACCGTGACATGATTGCTTTATCATTCAGAACGGAAATTCGTTATCTGATAGACAACGTGGAAAAATGGAGAAAAAAATTCCTGAATGCACTAGAAAACAGCCTGAAGGATAAACCCATCGATCAAGAGTTTGTTTTAGAAACCATGTACCTTTTTGCCAATATAGCAGGCGGTATATCTGATGAAGAAGAAGAATCCATCAAGTCATTGGCTCATCGACTGGGGATTCCTGCTTAACGCCACTTCGGCAATTTGATCTGATCCAGATAAAACCTCAATCGACTGGAGCCATAATCCAAAGGCACGATCTTGGTGATCTGCACATCCTTGTGGTTGATGAAGACCTCAAAGTAATTGCCATTTAAGAGAAACAAATTAATCTTATATTGATAGTATCGAATGTCAGCCACAAAATTGGCGTTCTCATATAAGTGCTGAATTTTTTCTTCTAAAGAAAGATTCATGAATTTAACTTTAGCCATCTCATATCATTTAGGTTAGGATAATTTACTAAAAAAGACACAAAGCTGTTTTCTGAAAAGTGAAAAAAATGCCTATTTAGATTTAATCAGCTAACTACAATCCTTAAATTGACAACCAGACATGACAAAAATGAACAACATTCAGATCATAGATTTAAAATTCAAAGGACTTGAACATGCCATCGCCTCGTACCTTATCCCCAGTGAAGAAGGCCCTATTTTGATTGAAACTGGCCCACACTCCACCTTCAGAGTACTAAGGGAAGCCATCGAAAACCAGGGCTATAATGCTTCAGAAATAAAGCATGTTCTTTTGACTCATATTCATCTCGATCATGCGGGGGCGGCCTGGGCGTTTGCTGAACAAGGCGCGAATATTTATGTCCATCCCTTTGGAGCTGGACATATAGCGGAACCTGGTAAGTTAATGGCCTCTGCCAAACAAATCTATCAAGACCAAATGGATAGCCTATGGGGTCAGATGAACCCTATTCCAAAGGATCAAATCGTAGAAGTTGGACACGAGGAAGTCTTGACGATTGGTGGGGTAAAAATCAAAAGCCTACATACTCCTGGACACGCCAAACACCACATTGCGTGGCAGTTGCTTTCCGGACAGGCTGGAATAGAAGACAGTATCTTCACGGGTGATGTCGCTGGAGTCAAAATCGGAAATGGTCCTGTTCAGCCTCCCTGTCCACCACCTGACATTAACATTGAAGATTGGCTAGAGTCTATCAAGATACTAAGAGACACAGGTGCCAAACGCTTCTACCTGACACATTATGATAAAGTGGAGGCCATCGATGAACATCTAAACGAACTTGAAAAAATGCTAAAAAGCTGGTCTGACTTTGTCTATGACAATTGGAAGGAAGGATTAAGCAATGAAGCCATTGTTCCATTGTTCCAGACTTTCACCATGAACCAACTAAAAGCTGCAGGTCTCACCAAAATAGAAATTGACCAGTACGAAGCAGCCAATCCCTCATGGATGAGTGTAGCTGGATTGGTACGCTACTGGAAGAAAAAATCACAAAATCAATAAGCATGAAAAAAATAGCCAACCATCAAAACCTCATTTTTCTCGATATCGAAACGGTTTCAGAATCCGATTCTTTTGGCAATCTCGACGATCGATTCCAGGAACTTTGGATCAAAAAAGCTGACATCCTGAACCGAGGGGAAGAATACGACCCTGAAGAATTCTACTTTGATCGAGCGGGTATCTATGCTGAATTCGGAAGGATCATCTGCATCTCGGTAGGCATTCTTTACTATGACGAGGATGAACAACCGAACCTTCGTGTTAAGGCTCTTTATTCTGACAATGAGGAAGAGTTATTGAACTCATTCATCGAGTTGTTTGAGAAAAAAGATGGAAGCAAAATCCAGCTCTGTGCCCACAATGGCAAAGAATTTGACTTTCCTTATCTCTCTAGGAGAATGCTGATAAATGGCATCAAGCTGCCAGATTATCTGGACCTGTCAGGCAAAAAGCCCTGGGAAATCCAACATCTCGATACATTACAAATGTGGCGATTTGGAGATTGGAAAAGTTTCACCTCTCTGGACCTCTTGACCAAGGTTTTTGACATCCCATCACCCAAAAGCGACATCAATGGAAGTGACGTGAACCGTGTCTACTACGAGGAAAATGATCTGGAAAGAATCGCACAATACTGCAATCAAGACGTAGTAGCTACGGTGCAAGTGTATATGAAAATGAAGGGATTAGGATTAATCGAAAAAGAAAATATAACTTTGCTTGACTAAAAATTATAAACCAACCTTATTCCGTGAGCGCCGTTATGGTTCATGTAATAGGCATTGAGGTTATCGAGTCTCTGCAAATACTTCTTCTCCTTCACAGACCCGATAATGGAAAGGGTAGTACCGCCAGCAATCAAGGGTATTCCAACATATAAAACCCCCAGCGTACCCCAAACTGCCTCATCGTCTTCTGTATACCAGGTTCCATTGATGTCTTTCTGCCAATCAGAACCGGCAATTAATGCGACACCTACGGTGGTGGCCAAAATGCCTCCTCCTAGCAAAGTAAATCCCGTCCTCTTTAGTTTGCTGTATTGTGCCACCTTTCGCAAGGTGTGCTCTTTCATGGGATCTTTTGGTTCTCGATAGTTCTCATTGAACTGAGCCAAAAGTGGTTGACTCAAAAGAACTGCAAACAATAATGTGAGAATAAGAGACTTGGTCATAACAGGTCGTTTAACTCAAAAATAGAAACAATCATTTAAACAGACATTCCATTAATTAATTAAACATTCTATAACCAACTGATTAGATTTACAATGAATTTAGATACAACAGCCCATATGGCTAAAAATAAAAAAAGAAAATCTTCCAAATCTGGAAAAACCCCAAGTTTACTTTCCATCAGACAAAGCGTAAAAGAACTCTTCGAAAACAATGAAGGAGTTAGCTTTTCTGTTAAAAAAATATTCGCCCAAACCGGGATTAGAGATAAACACGGAAAAAAAGAGTGCATGTCCTTTTTGTTCGAGCTAGAGCATGAGGGCTACCTCAAGCAGCTCCGCAATGGTCATTTTGTGACTGCTGACTCGACCGAGTCGTCAAACAAAGACGCCTTGATCGGGAAAGTCGATCATGTAAACAAACGCTTTGCCTATGTGATCATAGAGGGCGCAGAGGATGAGCAAGATATTTTTGTCAAAACCGATGACCTGCAAAATGCCATCGATGGAGACAAGGTAGAAGTCAAACTAAAACGCGGAGCTAGACACGGTTCCAAGCCAGAAGGACGAGTCGTTCGCATTGTCGAAAGGGCAAGAAACGAGTTTGTCGGAAAAATCGAGGTGCTACCTAAATATTCTTTCGTAGTACCTGACAATAAGAAAATCCATGTAGACATTTTCGTCTATCCAGAAAAAAAGGGAGAAGCCAAAACCAACGATAAAGTACTGGTTAAAATCAAAGAATGGCACGGTGGCAAAGCCAAAAACCCTGTAGGACAAGTCACAAAAGTCCTCGGACAAGCGGGCGAAAATGAGGCGGAGATTCATTCGATCATGGCCGAATTTGATCTCCCTTTCGAGTTTCCCAAGCATGTGGAAAAAGCAGCAGAAGCCATCCCAACAGAAATCACCAAAGACGAAATCAAGAAACGTCGGGACATGCGTGAGATCACAACCTTCACCATCGACCCGGAGGATGCAAAGGATTTTGATGATGCGATATCGGTTCAGCCACTGAAAAATGGTAACTATGAAATCGGGATTCATATTGCCGATGTTTCGCACTATGTGGAGCCAGATAGCATTCTCGATCAGGAAGCCATCAATCGAGCCACCTCCGTTTATCTGGTGGATCGAACCATCCCTATGCTTCCCGAAAAACTATCCAATGGTGTCTGTTCGCTTAGACCCCATGAAGAAAAACTGACCTTCTCGGCAGTTTTTGAAATGGACGAAAACGCCAATATCAAAAAACAATGGTTTGGTCGTACAGTGACCTATTCGGACCGAAGGTTTACTTATGAAGAGGCGCAAGAAAGAATTGAATCAGGTGAAGGAGATTTTCAGGAAGAAATCAATTTCCTCAATGGCCTGGCGAAAAAACTGAAAAAGCGACGTTTCCAAAATGGCGCGATCAACTTTGAGACTACTGAAGTCAAATTTAAGCTGGACGAAAATGGCAAGCCTCTAGGGATCATTCCAAAAGTGAGAAAAGACGCACATAAGCTGGTGGAAGAGTTCATGCTGCTGGCCAACAAGCATGTCGCAGAATATGTCTTTAAACTGAATGGAGGTAAAGACACCTTTGTCTACAGAACCCACGACAATCCTAACCCTGAGAAACTGGAGAGCTTTACCAAGTTCGCAGTGAAATTCGGTCACAGGGTACTCGGCATCAACTCGGATGTTTCAGGAGCCCTCAACAAGCTAATGGACGAAATCCAGGGCAAACCAGAGCAAAACGTACTGGAATCTCTGGCCATCAGATCCATGTCAAAAGCAGTCTACATCACCGATCCCAAAGGGCATTTCGGATTGGCTTTTGACCATTACACGCATTTTACCTCGCCGATTCGGAGATATCCGGATGTGATGGTACATCGACTGCTCCAACACTATCTGCTCAAGAAAAAATCTCCGAAAGTAGATGAATATACAGAATTGTGTAGACATTCGTCAGAAAGGGAAAAACGAGCGGCTGATGCAGAAAGAGCTTCGATTAAGTTCAAACAAGTAGAATTCATGCAATCCGTGGAGGACAAGGCTTTTGCTGGGGTCATCTCGGGTGTCACCGAGTTTGGCATTTTTGTGGAGATCACAGAGACCAAATGCGAAGGTATGGTTCGTGCCTCATCGATGACGGACGACTTCTACGAGTTCGACGAAAAGAACTATTGCATGATTGGCAAACGCAATAAAAGAGTATTTACTTTGGGGGATCAAGTGACGGTAGTCGTAGTAGACACCGATATAGATCGACGCACCATTGATCTGGAATTCGTAGACGATCAAGCAGAAAAAAGCATGAAACAAGATGCTTTTGACTTTTCCTGATCCGAATCACCATGTAGTAGAATACAGAGATGACTGAAGATATAAAAGCTTTTCAGGCCCGACTGAATGAGGCCATTGGACAAATCAATTTTGATAGGCAGCCCAAAGAATTATATGAGCCATTGGCCTATACCTTAGAACTAGGTGGCAAAAGAATGAGACCCATTTTGGCCATCATGGCTTATCTAATCAAAAAGAAAGATTGGGAAAAAATCATCACTCCAGCTTTGTCCATCGAGCTGTTCCACAACTTTACCCTGATCCATGACGACATCATGGATGAGGCTCCCTTGCGCAGGGGTAAAGAGACAGTCTACAAAAAATGGAACAAGGACATCGCGATCCTATCTGGGGATGCACTGATGATCATGGCTTATGATCTACTGCTAGAGGCAGAGTACGAAGACATCCGCTATATCCTCCGCCTATTCAATCGCTGTGCGATAGAAGTGTGTGAAGGGCAGCAGTTAGACATGAATTTCGAAGACCTGCCTACCGTCAGCGAGGAGGAATACATCAATATGATCAAGCTGAAGACGGCCGTATTGCTCGGCTTTTCACTTGAGTTGGGTGGCTTGCTATCAGGCATGACTCAGAAAGAAGCCAAACACCTTCGCGAATTTGGTGTCAATATCGGGATTGGATTTCAATTGAAAGATGACATTCTGGATGTGTATGGAGATGCGGCAAAATTTGGTAAGCAAGTAGGCGGTGACATCATTGCCAATAAAAAGACTTTCTTGCTCCTAAAGGCTATAGAAAAGGCGGATGGAGCCACTTTTGAAGAACTCAACACATGGTTGGCTAAAGACGATTTTGACCCGAAAGAAAAAGTAGCTGCAGTAAAGGAGATCTATGCCAAACTGGACATTCAAACCATCGCCGAACAAAAAATGAATCACTACTTCGATTTAGGATTCCAACAATTGTACGGGCTGGATCAAAAGGGCTTGAATTTAGCTCCGCTCAAAGCTTTCACACAGGCGTTGATAGAAAGAGATCATTGATTCTTAAAATCCAACATTAAAACAAACAACAACTATACATGTCATTAACTCTGGTATTGATCATCATTACGGTAGTCATTAGTTACGCTGCCTTTCAAAATCCAAACCTAAAATACAAGCTCATGTTCAATCCTGTGCATGTAGCAGATCAGGGGCAGTGGTTCCGGTTGATCAGCTCTGGATTTGTGCATTCCAATTGGGTACACCTGGGTTTCAACATGTTTACTTTCTACTTCTTTGGTGAACTGGTAGAGCGAGTTTTTATTGCGATTAAAGGACCTGTCGGAAGCGTGTACTTCATAGTTTTTTATTTAATGGCAATTGTGATTTCTGAACTACCGTCACTTTTCAAACACCGACACAATGTGCATTACAACTCTTTAGGCGCATCAGGTGGAGTGGCTGCTATGGTTTTCTGTAGTATACTTTTCTTTCCTACCAGCCCCATTTGTCTTTATGGATTTGTATGTATTCCGGGCTTTATTTTGGGGACTGGCTATGTCATATACTCCTATATGAAAGGCAAAGACATGTCTGACAATGTCAATCACAACGCTCACCTGATCGGAGCACTTTTTGGGATTGTATTTACCATCATCATGAGACCTACGGTACTTATGGATTTTGTAAGCCAAATCTCCAATTACAGCATTTTCAACTGATTGATCAGTTGAAGTTATAACCGCTGTAAGTGTCCAAAAATTCCTGATCAGAAAACTCAGGGTTCAGCTTCACCTTCTTGAATTCGTATTTCTCGAAAAGGCCCGCTTCATCATAAATTTCGATTTTCAAAGGAATCCTTCTATCCACATCGATGTACAGGGCCATTCTGGCCGAATAGTCTGTGGGTAGTCTTAAAATGTCTCCACTTTTCAAGTCATCGAGATAAAGCTCCTTGTTCTTTTCTCTGATCATGTATTCGCTCAGGCGATATTTCTTGGCAATACTAGCCACGGTCTCTCCTCCTGATACGGCATAGTTGACATACTTGAACGAAGGATTGTTCATAACGATCAGGTCGCAAGTTCTTCCATCTACCAGAGCCAAACCCTTATAATCCACCAATTCATTGATATTGTTTTTGTACTTATAGAACAGATGCTCTACTACAGAGATCACCCCATCATAGCCTGCATCCAGCAGGGTGTAGTGCTGGTTTCTTCGCATCATCTCTCCCTTAGGGTCCAATTTAAGATTCATATATGGAAAGCCATTGGGATTCACCAAAGCTTTCAGATAATCATCCGGGTGAGGATATAGCACCTCCAGGCCATTGTTTGGCGATAGCTCACGATAGTAGATTTTGATGGGCTTCTTCTGCATTTTGATGAATGCAGTGTTCTCATACATTTTGCCATTGATGCGTTCGTGTCTTACAAACTCGTAGGACATGCTGCGGATTTCCTGGGTGGATTTAAAAACCTCCTTAACCTTTTCTGTGACTGATAGTTTACTACCACCATCAAATGAAGTCAATACGATGCAGGCCAATAGCGCTGCTACAATTTTCGATTTCATTACGTTTTAGGGTCTTGAATGTAAAATGCTACTTTAGGATAGGTCGTTCTGCTAGTGAGACAATCCTGAACGAACTTACCCCCAAAGACTTCACTATCAATTATTCAACTCTCAATTTTTCCTGTGGATTGTTGGCCCAGATAGAAGCGATCGTGAGTCCGGCAAACAACACCAGACAGATCCACTCGGCTCCCTCATAAGAATCGAAATAGGCCAATGACTCACTGAACAATATGGGACCTACTGCACTACCCACCACTACAAAAGTGATCGCTCGACCTGATATTTCTCCTAAATGAGATCGACCAAAAAACCTCGGCCAGGTGACCGACAGAATCACACTATACAAGCCCATCATCACACCATTGCCTAATATGATACTATGAAGTCCGAGCCTCATTTCATATCCAAAAATCACTAGCTGAAACAATCGATCCAGGGGCTCGAGATAAATAAAACCTAACAAGGCCAGACAGGCGCTACCCCCCATGACATAAAGTAGGTTCTTCAGCTTGATATGATCACTCAAACTACTGACAGATAGCGTGACCGCTATAGCTATCATAGAGGACGGCAAAAAGATGGAAACTGCAGTTTCGCGATCATAACCCGAATGCTCAAACAAAGAAACGATGTTAAATGTAACCCCAGTCCAATACAAGGCTTGCATGGCAAGCATCATCGAAAAGACCCAAAAACCTACCGTCTTTTGCGCCTCTGTCAAAGTAAAATCCTTGACCACTGGGAACAGATTCTTTTTGGCTCGTTTTTTACTTTCCACAAATCCACCATCTGGTTTCAATCCACTATTTTCAGGATCATCTCGGAAGAAAAAGATAATGTAAAGAGGAAAACCCAGGCCGGTGATTACCGCCAAAACCAACCAGGCACCATTCCAGTCGAATCGCTGAATCAAGTGCTCAAAAAACACTGGGGCAGAAGCAAAGGTCAGCGATGTGACCACATTGCTAAAACCCATGGCGAACCCACGTCGCTTTTCGAACCACTTCATCATCATATTTCTAGAGACCAAAGTGAGGGCACCCTGACCAGAAAAACGTAAAGCAAAGAAGCCGAAACACATGATGACAAAATTCAGCATTACACTATTGCCATCCGCTCCAAAAAAGGATTGAATATGATTGACTTGACTCAGATATACTAGGACCATTCCCAAACCTACAGTCGCAATCAATGCAACAGGACGAGCGCCATGTATGTCATATTTCTTACCCACCCAGGTGAGCATCGAAGCACTGAGGATCGTACCACACATATAGGCAAAGCTGAGCTGAGAACGAGACATGCTCATGACCTCTATCAAACTATCCGTAAAGGTCGACACACCCATCGTCTGGCCTGGGATACTCATTGAGATCCCTATGGTACCACTGATGATTATCATCCAGCCATAAAAAAATGGCCATTTCTTTGGATGAAATGGCCAATTACCCAATTTCTTGTGATTGATCATTAAGTTGAGATTATATGATAAGCTTTGATGTCAGGCATATGAGTACCTATTCCTGTGAACGAGATTGATCCAAAAGGTTGCTTAAATGCAGAGCATCTTTTTCGCTCAGATGAAAATTCTCCTCAAATACCTTGTCCATTTTACGGCTCATATCTTCAAGGATTTCAGCTCCCTCCTCGGTCAATTTGATGTCCATGCTTCGGCGGTTCATCTCATTGAGACAGCGCTCGATGTAGCCCATTTTGACCAGCTTGTCAATCAAACGAGTCACGTCTGGCCCCTTATCCAGCATCACTTTCTTGATATCGCCAGGACAGCTGGGGTCTGGGGACTTACCTTTGACGATGCGCAGCACATTGTAGTGTTGGGGCAGGAGATTGTACTCCTTGAGAATATCCTTGTTGAGATCTCGAAACCAATTGGCAGTAAACATCAAGTTGACCAGCGCCATGTGGCGGTCATCCTTGAAATTAGTTTTTATTTCTTCACTTATCTTCATAACTAACTTGTTGCAACAAATATACGCATCACAGGAAATTTAGTTTAATTTATATCTTCGTGCCACTAAAAACCGTATTAGTTGTCATATCTATCTTTCATACAATTCTTATTTCATGTCCCAAATTTTACTCGAACCCGCCTTTCATTTTTTAACCCAACTTCGAGACAACAACAACCGCGAATGGTTCAACGAAAATAAATCCACCTATCAATCCGTACAGAAGGGAGTCATCCAGTTCGCAGAATCATTGCATGAAGGCATCAGCCAGCAAGATGAAATAGAAACACTCAACGGTAAAAAAAGCCTGCATCGCATCTATAGAGACGTACGATTCTCAAAAGACAAAACCCCTTACAGCACTCATTTTGGTGGAAGTTTTAGGAGAGCTACTGCCCTAAGGAGAGGTGGCTACTACTACCACCTCGAACCCGGCAATACTTTCGTGATTGGAGGGTTTTGGGGACCCAGTGCGCAGGATCTGCTGCAGATCAGGAAGCAAATCCAGCAATATCCTGATCCCCTGCGGGATATTCTGGATAGTAAAGCATTCAAACAGCACTTTGGTAGTCTTCAAGGTCAGCAACTCAAAACCAAGCCCAAGGGATTCGAAGCGGATGATCCATCGGTCGACCTGCTTCGCTACAAGCAGTTCTTGATCCAGCATTCATTCAGCGACCAGGAGGTAATGGCCGATGACTTTGATCAAAAAGTGGTTGAATACTTCGGGCATATGCGACCCTTCTTTGACTACATGAGCGAAATCCTAACTACTGACCTCAATGGTGAGCCTATTGTTTAATCCTTAATTCGCTGCATTCTAATCTTGAGTTCCTTTTCCAGGAAGCGGATGTTCTTTTGCTCTCTGTCCTCTATCAGGCACAGCGATAAGCCTTGCTTGCCCGCACGGCCTGTTCGGCCTGCTCTGTGAATGAAGTACTCCAGATCTTGCGGAATCTGATAATGGACGACATAGGAAAGATCTCTCACATCTATGCCTCTAGCAGCCACATCAGTTGCCACCAGGATTTGAATGCTCTCGTTCTTAAAGGCTCTTAGCACCTTATCTCTTTCCTTCTGCTTCATGTCGCCCTCTAGCGCATCCGACTTGATGTTTTTTGATAAGAGTTGCTTCGCCAGCGTCTGTGCAGCCTTTTTGGTATTGCAGAATATCAAACCTCTGTTGTCTTTCTGAGAATTGAGAAACGATAGCAGAACCTGAAGCTTTTGCTGGGCATCACAGATCACATATTTGTGTTCGATACTTTCATTGACCAGACTCTTCTTCTTGAATATGACCTTCTGTGCATTGCGAGATAGGTAAGTATGAATGATCTGCTGCACACCACTTGACATAGTCGCCGAAAACAACCAGATCTGCTTTTCCTTAGGCGTCTGATCCAGAATCTCATTCAATTCTTTTTTGAATCCCATGCTCAGCATCTCGTCGGCCTCATCCAGAATCACCGTCTTGACATCCTTTAGGCTCAATGCTTCCTTGTGTAACAAGTCCACCAGGCGACCCGGAGTGGCCACCACGATATGCGTGGGTCTTCTCAGGCGATTGATTTGTTCGTCTATTTGCGCCCCTCCAAAAACTGATTCGATGAAAATCTTGTCTGTGTATTTCGTGAATTTGAACAATTGCTTGGCTATCTGCTGACACAGCTCTCGAGTAGGTGCCAGGATCAACCCCTGGATCTTGTCCAGCTTAGGATCGATATTCGATAATAGAGGCAAGCCAAAAGCCGCCGTTTTGCCTGTCCCTGTCTGGGCCTGTCCGATGAAATCGGTCTCCATCTGCATCAGGATGGGAATGGTCTCCTCCTGTATTTCGGTTGGAGTGTGTATGTCTAATTCTTTGAGACCTTTGATCAGATCTTTGGATATGCCTAGTTGTGAAAATGTCGCCACGTGCTGTGAGTTAAATGTGATTCAGAAAAAGATCAAGAACTGCTGCTGACGCCAAGTCAACCCATTCATTGCTCTACTATTTCCGGAGCAAAGATAGAGCGAACAAACGGGATTCGATGAGGGTATGGACAGATCAATCAACTAAGGGTCACTGTCAAGAGCTATTTCTTATGAGTAAGGTAGCTATGCAGCAGCACCAGTACGTCCTGTGGATCCTGCTCCGACTGGTCAAATTGGATGTAGTAAAAATCCCTAATGGCCTTAAAAAGCGCCCATTCTTCATCCGAATCCTTATCCACCTTCTTGTACTTCGTCCACAGATCGTAGGTTTTGGCCTCTGTATGTACCCTGGCCTCCTCCGAGCATTTCTGATACCTCTCCAGCGATTTGTGAATCAGAAGCTGGCGCTGAAAAGCCAGGACTTCCTTGTGCACCATGATTTCCTCAGAAAAAAGCTGCTTGAAATCCGTATAGTCCTTCATCAATTCTCCAAAGCGGACATAGTTTTCGACATGTTTGGACAGCAAAACTTCTTCGAACTGGTGGAGATCCCCAAAGTAATAGTAGAAGCTGGATCGACTGAGCCCAACCAGATGGGAAAGCTTCTCTACATTAAGCGCATCAGGGCCTATTTGGCTAAAAAGCGCATAACCCTGATCAATCCATTTGCCTTTATTTTCACTGATTTTCTCCATGCTACAGGTCGACGAGACAGGTCTACTGTACAGTACTGTACAAACAAAAGCTAGCCTCGTACTCGTTAAAACTGCCAATCTAAAAAATGATTGTTAATTAAAACTTAGAATCATGAATCAAAAACCTTCAAACGCATTTGTGGCAGCTGCCTGGGTGGCACTGCTGACAGGAATGGTCGGATACCTGGTAGGGCTATTCAGAGCCGAAATGGTACTCAACGAAAAAGGATATTATTTCACCGTGCTGATGTTTGGCCTATTCGCCGTAGTGTCACTCCAAAAGGCGGTAAGAGACAAGCTAGAACAAATACCCGTGACGGATATCTACTATGGCATCTGTTGGTTTGGGACGATCCTCTCCATCTCCCTACTGGTAATCGGACTATGGAATGCTGACATATTACCAAGCGAAAAAGGCTTCTATGCATTCGCCTTTATATTATCCATGTTTGGAGCGGTAACAGTCCAAAAGAATACACGAGATGCAATGAAATAATGTCTAAGAGCCTGCCAGTCATTGGCGGGCTCATCCTATATCCAACCATTCCCTCAACATAAAGTAAAAGCCCCTCAACGTTGAGGGATAGCAAAAACATGTTAAGGACTAAGAAATTTATGTTAAGGGAGTCCTAATGAGTGTTGAGGAGTCACAATTTTTTGTTGAAGGGATCAAAATACAAGAGCGGGGACCTTCCCAGAAAGTTAAGGGCAAAAAAATAGCCGGTAAAAACCAGCTGCTGTGAGGCGTCCTGTTAGTAAAACCTCGTTCGCGACTGTCTGCTCTCTACTTGGCCACAGCCGCTGTGACTTTGACAATGGTCTTGCCATTGCTTTCTGTTACAAATGAACGCAAAAGTCGGCGATAGGTTATCGCCTCTATGTTATGAAATGATTAAGAATTAGCTTCTATCGGTCAGCGCCTTTAGCCAATCGATAAGTGATAAGGTTTCTTTCTCCGGCTCCTCCGCATCAGAGATAAAGGAAAACGCAGTGAGTACCTGCCCATCCTTGAATAGCACATTGATCTCACGTTTATACTCTTCGGTGCTGTCCCGATCAGACGAAGCATAGCCCCCTAGGTGCTCGGATGTACTGACTACCTGCATGACCTGATCAAAGGGATAAGTCTGATCTGTCTTCCCCTTTCGAATTCTGAACCTTCGCTTGGGCACCTCCAGAAACAGTTGCTTCACATCTTTTCGCCTCCGCTCCATCTCAAAGATGTAAACCGCGACAGCCAAAATCGTAATGATCCCCATGGTATATGACTGGGCAAAGACAACGAACAAAGCAGAAATAACCGCTAGCGAGAAAATTATAAAAATGAAAATAGCGTGTACGCAACCGTTGGTTCGGTTGTAGTGGCGGATCATTAAGAAAGAATCTCCCTGGTAGATCCGGTATCCATGCCGATCAAGGAAGTCATTCATCTCCACAAATTATTAATTTTTAGAGATTTAGCCTAAATAATAAGAGAGATTGATCCTTATAAAGGGGATTATCGCAGCTTCGATTCCCAATCTCTGGCGATTCGTTGAGATTTGATCATGGACATGTTGTCTTCTAGCACGTCGTTCATAGGGCCTCTGGAGGTAAAATGGTATTGGCCACAATCATCGCAGAGGTACACATTTTGCGGTCCTGATCCTGGCTGATGATGAAACCGAATCCAGTTTTCGATCAGGGCTTGTTCTGCTTCGTGCTGCGAGTCGAAGCAACGCTTGCCAGTGACACAACCCGCCATTATTTTTTTCCTTTTCGCTTAGTCGGGCCATAGGTCTCTTCCATGGTGAAGAGACTTCTCTTGAAAATATCCCAGAGTAGATTCAGTCGATAGTGATATTCGTACTGATTGCCTTTGATATCATTCTGCAATTCCATTTTGCGAAATTTGCTGAGCAGTTTCAAATAGATCTCCTCACCCAGACGGGTACGCTTGGTGAAACCTAGCGGCATCAGACCCATCATCACACTAGGAGACCCGTTCAGCATTTCGATGTTGTGATCCTCGATCAATCCATGGCTTTCCAGTCGCTCGACCATCTCATCAATGAAAGATCCCAAAAGACTTTGATGCTCCAATACCTGGTTTTTGAATTTGATACGAGAGGTATAAAACAATACTGACTCCAGAGTGGCCAGCATCCCTTCGATACCGAGCGCTCGATTGTTCCATCTCACTTCATTTTTAGTCATCAGGGAATTGAGCGACAGCTCGATGAACACTTTGATGTCTTCGTTGCTAAGGTCCGTGGATCGAATCAGGTGAGACAGTACCGGTATCCAAAAGTAGGTAGGTTTAGAAGTCATCACGACTTCTATTTTGTTATTAAGCTCATCGTCCAGATAGAAGGAATTGGTGAAACATAATATCCCAAATTCTTCCATGGAGAGCATCTCCGCATGTTCGAGTTCCTTAGCCATTCTTAAGATCAAAAGTGTTAAAGCAAGGCAAATGTAATACAGATCCTGTGGTCCACTAGCCAGTTGATGAATCTAAGGCTAATTTCAATTAAAGTCACGGATAATCGGGATAAATTGGCGTTTCATCTAACAATCTACCCATGCAAAGCAAAGCCGAAACCGTAGAAGCCTATCTGGAAGAATTAGCTGAAGATAGAAGAAATCAGATCTCTCAAGTCAGAGAAGTAATTCTGCAACATCTGCCCAAAGGGATGGAAGAAAACATGAACTGGGGCATGATCAGCTACGAAATACCGCTATCGGTCTTTCCCAATACCTACAACAAAAAACCTCTGATGTATGCAGCTTTGGCTTCCCAAAAGAACCATATGGCTGTTTACCTCAGCGGTATATACTGTGACCCACAGCTTCAAAAGGAGTTTGAAGAAGCATACCGAGCCAGTGGAAAGAAAATGGATATAGGCAAAAGCTGTGTGCGATTCAAAAAAGTAGATGACCTGCCCCTCGATGTGATTGGAAAGGCCATATCTGCACTTACGCTAGAGCAGTTCATCTCTTTACAAAAAGAGAAAAGAACAAAATAAGACTCCCAACATCTTATTTGTAAGGGTATTGGTTTATTCGTTTGTCATCTCTGTGAATGAAAAAATAAAAAAGATAAACAGGTATGCATGCAACCTTTTTTACTCAACCTACATATTATAAGAGACTTGTAGCGTGAAAATCTGAAAGTCTAAAGACTCAAAATACCCATTATTAACTTAATAACGATAAACATTCACTTGTAATGAAACACCTTCTATTTGCCCTAATCAGCGTATTATGGGCATATTCGAGTCTCGCTCAAGACCATACGATCAGCGGGTACGTCAAAGATGCCAGCAATGGCGAAACTCTGATCGGCGCTACTGTGGTGATCAAAGACAGCAACAAAGGAGTCATCACCAATGTTTATGGATTTTATTCCATCACTCTACCAGCAGGAAACTACGATGTAGAATACAGATACATTGGTTTTGACAATATGCAGAGATCCATCGACATCAGTTCGGGAGACCAAAGAGTAGATGTAGAGCTCAGTGCCTCAGGTCAAGAATTGGAAGAAGTTGTGATCAGCGCCGAATCCGATGATGCCAACGTCACTGATCTACAAATGAGTAGCAACAAACTCGACATAGAAACCATCACCAAGATTCCATCATTTTTAGGTGAAGCAGATGTACTTCGCAGTTTGCAGCTCGTACCCGGGGTAAGTACCGTGGGTGAAGGTGCTTCTGGATTCAACGTGCGTGGTGGTAGCGTAGGACAAAACATGGTACTACTAGACGAGGCTCCAGTGTATAATTCATCTCACTTGTTGGGGTTCTTCAGTGTTTTCAATCCTGATGCAGTCAAAGATGTCAACCTAATCAAAGGCGGAATCCCTGCCAGATATGGGGGCCGAATCGCTTCTGTATTGGATATCAGAATGAAGGAAGGTAACAACAAGAGTTTTCATGGACAGGGAGGGATCGGAACGATTTTTAGTCGTCTGGCAGTAGAAGGCCCACTGGTCAAGGATAAAGCTTCCTTTATCATCGCGGGCCGTAGATCCTATATCGACGTACTGGCCAAGCCTTTCACAGATGTTTTTGATGGAGGTGCTCAGCTCAACTTCTACGACTTGACGATGAAGGCCAACTACAATATCAACGAAAACAACCGTGTCTATGTCTCGGGCTATCTCGGTAGAGACGTCTTCATGTTCGACAAGGAGCAAGGGTTCGACTGGGGTAACAATACAGCGACCGTTCGTTGGAATCACATTTTTGGGGATAAGCTTTTCTCGAACTTCACTTTCTTCTTTAGCGACTATGATTATGCCCTTTCGTTTGGTGAAGACGCTGACGACAGGTTCCAATGGAGATCTAATATCAGAACCTACGATTTCAAACCAGAGTTCACCTACTTCATCAATCCTAACAATGAATTGGCCTTTGGTGGGGAAGTGGCGCTTCAACAGTTCGAGCCTGCCAATGCTACGGTATCCAGCAGCGGGGATGATTTAGATCTAAGCCTGGATGATAAATACGGCATAGAAACAGCTGTTTACCTTTCCAACAATCAAAAGATAGGCAGTCAGCTCCAGGTAGAATATGGGGTTCGCTATTCCAGTTTTTCTTTGATTGGTCCTGGCAAAGCTTACTACTATGGTGAGGCAGAAGCCGGAGAGAGAAAGCCTCTGGAAGAAACTCGTGAATTTGATCAGGGAGAGATCATCGATACCTACGACAACTTCGAACCACGACTCTCAGCCAATTATGTAATCAACTCACAAAACAGTATCAAGGCCAGTTACAACAAAACGGCCCAATATATCCACCTCATATCCAATACGACTGCCTCTAACCCATTAGACGTTTGGACGCCCAGCAGCAACAATATCAAGCCACAAATCGGTCATCAGGTAGCCGTCGGATGGTTCAGAAACTTTGGCGCCAGCAATGATGTAGAGTTTTCGGTTGAGACCTACTATCGCAAAACTTTCAACCAAATCGACTACATCGATGGTGCAGAGTTGCTGATCAACGAAGAACTGGAAGGAGACCTACTAAGTGGAGATGGCAGGGCCTATGGACTGGAGTTTTTGGTCAAAAAGAATACAGGTAGACTCAGTGGATGGGTCAGTTATACGCTGGCACGCACAGAACTGCAAGTGGACGGAATCAATCAGGGCGAATGGTATCCTACCCGCTACGATCAGGCGCACAACTTCAAGCTGGCCGCCTTTTATGACTTGAATAAAAGAGTTACTCTTTCGGGTAATTTCACCTTCCTGTCAGGTACACCTACCACCTACCCCAATTCGAAATATGTGATTCAGGATACATTTGTGATCCCTCACAACAATGAAAACCAAAGAAACAATGTGCGTATCCCAAACTATCATAGATTGGATCTGTCAGCCACCATCGAACTGGGTGCCCTGACTGAGCAGAAAAAGTTTCATCATGATATCGTAATCTCTGTGTACAATGCCTATGCGAGAAAGAATCCATTCTCCATCTATTTTACTCAAGCCGATGTAGCTGAGGGTGATACCCAAAATGTACAGACCCAGGCGAGACAAGTGTCCATCGTGGGTACTGTGATTCCATCTATTTCTTACAACTTTAGCTTCTAATCGACATGTCAGTTTATATCAAATATTCACTCATCATTTTAAGCGCATTTTTGTTCTCATGCGATGACCTGATCTCAGTAGATGTGGAAGAAAAAGATCCACTCGTTGTGATCGATGCCTTCATAGATAACACCAGCAATGAGCAAAAGATCACTGTGGCAAGAAGCCAGCCTTACTTCGACGAAACACGAATCATTGGCATAGAAGATGCCACAGTCGAGGTACTCTATGGCAGCCCAGCTAACACAGTCGTCTTCAATCACGCAGGGGAGGGTGTTTATACCATCCCCGCAGGTTTTGGCTCGGTTGGGGATAGCTTCGAACTAAGAGTAACAGTGGATGGAGAAACTTACCATTCCTTCTCATCCATGAATCCCGTGCCACCAGTAGATAGTGTCACATTTCGATATGATGAATTCGACCTCTTTGGAGAGAACGAAATTTTTTATGTTGGTGCTTTTTGGGCCAAAGATCTGGAAGGAGAGGGCAACACCTATTGGATCAAATCCTACAAAAACGGTGAGTTTCAAAACAAACTAGATATGATCAATCTTGCCTATGATGCAGGATTCAGCGCAGGTAGCGAGGTAGATGGCCTCAATTTTATCGTACCCATCAGAGAGAATGTGAATGACTATGATGGCGAGGACGATGAGTTCGTCAGTCCTTTCGAAGATGGAGATTCGCTTTATGTCGAGATCCATGCGATTAACCCTGAGGTTTTCGATTTCCTCACTTTAGCGGTCAGCAATACCAACTTGCCTAGTGGCTTTGGTGCTCTATTCGCTTCTCCACTGAGCAATACCTATGGCAACATTAGTCCGGTAGATCCAAACTCTGAAGAGGTCGTCCTGGGTTGTTTCAGTGTCTCGGCTGTTTCTGCTGGAGGAAAACGACTGAATGTCGATGAGGTTCCTAAAGAAGAATAATCCAAGTTGAAAAATTTTTATAGCCATGCAGTCTCTGTTCCTTATCATTAGGGCAGAGACTTTTTTGTTTTTAAGCCACTATTGAATCAGCGGGTGCGATCAATCCAACATCTCCTTATACTTCTCGATATTAAAACCGAGTAGGACATCTACTTGTTTGTATCGGGTTTGAAGAAGCTTTTCCTGCCATTGATAATCCTTCTTTTTCAAGGATTCGATCTTGAGTTTACTCTCCCGTGTCCGGGCACCCAAATAATAGTGGAGCCCTTTGACCTGAGCGTCTTCTTCCTGCATTCTGGCCTTTTTCTTTTTCTCTGATTTCAGCAAATCACTGACACTGACTTTGAGATTGAAACCAAAATCTATTTCCTGATTGTGATAACCCATAAATTCAATATTGGTCAGGTTGGTGGCAAATACAGTGTTGGGCACCAATATTTCGTCGTTGTGAAAGAGCATGTCTATCTGATCATTCACCACGAAAATCGTATCTGTGGCCTCTGCTTTCAGAAACTTCAGCGATTCGGTCACAGGGCGAAACTGGATGAGGCGCCCTTGATCCAAACTCAGCTGAACACGACCAATCATATCATTCTTTCGATACAATAGGTTTTCGTCATAGTGCAGGATCAACATCCCATCGACTTGTACCTTTCCATAGACATTTTCTTTGGTGACGATACTGCCTTCGTGCTGAGGCAAAGCAGCCACTACCTGAGTTGCATCGATATTTCTGGCTTGTAGTTTCGCAGTGCTCACTACATGAATCGTGTCATTTTGCTCTAACAAACCTCTGAGATTGAATTGGCCTCCGAACAAATCAAAATTCAGATAATTCAATCTCATGTTGTTCTCAAACAGTACGAAATCAGATTTTAGATTTTTCGCAATAATATCATGGTGACTCACTCTCGGTGCAGATATCTTGATCTCGATGTCCTTATAATAAAAACTCGACTTTTCATTTTTGAGTTTGGCACTGTCTTTTGGAGGTCTAAAGGTCGTATAATACTCACGCATCTGATTGACCTGAACGGGATCCAGCCTCATGTCCAGCTTTCCATCTATCACCGGTGCATCCAAAATCGATTCTACATCCCAGCTAGACCTAACCTCTCCCAACTCGAAATCAAAATCCAGATGCGTCAATTTCAATTTATCATCTTGGTAGTTGGCCTTTAGGGCTACATTCCTGAATTCATGATTTTTAAAAATAAACTCATCCATACTAACCTGAGCAGTTACACTCATGTTATCCGGAATCGAGCTGGCTCCTTTGCCCTTTTTCGATTCTTTTTTGGAAAACAATTCACTAGTGAGCAAGGTGTCTAGATTGACATGGTGCAGATCAGCAGTTAGGCGAATGTCATTTTTGATTGGTTTTCCATTCTTGAATTTGCTACTCCCTGATACTCTGATATCGCCACGATCAAAGAAAAAATGAAATCTATCGACCAAAATAGAATCGCTGTTGAGCTGAATTCCCATATTCACTTTTTCTATAGCAATACCATCTAAAGCCAGTTTTCTGGAGGTCAGTTTTAAGCCAAAGTCGAGTCGCTTAGGAAAGAAACTAAAATCGATACCCGAATTTTCGGTACCTTCCGAAGACTGAATTTGTGCTCTCTTAAAAAGAAACTTATCTACATTCACATACAGATTAGCTCTGGAGCGACGGATAGAACTCGAGTCCAGCAGTGGCATGAAATTGTACAAGCCTCCGTTCAAAGCAAAAGGGGATTGATTAATCAAGCCCTTAAAGTTTTCCAATAAAATGTTTTCGTCCTGAATAGATATCGACCCATCCAAATGATGGGTTTCCAGACCCAAAGAAGGTATATCTCCCGAAACATCCAAAAACTCAACATTCCCTTTGAATTCGCGATAAGCCTTACTGGTCAAATCGTCTCGGTTGGATAGTTTACCTTCCAGATCCAGATTGACTTTTATTTTTCCGGCCAGTTGTCCAACTTTTGGGAGGTCAAACAAATTGTTTAGTTCCTCCAAACTCAACTCTGACTCTAAGTCCAAATCGATATAAGGATCCTTAAAGTTTGCCATACTTCCACTCAGCCTTACAAAACTTTCTTTTACCCTAGCAAAGCCTTCCTTGATAATAAGAAAACTCGATTCTGGTGTTGCTTCCTTTCCATTAGAATAGATGCCGTTCAGATACACATCCTGGATCTTGTAAGGAATCCCTTCCTTTTCGAAATCGGCATGGGTCAGCATAAAGTCCAAATCAACATTAGGAAAATGGGTCGGGTCAATAAACCCGGTGGACCGCATCCTAAAACTCAGGTGTGCATCGGGGCTGGTTTGTTTGAAAGGAAAATCTTTGAGTTGGGGAATCAAGGCCAGATAGTTATTAAGATCTGCCTCTGCACCTTCCAGATTCATATCCAGGATATTACCATCCCCAGTAGGTTTCAATACGCCATTCACTTTGACATTCGCCTTGTCCAATTTCAAGGTCCCTTCAAACAAATTGCGCTTGTCCAGTTGACCAATACGAAAGGCTGCGTCATCTGTCGAAACTGGTATTCCCCTTGCTACTGGTTTTCCCTTATTGATCATACGCTGCAGCATACCACTAGCGCTCCCTTCAAAGGAGATCAGATCATTGGTTGATATCATTTGAAAATGACCCTCATCAATGGAGATCTCAAGGTCATTCTTTTTATAATCATTCGTCACTCTGATCTCTACATCCCTTAGATCTATCTGCGGGATATGATAGTCGAAAGTTTTGCTGGCCTGATCGGGGTGTTTCTTGCCACGAATCATATACTTCTGAGCCAAAGAATCCACATAGGAATGGAAAAACGCCCGCTCGACCAGCACCTCAGAAAAGATAAAATTGTCGTTGATCAGGTCCCTCGGATTGATGCGGAGAAACATCTCATCTATGGCCAAAACCGTGTGACCATTCTCTATGATCCACAAGGAATCTATAAATACAGTTGAAGAGGGGAAGTTGCGAATACTCGAAACATGAATGTCATTGAAATTGATTTCCGACTCTAAAACATCATTGACAATGGCTTCAATCTCAGCTTTGATTCGTTCATGAAAGAAATAACGGACCGTCAGTTCAAGAGCTACGGCCAACAGAACCAAAGCAAGAAAAATGAATGATATGATTTTTATTGTCTTCTTCACCAGTACCGAAGGTAAAAATATTCTTAGTTATTTGTAGTACCTATTCCCTGATCACCTCAAAATTTAAATTAAGTTCAAAACCATCCTCATCGACAACATGTAACTGATGCTGACCTGCGAAAGTAGAAATACCCAATTGATGAGGAGCAGTTGTCACTTCCAGATACTCGCCATCCAGGTGCCAGTATAGCTTCTCCTTTCTGTCTTCATGGGCGATTTCGAAAACTGCCTTTCCCCGCGTTCCATCTATTTCTCTTGGGATGAAAACACGAGATCGATTCTTAGGATAGATAAAAGACATCTTCTTCCCTGATAGTGCTTCATCGCAGCTTGGTAAGAAAGGAGGTAAAGATTGGTAATCCGAATGATATCGGCGGTAATACCAGGCCTGCACCGGAGGCAAAACAAACCAGGATTCATGCAGCATCTGATTAACTGGGTAGCAAGAGCTATTTACACGAAAACTACGCGTACTATCCAGATGAACCGTACGGTGATAAGTACAAATCTCTGACTGACTCACCGAAACAGGCAAACTCATCAATTGGCTTTCGCCGCAATAGTCACCAGCTCTCTGTCCACTTTGGTGACAGATGCTAAACTCTGCCGTCTCTGAGGTGGGCACTATTAACTCCAGTTTACCATCCAGCACGGAAAACACATCGAACATCAAAGGGGCTGCAGCCTGCACACCGACTAAACCCGGACGGCCTTCTCCATCGGCATTGCCTACCCACACACCCACTGCATACTTACCATTGAGGCCGATGGCCCAGGCATCTCTAAATCCAAAACTGGTTCCTGTCTTCCAGGCGATCTGACTGTGACGCTGCGACCATGGGTAGTCTGTATAATCCTGCGGACGGCTGAGCTGAGTCATAGCCTGCAGCGTAGACCAAATGGCAGAAATACTCAATGGTTCCCCATCTACCGACAGTACTTCAGCAGGCTGGCTAGCCTCATAGGTGATCTGACGATAGTCGCTTCTATCATAGCTTCGGGTCACAGGTCGGTCCAGTCCATTTTGATAAACCGCAAATAAGTTCACATACATATTGGTCAGCTCCCAGAGACTGGATTCCGATCCACCCAGTATCAGCGATAGTCCGTAATGATCCGCCCCCTGCTTCAAACTGTTCATGCCTAAGGATTGAAGTTTGGCATGGAAGGCTTCATATCCATAGTCCATCAGGATATTAACAAAGGGCAGGTTGAGAGATCGTCGCAGTGCTTCATCGGCAGCCACCGCACCTCGATAGGTCTTGTCAAAGTTTTTGGGAGAGAAGCCCTGATGGATCAGGGGATAATCTTTGGTCAACTGCTGAGGGGCAATCACTCCCTGATCGATAGCCGCAGCATAGAGAAATGGCTTGAGCAAGCTACCTGTACTACGCATCGCAGGGATCACATCTACATCTTCCCCATGCAGATCACCTGCATCAGTATTGCCCACATAGGCCTTTACTTTTGCGTTTTCCAGATCTACTACCAATACCGCGGCATTGTGTATGTAATTGGACTTCATCCTCCTGCTATGGGCGTTGGCTTTTTGAACTACGATGCGTTGGAGCCTTTCATCCAGAGCGACTACATTTCGCTCACCAGCATGACCTTCCGCCATCACTCTTGTCAATAAATGGGGAGCCAATCTCGGTAAGTCTCTCGGCTGTCCCGGCAGGTCTTCCTCAAGTGCCAAACGATAGGTCATAGAATCCAAAACCCCTCGATCCAGCAGTTTGCCCAAAAGGAAGGCGCGTTTTTTGGCTAGTAAAGTCTCATTCTTACCCGGTCTTACCAGCGACGGACTATTCGGCAATACCGCCAGGGCTGCTGTTTCTCCCCATGACAGTTCGTGCGGCGACCTGCCAAAGTAACGCCATGCCGCAGCTTCCAGTCCTACCACATTGCCCCCAAAGGGCGCATGCCCGGCATACATATCCAGAATTTCTGATTTGCTGTAGAGTAGTTCCAGTTTCAAGACCAACCAGGTTTCCCAAAGCTTTTCCCATAGGGTACGTGGTGGATTGTTTCTGGACAATCGTATGACCTGCATACTCAGCGTACTGCCTCCTCGCACGATTCTTCCCTCTTCCCAATTAGTCAATAGTGCCTTAAATACCGAAACAGGATTGACACCAAAATGATAAGGAAAATACTCATCTTCAAACATTCGGATTGCCACAGCAAACCTAGCTGGAACGCTGTCCTGTTTGGGAAATCGCCACTGCCCATCCTCAGCAATCATTGCACCCAGTAGGTGCCCGTCCCTGGTTTCCAGCGTAGTAGCATAGGGAGTCTCAAAAACAGGAGAAGGCAAAGGAGCCAATAAAACCGCCCCACAGACCAAAAGCCCTAGCAAAAGAATCTTTTGGTAGGGCTTTCGCGACTTGAGATAATTCCAGGTTTTATTTACTGAAATCATCCCTTCATGTTTTTTGGATCCTGTCTGGAGTCAGATTGGTAAAATAATTTTTATTCATTGCAGGTTATTGATGAAAAGAAATAACTAGTAGCACACAAAGTTCCCCTTGTTTTCCTCTACTTATTCAGAAGAAATAAATTCGCTTATTGGTCCTAAGCTAACTAGATCATACTCAAATACGAATATTGTTAATTGTCCTCAAAACAACTCATGGAGCATAATACAATATGAACTGCTTCTTTGGCTCATACCATTGCATCAATTCATGCCTAATTTCAGGTTCTCCAAAGAGGATCAGTTGACCGTCGAATGAATCAAAATATGAAGTATATTCAACCATTGAAATATTGAGGTTTTTTCTTTCAATGTACCATTCTGCCATTTTGATAGCGGTTTCCCTATCGATACCAGCGTAATCATTTCGACTACTTAATTCTGGCGAACTATAATTTAGCGCGATAGTAAAAGTGACCCATGGATGTCTCCCTTCGTAGGAGAAAATGTCGTCAGAATTTATTCCTAGATATGGGTTTTTTTGAGAATTACTCCAAATTATTTCCCCTTTTCTGCTCCAA
Organism: Reichenbachiella ulvae; assembly: GCF_025833875.1. Lineage (NCBI taxonomy): Bacteria > Pseudomonadati > Bacteroidota > Cytophagia > Cytophagales > Reichenbachiellaceae > Reichenbachiella > Reichenbachiella ulvae. The sequence continues at coordinate 4,254,803 of NZ_JAOYOD010000001.1, read as the reverse complement.
GTAGAACTAACAAAAATATCATTGTCAACAGCTTGAATATGAGTTTTGATAGTATCTTGATTACCTATTCCATCTATATTTCCAATTGTAAACATGGTGGTATCTGCTGGTCTTCCCTCGAACTGATCTATAGTCTGAAACATCTTTGCCAGAAATTGCTTAGTCCACCCATCTGCGGATAACTCAGAACTTTCATATTGGCTCAGTACTGCATCGTCAATCTTAATTTCTTTTCGCTCTAATTCTCTTCTTTTTTCTTTTTCCAATTCTACTATGTTTTGGATGTTTTGCTTATCCAAATCAGATAGCAAAGAATCAACATTGTCATACTTGGGTTCATACCAGTCAAAACCCGAAAAATATTTAACAAGGTCGTCCGATTTAAACCTGTACCCCTTTCTGGCAAAAATTTCATTTCTGATTATTCTCAGGTCATCCAATGATTTTTCATTGAGATCTTCAATAGCAATCAATTCAGTTTTTATGGAGTTATTTTCCTTCTTTTCAAAACCACAGGAAATGATCAAAACCAAAACTGCTAGATATATCAGTTTATTTATCATAAATAATTTATTACACAGAAAAAATTGGCATACTGTCATTCCAAAGTCACCCACTTCCCGGCCGTATTCGCATAGATATCGTTATCGTACATGGCTTCTACTACGGCAGCTGGCATGTAGTATTTACCCTTGTAGGCAGCATTCAACTTTACCTCGAAGGTTTTCTTCTCATTGGCTTTTAGATCAAAATAGATCATCACGCGATCATCCCTGATATCCGAATACTCGGGTACATCATAGCTTGTGCTCTGTGATTCGCCTCCGATTCGATCATTCAGGATTTCCCATCCGGATGGGAAAATGTGAGTCAATGCCAACTCTTCGTAATCTCCCTTCAAGCCAGTATTGTGTACCGTCATCAAGACGGAGAAATCCGTGCTTTGCGCTATGTCCGCTGGATCAAGCGTAGAACCATCTCGAGCGACATATTTCACCTTAAAGGATAAGTTTCTGGCTCTGGCTTCTTCATTTCCTTCGATTGGAATCCCTCCGCGTATCAATCGCACATAGATTGGGGCATTTCCTGAGTTGCTTACGGACAACGGAACCTTCTTGTCAACATCCTTTAGCACCACAGTCGTGATGTAATTTCCCGTTTGATAATCGGCATTAGCTCCACCTTCCTTGACCTGAAAGCTCACATTTTTGGTGTCGACCCCTTTTGTATAGGCCTGAATTCCGATCAAACAGAAGGCGGTTGTCTGCGTACTCATCCATTGGTTTTTCTGCCCCATCTTCTCTGCCAATCGCTGCAGCACAGGGAAGGCTTTTTCTTTCTGATCCAAATAAGCCAAGGTCTCCAAAATCATGGCCTCATCTCTGGTTCCAGATCCATAAGTATAGGACAGCTCTCGATAATCCTCTACGGTTGTACTCAGGTCTGCCACCAGTTCGTTGGCCACATCGTCGTATCCAGCCACTGCATAAGTGAGTGCCAGTCGCCATTTGGCAGAGTTGGAAAGCGGAGTAGTTTCCTTCAGTCGGTTCATCGCTCCCATGGCCTTTTCTCCAGCCAGCGCCAGTCCATACAGGCGATAAGCCTGAACCAGATCGCTTCTTGTTCGTCCTCCGCGAGACCATTGGCGCGCTTGATTCTTTTGGTATTTGATCCAGGAACTCAACATGTTTTCCGGAACAGCATAACCTGCCTTTTTGGCCTCAACCAAAAAGTGTCCTGCATAGTTACTGCCCCAATCGCTCTCCATCGCCTGACCTGGCCAGTAGCTAAACCCGCCATTGATGGTCTGGAAAGTTCTAAGTCGATCGATGGCCGCTTTGATATTTCGTTCTATTTCGGATTTGGTGTTTTCGCTTAAACTCGTAATCTCTCCCAGATAGAGCTGAGCAAAAACCGATGAAGTAGTCTGCTCGATACAGCCATGAGGATAACGGATCAGGTACTTCAGTCGCTGCTCCAGGTTGATCGGAGGCAGAGAAGAAATTTCCAATTTGGCCTCATTAGTCCCGATCATCCCCAAAGGATCGTAAGTCAATTGTATGCTCTCATTGGCGGACAGGAATTTGTCCTGCACATCTACCATCATAGGATTAGCCGGACGCAGATTCATTTCTACATCATATTTGGCCTCATGATTGCCAGCCTTCGCTTTTACTTCCACCTTGGCAATCCCAATGTTTCTCCCAGCCTTGGCCTTGAAATAGTGAACCATTTCGCTATTTCCATTCATGCTGATATTTTGTGTCGCACTACCTAGTATACTCAGGCCTGCATCGCTACTCACACTTAGATTGACCGTTTTTACGTTCGGATCATTGACGAATATCGTTACAGGAATGCTGATTTCTTCATCAGGCCCAACTACTCGCGGCAAAGTGGCCAGTACCATTACAGGCTGCTTCACGGCTGTGGTTTCCTCTGCAGAACCAAAAGCTCCTTCGTATCCAGCCACCACCATGGTACGGACACTACCGACATATTGGGGCATCTTGATTTTGTGCTTGGCTGTCTTCCCGCTTTCGAGGAAGAAAGGCCCCAAGTATTTCACCACAGGTTTGAATCGATTGGCCTTTAGTTTTTTCTTGGCCTCTTCGTCCATTTCACCCCCTCCACCGATGGCCAACAGTCTCTCTATCTTGCCACCATAGGCACCGACCACATCGTCATAGACATCCCAGGTTTTCACTCCTAGCGACTCTCTTGCATAGAAACTTCCCCATGGATTCGGAGTCTGGAAGCGGGTAAGGTCCAAAAGCCCTTCTTCTACCATCGCTAATGTATAAGCCATTTTTCTGCCCTCTTGCTCTGATACCTCGACAGTAAATTCCTGTTCAGGGCTAAGCTCTTTTGGCATCTTGATCTCTGGATGCAAAACTGTCGTAGGATCGGTCACCTGAATCGACTGAATGCCATACAAACGAATCGGTAAATCATTGGCCGTTTGCGCATGAGGTTGGATCATCATGATGTTGGCGTATACATTGGGTGCCATGTCGCTAGTCGCCTCGAAGGAAATCGTGGTAGATTCCTCCTCCGATTCTACCCAAAAAGATTGAATGATTTTATCTCCTGTTTCTAGACTCGTTAGAATTCTGGATCCTTTGCTGCTCGGTATGTTGATTTTGATTTCGTCCCCTACCTGGTATTCTTCTTTTTCGAGTTCAAAGCTCAGCATATTCACGCCACCCATGTCGCCACGTTTGCCTTTGCCTGCCCAACCCGGCCAGTCCATATAGATCACCTTACCCACACTGTGCCCTGAAACGGGATCAGTTACGCGAAGAAAATATCGACCCCAGCTTGGGTGATTCACTCTTAGTTTCCAGGTGGCCTTACCACCATTGCTATCCACTCGATCAGTCTGAATCGGACTGCTATAGGATCTACTGACATATCCGGCCTGATTGGCACTTTGATCCCACCACCATCTCCATTCTAGTTTGTAGAGTTCTACTTCCAGGTCACTGCGAGACAATGCCTTTCCATCTGCACTGACGGTTGCAATCTGAATCGTATGATCTTCATCTGTCAACAGCATGCCTCGCTTATCCCCCTCGGGAGCCTGAATACCCACAAATGAAGCATAGGGGTAGAAGGGAATCGAAGTTTTGTCAATACTGAAGTTACCTCCTTCTTCGTACACTTTTCCATCAAAAACTGCTCGCAAAGCACCCGGGGCGTTTTCCTGCGTTTCAATAGGCACGTTGACACTGGCATGACCATTTTGATCGAGTCGACCAGAAAAAATCTGCTCTGTACTGGAATAGAAATCCTTTGAATTATCATCAAAGGTATAATTAGGGTAATCCTCAAAAGTCGTTTTCACCGGATAGAGCGTCATATCATATTCAGCTTTCAGGCCATTGGCGACAGCTCCATGCAGCCATTTGACGTCTAGCGAACCTGATACACTGCCCTGCGCAGCGGTGATTCTGTCTTGCTTGAAATCCAGCTCTATCTTCAAACGATTGGGCTTGACTGTCTCGATTTTAAGTTTCTTGGTGAAAGAAGCTCCACCTGCTTTAACGACCGCTTGCCAGTTGCCAGTGGGCGCATCTGGAGAAGTGTTGAGGGCAAAATGATATAAGCCTTCTACAGATTCTGATTTGACTACCTTTTTTACTCGCTGGCCCATCGGGTTGTTTAGCTCCAGCACCACCGGATAGTTCTCAGGCAGACGATGCTGTGGATCGTCCAGCATGAATGAAAGATAAATATCATCGCCCGGTCTCCATACCCCTCTCTCCCCATAGATATAACCTTTGATCCCTTCTTTGATCTCCTGGCCAGTCGTATTAAAATTGCTGAGGGACAATGATTCACCATCGCTCAATTTCAAATAAGCATATTGCTCCCCCTTCTTAGCCATCAACAAAAAGGGATTCCCTTTTATCTGAATCTTTGCTTCGCCCTTGCTATTGGCAATACCAGAACCAACCACCTGATGTTGATAGTCATATACGGCAAAGTTGACATCCGCCATGGCCTTAGCGTCTACCAGGTTACTGGCAAAGACATGTAAGTCACCTTTGTCTGCACGCTTAGCTATCAACCCAATGTCGGAAGCAAAAACCATTTTTTTGGCCTTGTCACGATACATGTAGTAGCTGATGTGGCAGGGGTTTTCTCTTTCTCTCCAGTCGTAATCCGAATTGTAATAATATTGGTAAGAGTCCCAGTTGCTTTCTTCCTCCTCTTCTTCCCAGTTTTCGTTAAGGCTCAGCTCTTCAATTTCTTCGTCTCCATTAGAGCAAAAGTAGATAGAATGCTGTGGCCTGAAACTCATTTGAACCTCGTACATCGCTCCGGGATCCACTTCTATGATACTGGCCAAATCCAGCGTATAGCGATTCCAAACATTCAGGTCTGTGACGCCTTGCCCTCTCAGATCCACTACTTTTTTGATCACTGGGCGGCCTACTCGGCTTAACTCCGAGTGGCCCTGCAGGTTGTTGACTTGAAGATGTTGAAAAACATTTTCGCTGAAGACCTGCACGACCATCACATCCACAGCCTTAAGACCTACGGCTTCAAAGGGTAAGATCAGTCCTTCGGAATTTGGAATAATCACCCCATCATTCGCTACGATTCTTACATCTGGTTTGGACTGGGATAGCCTGAAAGAAGCTTCATAATCCGCTTTCAAGGTAAAGCCCGCCACATTCTTGATTTTACTAAATACTTTCAAATTGACCTGCCCTTGCAAATTGCTGGTTGGGTACAGTTTCAACTCATTTTTGTCAATTACATAGCGCGGTTCACTTCTATTCAAAGTCACAAAACCGCTCAAATTTTGTTTGGCGAGCAAGGGGTCCGAAAAAATAACTGATATGTATTTGTCTGTGCCACGATTGACCTTGACATTGGTGATCTTGAAGTCATCCAATGCAGGAATAACATAATCCTCGTCATCTTCTTCATCCACTCCTATGGCTTCCCCTTTCCAGCTAATTTGTACTTCAGATTCTTTTTTTCCTCGGCTGATCTGTTCGATACTAAAATTAGAAACCTTCTTTTCCAACTGATGTGTCCAGCTGATATCCAGCGCCTTTCCATTCTGCTGAGCGCTCAAGATTTTTTCTATGCTCTGGGCATCTGCCACATCTGCTGTTTGAATACTTCCCTCCAGCTTTACCCTGGTCAGGTCAGTGATATCATAGGGAGATAGTCCTTTAAACTCAACATCAAAATTTTGAAGTAGAGTCTTGAAGCTGAACTTGAATTCCTTTCTATCAGAGGGAGTTTCTAATATCTCTCCAATTTTAAAAACCGCCTGATAAGACTGGGACTGTGGCAATTTACCTTCAGGCTGAAAAACAACGGTGCGATCATCTTCCCACTTAGCTTCACCTTTGATATTAGGGTCAAACTTGATCAAATCACTAGCAGTATCTCCAGGTTTAATCCCCTCGACACTTTTGGACAACTTGATCACAATAGGGGCTGAAGAACTGATCAGTCCCGAACTGTACTCCGAGATATAATCTACAAAGAGACTCTTCGGACTATCAAACTTATTGGTTTCATTGGAAGCATTCTTGTCTCCACAGGCATAAATGAGCAAAAGGAGAGAAAACAGGCAGGAAATTTTTTTCATCTTATTGTTCTAGTCGGTTAAAAGAATGATGAAGATAATAAAAGATTGAAGGCATTCCGATCAAAGGACGAAATCTGCCAAAGAATTTTTTGAGAATAATAAATTTCAAGAGAGAAACGTTTTGATTTTATTGAAATGATTATTTAACTAAAACTTTATTACGATTATGAAAAAGACTTACGTAACGGCACTAATTGCCCTTTTTGGAACTTTTCTTATCACTTCATGTAACCTGGATGATAAAATAGAAGATGCCATAACCGAATGTACTGATACAACTCTTTGCGATAAGACTTATGAAGCATGTAGCAACGGGGTGGAAACTTGGTACACTTATAATGGACAAAGATATGATTGTGCTGGACCTGCTGATTGTATTGATGCTGCTGCTGATGTGATAGCTGCAGTTGAGGCAGACTGTCCACAATAAAAAGTATTGCGTGTAAAAAAAGGGAGCTCGAATGGAGCTCCCTTTTTTTTGCTTTTTTGACCATGCTGAGTTAATCAATCCATTGCTTTTCAGTGAATTATTGTTCATTTTCATGCTTTCGTCATAAAGCGAGCCCCACATGAAATACCAAAGCAGCGTCGGAAATTTCTCCTACTCCTTTCCTGATCTTAAGACGGTGCTGGCCAAGGCGACCCCTGAAAAGTCTGGTGATGTGATGGCTGGGTTGGCTGCTAAGAATGAAAAGGAAAGGATAGCGGCTAGGTTGGCACTGGCCGATATTCCACTGAAGCAATTTCTGGAAGAGCAGTTGATCCCATACGAGGAGGACGATATCACGAGATTGGCTTTTGATCATCATGATCCAAAAGCTTTTCAGTTAATCAGCCATCATACCGTGGGGAGCTTTCGGGATTGGCTACTGGCCTATGAGACCGATGGCGCTCTGCTCAAGAGAATAAGCCCGGGACTTTTGCCAGAAATGGTCGCAGCTGTGAGTAAAATTATGTCCAATCAGGACCTCATATTGGTCGCCTCCAAGATTCGCAATGTCAGCCGCTTTCGAAATACCCTGGGCCTGGATGGGCATTTTTCTACTCGGCTCCAACCCAACAATCCTACCGATGACCCGAAAGGCATCATGGCCAGCACGATTGACGGACTGATGTACGGGGTAGGTGATGCGGTGATCGGAATCAACCCCGTCTCCGATCATGCACAAAGCACCAGAAATCTGTTGGAAATGCTGGACGAGCTGCGCAAGAGATTTGACATCCCGACCCAAACCTGTGTGCTATCTCATGTCACTACTACGCTGCAGTTGATCAATGAGGGAGCTCCTGTTGACCTCATTTTTCAATCCATAGGCGGCACCCAAAAAACCAATGAGAGCTTCGGCGTTACAAAGGAAATATTAGATGAATCCTATGATGCCGGACTATCGCTGAAAAGAGGAACAGTAGGCAAGAATCTGATGTATTTCGAAACCGGTCAGGGCAGTGCACACTCGGCCAATGCCCATCATGGCGTGGATCAGCAGACTTGTGAGGTTCGCTCTTATGCCCTGGCGCGAATATATGACCCTCTTTTGGTGAATACGGTGGTGGGATTTATCGGTCCGGAATATCTCTACAATGGCAAGCAGATCATTCGTGCTGGACTGGAGGATCATTTCTGCGGCAAGCTGATGGGACTGCCGATGGGCTGTGACATCTGCTACACCAACCACAGCCAGGCCGATCAGGATGATATGGACAATTTGCTCTCGCTGCTGGGATTGGCTGGTTGCAACTTTATCATGGGGGTGCCGGGGGCGGATGATGTGATGCTCCATTACCAAAGCACCTCTTTTCATGACCAGTTGTATATCCGTCAGGTGCTTGGATTGAAATATGCCCCTGAGTTTGAATCCTGGTTGCAAAAAATGAATTTGGTAGATGATCAAGGGCAAATGCTCGAAGGGAAGCATCGACATAAACTTTTGTACCTATGAGCAACGGAGATGCCTGGGAAAAATATCGGAATTTCACCAATGCACGAATCGCATTGGGTCGAACGGGAGGAAGCCTGACGACTTCAGAGATGCTTTCCTTTCGAATGGATCATGCGCTGGCGAGGGATGCGGTTTGGTCTGAAGTCGATTGGGAGTCTATGCAATCAGTTTTGACTCCTCTCAATCAACCCATGCATCTTTTGAAAAGTCAAGCTGGAAATCGTCAGCAATACATCCAGCGACCAGACCTTGGGAGACTTTTGCATCCCGATTCGCAAAGTAGTCTAAAAGAACAATCGATCACGGAAACGGAAGTAGCCATTGTCATTAGTGATGGACTTTCTGCTATGGCGATTGAGTCACATGTTCTCCCTTTTCTTTCTGCTTTGTTGCCTTTACTTTCGTCCTTTCGATTGGCGCCTCTGATGCTCGTGGAGAATGGAAGGGTGGCCATTGGGGATCCTATCGGTGAGCTATGCAAATGTCAGATTACCGTGGTATTGGTAGGTGAAAGACCGGGCTTGAGTTCTCCGGATAGTTTGGGTGCTTATCTGACTTTTGACCCTAAAACGGGTAATACAGACGAAAAAAGAAATTGCATCTCAAATATTCGGGCAGAAGGCTTGTCCTACGACTATGCCGCACAAAAGCTGGCTTTTTTGATCTCCGAAGCATTGAGAAGAAAAATATCTGGCGTGAATCTGAAAGACACATTCGACGACCAATTACTAGACTCTGATTTTGCGAAAGATGTAAAGAGCAATAAAATAAGACATATCCAAAAGCCTTAAGAAGCTGTCAAACTGAGGCCCTCGAAGCTTTGCTGCTAAATGCAGACAGACATTTCGAAGACCTCAATGTGACAATTCTGGGATGTTTTAGGCTTTTGAATTTGTCAATGGAAACCCTATTAACCATTAACTACTCGCAATGAGTGAAAATAAGAATGAACTAAAAAAGACCCTCGGGCCCTTGATGCTTTGGGGGCTGGGTGTGGGCTATGTGATTTCGGGTATGTACTTTGGCTGGAACCTGGGACTGGCCGAAGGAGGAACTTTGGGGCTAGCTGTGGCGACCTTCTTCATCATCGTGATGTATGTAACCTTTACCTTCAGCTATACCGAAATGGCCTGTGCGATTCCAAAAGCGGGAGGGGCTTTTGACTATGCGCGTATGGGATTGGGTAAGCATTGGGGATATTTGGCAGGAATGGCGCAGAGCATCGAGTTCATCTTTGCCCCGCCAGCGATAGCAGCGGCCATTGGTGCCTATCTCAATATGTTTTTGCCGGAGGTTGATGTGATGACCATCGCCATCGTCTCTTATCTGGTTTTTACAGGATTGAATATTTGGGGGGTAAAATCAGCGGCCTACTTCGAGCTCTTCGTTACTGTTCTGGCCGTGGTGGAGTTGCTGATATTTTCAGGGGTTAGTTTTACGGCATTTGAAGTGGAGAACCTCACTCGAAATGCCTTACCCAACGGCTGGGGAGGGGCTTTTGCTGCCATTCCTTTTGCGATCTGGTTTTTTCTGGCGATCGAGGGAGTCGCCAATGTAGCGGAGGAGGCCAAGAATCCGCAGAAGGATATATTGAAGGGTTTTGGTTCGGCTATTTTTACACTAGTGGTGCTTTGTATTCTGACTTTTACTGCGGCTGTAGGTGTAGCGGGATGGGAGGCAGTCGTTTACCCTGAACCTGGAGCGGAGGCTTCTGATTCTCCTTTGCCTCTTGCACTGGCCCAAATCGTAGGAGAAAACAATATACTCTATCATCTGCTGATCACCATTGGGCTGTTTGGTTTGATAGCATCCTTCCATGGTATTATTCTGGCGGCTGGTCGTTCTACGCTGGAGCTGGGAAGAGAGCGCTATATTTCCCCCTGGGTAGGCAAAGTCCATCCCAAAACCCAGACCCCTGTCAATGCCCTCATCGCCAATATGCTGATCGGCATCATCGCCCTCCTCACGGGTAAAACGGGAGAGATCATTACCATCGCCTGCTTTGGTGCGCTGACCCTCTACATTGTGTCTATGGTGGCCTTTTTCGCCTTGAGGAAGAAGCGTGCGGATTTAGAAAGACCCTTCCGCGTACCTATGTTTCCATACTTTCCGGCCATCGCGCTAGTAATCGCTGTTGTGGCCATGATCGCCATGAGCATTTACAATGTGCAGTTGATGTTCATCTATTGGGGGATAGTGGCTGTGGGTTATGTGAGTTTTAGGTGGTATCATAGAAATGCTGCCGATTAAAAAACACGTCACTTCGACGATAGGAGAAGTCTCATTCGGTCTAGTAGGCCGATTGAGATATCTCGCTTTGCTTACCAATGACGTGTTTGTATTACTTGTGTTTCTTGACCTTAGGACCGCCTTAGATCTCTCCTTCCGTCGAGATGACACAACTGTTTTAGCATTTCAATTCCGGCTACCTATACATCCCATCAGTTTTCGTCATTCCCTTTTGTGCGGTTGGATACCAAATGTTAGGTCTCGATATGACGATGTTTTTTAACGGTGTTTAAGCAAGCACCTGATTGGCAAACTTCTCTATTTCCTCTACTTTGATGTGATCTCGAATATGCTGGCCATAGTTGGCAACTACAATTTTTTGATCTTCATCTATGAAAAAGTCTGCGGGGATGAGATTCATACTGGCTTTGGCACTTTTTCCTCCTTCGATTTTTCCTCCTTCTTTCAAAGCGGAAATCGAACCTTGGCGGGTAAAGGTCTTTATCATTTTACCTAAGGATTTTTCCACGCCATAGATTGAGTAAACTTCAAAGCTTTGATCGCCGATCACGGGGAGTCCATCTAATTTGTTGTGAAATGGGCTGGCTTTGATCTCTTCGGCAGTGCTGTCCAGGAAGAAAATCATATGCAGGCCTTTGGCTTCCCATTCCTCTTTGTGCTTCATGAGCTCTCTGATTCGGAGATTGCAAAAGGGGCAGGAAACATCTCGGAAGAAGCTGAGAAGTACTTTCTTTCCGGCGTAGCTTTTTAATTCTACAGGATTGCCATGGATATCAGAGGTGGAGAAAGATGGGGCCTGCTGGCCAGCGCTTAGTTTCATAGGATTCTGTTTTAGTTAAAGCGAATGACTCTTGCTCATTCGGGACAATCAACAGCAGTCAGATGAAAATGGTTCATTGCATCTTGCTTTTTCTTATCTTTGGGTATGGATCTTCAGACCTCAAAAATAGAACTAGCAAAACTCATCCTTAACTTGGATAACCCATCTATTCTTGAAAAGATTAGAAACTTGGTTTTGACAGAACAAGGTAGTTTTACGCTTACCGATGTTGAGAAAGAGGAAATTCAAATCGCCATTAACCAGCTAAATAAGGGGAATAGAGCTTCTTTTGAATCTTTCATTGAAAAAGTAAAATGAAGAAACACAAGGTTTATCTCTCCCCAGTAGTAGAGTTTAAACTTGAGGTGTTGATTAAGTATCTTTCAGACGAATGGGGCGAGCAAACTAAGCAGAATTTTCTTTCAGAACTTCAGTCGTCAGTAGCCAAAATAGAAAGCTTCCCATACTCCTGTCCAGAATCCTCAGCAGATGATCGACGAAATTAGAAAGATGCGATAATTATTTACCGTCGATTTTTGAGGTAGCTAATTAGAAAGGTAGCCACTAATCCTAGTAAAATCCATGCTATTAAGATTGAGTTTACTTGTCCATCTCTGTAGTCGTACAAAAATTCAAAATAATCGGTTTTTATATTTCTGATTAATTCAATAGTTAGGCTAAATCCGGCTAATGAAAGGAAAAAGCAGCAGGCAAGAATAAACAGGATTTGTTTCCATGATTCTCTTTTGAGCAATACAAATATTGCCAATAGCACCAATTGAATAAATGCAAATGGCAGGCCTGCAATTTGGCCGCCATGCGCATAGGCGGTCCAGATATAGCCAAATCTTAGACAGTAGATTATTGATATAAATGTGGCTAATAATAGAATGAAGGATTTCATATTTGATTTTGGTGATGCAGGAGTTAATTGATCATTTATCCCCATAATGTGAATATGCACTAAGTACATGTACAATTACTTTTTTCTCTTCAATAGCATAGACGAGACGATGTTTTTGATTGATTCGCCTTGAATATAGTCCTGCCAGGTTGTGTTTTAATAATTCGGGCTGTCCAGTTCCAGTTCTTGGATGTTCTGTAAGTTCGATTAAGAGTTTTTGGATCTTCTTGAGCGTAGCTTGATCACCTGATTTTTTGTGTTTCTCGATATCTTCTAATGCTGTTTTCGAAAATTCGAGCACATAAATCATAGACCAAGTAATTGATTGATTTCTTCAGGACTGTTGACTTTTTTAGATTTCCCTTGGTTGATTTCAGAAATGCTGTTTCTTATTTTTTCAACCATTTCAGCATTAAAGTACAAATCATCCTTGGTGACAGGAGTGAGAATATAGGCTTTGTCCTTGCCGCGTTGCACGATTACCTGTTCGCCTTGATCCACCTTTTCAAAATACTCTTTCTGATTTTGTCTGAATTCTCTGCTGCTGATCACTAACATAATTGCGTACCATTTTGGTACAAAAATAAACCTAATTATTGATAAGTATCTCTTTTACAGGTTAAAACAAGTCTAGCGTCTAATTACTAAGTACTTAAAACTATTATCTTCCCTCACTCACACGACTCCACAGCTCCGCTTTCTTCCTGAAATCCAAAAAGTGCTCGTAGATCTTTTTGCTTTGGGGATCTGTGTCGGTCAGTTCGGTGATGACCTCCTGACCTATGCGTCGCATGCCGTCCAATACTTCCGCTGGGAAGGTGCGAATGTCCACCCCTTCGTCCAGCATTTTCTGCAGGTAGATGGCATTTTTCGCTTCGAATTCTAGCAGCATCCATTGGTTTAGTTTCAGGCAAGCCGTTTTTAGGATTTCTTGAATGTCCAGAGGTAGTTCCAGGAACTTGTCTTTGTTCATCATCATCTCCAGAACCGTGCCCGGCTCGTGCCAACCGGGGAAATAGTAATGTTTCGCGACTCGATGAAAGCCCATTTTGTAGTCGTGATAGGGGCCGATCCATTCTGTTGCATCGATGACGCCACGTTCTAGATTGGTGAAGAGTTCGCCACCAGCCACGAGCACCGCATTACCACCTGCTTTCTTGATCATCTTTCCGCCCAGGCCAGGCATACGAATTTTCAGACCTTCGTAATCCGACAGGTTGTTGATTTCTTTGTTGTACCAGCCGCCAGCTTGCTGCCCGGTGTTACCGCCAGGGAGAGGAAGGAGATTGAAAGGTGCATAGATTTCTTCCCAGAGCTGCAGACCTCCGGCATTCAGAATCCAGGTGTTCATCTGCTGAGCAGTCACTCCAAAGGGTACGGATGAAAAGAGGGTAGCAGCGGGTAATTTCCCCGCCCAATAGTAGCCGGAACCGCTGGCCATCTCTACGGCACCATGACTAACTGCATCGAAGCACTCGAGTGATGGAATCAGTTCGCCTCCACCATAGACTTCTATCTTGAGTCGACCGCCGCTCATCTCCTTCACCCATTGGGCGAGCAGCTTGCAGCCTTCACCCAATACAGGGAAATTTGGAGGCCAGGTGGTCACCATTTTCCACTGATAGTTCTTGTTGAAATTGATATTGGGAGTATCTACAGCAGATTTTTTGCTTTCTCCACAGGAGGCTAAGGTGCCCGTTACCCCTGCTGCCAGTGCTAAACTTCCTGCCTTGATGAACTTTCTTCTATTCTGATCTGACATAGCATGCTTCGTTAGATCGTCGAAGATAAGTAATTCAGCGAATAACCCCACCCAATCATAAGATGCCCATTTTTTAACTCACGATGGTGATTTTTTGGTTTGAGACACTCGTTTTTTACTGGATGGTGGTCATTTTCCAGCGAATGATGCACATTTTCTGACTGACGGCATACATTTTTTGGTCAGCGATGGTCATTTTCCGCCGGGGGAGGGTCATTTTCTATCTGATGACGTTCATTTTCCAGTTATCGATGTGCATTTTCCAGTCGATGGTGGGCATATTCCATTTTGGGGTAAGCATTTTTTGACTGGGGAGGTGTTGATATGTAAATGGCCATGAATCATTTCCACTAATGAAGTAGGAATGAGTAAAATTGAAGAGGACGTGAAGTAACCCTTTGACTCAAAGGGAAATAAAGACGAGCTACTTTTGATCTCTTGAAACTAAGACTATGAAAGACAAATTACTAAAGAAGGGAAGGGTAACCTTGATGCTTGCATCTTTGCTGTTGCTAGGAGCGTGTGGTGGTGACGATGAAGTCAGCAAACCGGACGACAACACAGGGACACCAATTGAAACACCCGAGGAAACGGTAGAGATTAGTATTGACCCCTCGAATCAACACCAGGAGATGATCGGTTTCGGTGGGGCACTGACCTGGTACTGTGACCGTATTACCAGCAGCAGTAAGAAAAACGAAATCATCGATCTGATGGTCAATGATCTCGGAATGGATATGGTGAGGCTCAAAAACTGGTATTATCCTGTGGACTATCCAAATAACAAAGTACCCGACCAGATGGAGACCAGCTGGTTCATCAATCACTTTACAGCTACGGACGAACTCTACGATTTGGTGAAAGCAGCTAATCCGGATGTGAAGGTGCTACTGAGTTCATGGGGCCCACCCTCTGCACTCAAGAGTAATGGTTCCTTGAATCGTGGGACACTCAAGCAAGAAGCAGGTGAATTTATGTATGATGCCTTTGCTGAATATACGATCGACATGTTGGACAACATTTCATTTATGCCTGACTACCTCAGCATTCAAAATGAACCTACCTGGCTGGCGGATTGGGAGACCTGCGAATGGGCACCATCAGAAACCTCCAGCCTTCCGGGTTATGATGTAGCATTCGAGGAGGTATCCAAACTGCTGGATGCACGAGATTCAAAACCCATCATGCTGGGTCCAGAGTCTGCAAACTTGTCGTCAGGTGCCTTTGACGACTTTGCTGAGGTTCTCTCCAATCATCCGAGCTTAGGCGCCTATGGCTTTCACCCCTACAACTTCAACAATAGCAGTTCGATCAGTGACATGCAATCTACGCTGGCCAGTCTGGGCACGAATTTTAGCGATAAGCCTAAGATCATGACAGAGTATGACGGTCTCGATTGGATCAAAACGGCACAATTCATCAACATCAACGTTAGGGAAGGAAATGTTTCGGCCTACCTCTATTGGACCCTGATGTGGGCAGAAGATTCTGACCTGGCCATGTTTCAGGTTCAGAGTAATGGCAATTATACCTTGACGCCATTTTATCACTTGATGAAGCATTATGCCAAATATGTAGATGGGGGATACAAACGAATCGAAGTGGATATGGACGAAACATTGGATCAGGTTGCCTTCCTGAATCCAGAGGGAACTGCGATTACTTTGGTTGTGGTTAATGCAAATACTAGCGCAGTGAACCGCGATTTGGAGATCACAGGAAATGAAATAGCCACAGCTGAGATGTATTACAGTCTGGAAGACGAACATTTTGTCTCGGTTGATGTGGATCTAACTCAAGAGCTGGAATTCAAAGGTGAATCGATCAGCACATTGGTTTTGACTCTGAAATAAAACAAGGGACTCGGACATAGTCGCGAGTCCCTATTCTAGCTAACTTAAACTGTATTGTTGTAGATTAAGGTTTTACCAATTTGAAAGAGTGAGAGTCATTCTTTGATTGTATTTTGACAAAATAGATTCCCGATTTCAATGATCTGATGTCATACTTTTCCTGAGCTTGATCAAAATAAGCCACTTGTTTTCCCTGAAGGTCAATGATGGATAGCGCTGCCTTCGCTTCTAATCCTCGGATATAAAATTGATCCAAACAAGGGTTAGGGTAAATAGTCAAAGTGGTTTCTGGATTATCTGCACTCAGAATATTGCTTGGTTTGACGGTGAGTGTACCATTCACCAGAGTCAACTCATAGTTATCCCCCGAGCCGCCGGTTAAAAAGATCTCATAGGTTCCTTCGTCCGAATCCAAACTAGCTGTGGTGTGGACCGATGGAGGAATAATTGCAGTTTCATCTTCATCATTTACAAATCCAGCATAGGATAAAGTCAGCTCAGGATTATCAAAGCCTGCCATTTTCGTTTGATCGTCTGCCGTGATGGTCAACTGAGCTTTTCTGACTTCCAATTCAGCATCTTCGGTTACAATTTCGTAGTTGTTGTCTGAACCAGCAATCACCTCTATCACATAGGCTCCAACCGGACTCAGTTCGTTGGCTACAGTTTCTGTTGATGGAGCGGAATCTAGTACCTCTAGTCCCTCCTCGTTCACAAAGCCTTCATAAGTGATCGATAATTCTGGATTTGAGTCCCCATAAGTTTTAGAGAGATCATCTGCAGACACGAGCAGTTCTGTTTTGACCACTTCCAATTCACCATTGATTGCCACAACGTCATAATGATCGTCCGTTCCAACGATCACATTAATTGTATAGGAACCCACTTCACTTAGTTCGTTACAGTTTGTATTAGCTATTGGTGGTACAACAAGGTTGCTGACTGTTTCGCCATCAACAAAACCACTATAGTTAAGGCCTAGTTCAGGATTTGTATCTCCATATTTTTTTGAAATAGGATCTGCAAAAACAAAAAGAACCTTCTTTTGAACTGCAATACTAGAGATCACTTTGGTAGATAGAAACTCGTCGCTGCTGGCCTGATGAGCAGTGATTTGACAAGGTCCCGTACCTACCACACTGGCCACCCCATCTGTGATGCTAATGATGGATTCATCCGAACTGGCGTAGGTGATTAATCCCGTTGAATTACTACTTGCCTGCAAAGCAAAATCTTCATCTCCATAGGTGATGTCTCCCAAATCCATTATCAAAGTGGGCAATGGTTTTTGCAAGACATTTGCGACTACATTGATGACAAAAACGGATTCATCAGCATCCTCATTTTCTATAATTATTGAAGAAGAAAATAGTCCCGCCACCGTACTGATGAAGGAAATGCTGAAACTGTCCATGCCCAATGCAGCCACTTCGGCGGGAACTTCACTCACTGAAAAATGTTGGTCTGAACTGAGGATCGAAGAAATTGCCAATATATCAGTCCCAGAGTTTTCAATGGTAAAACTGCGCGTTACAGTTTCACCCACAAGGATTTCGCCTAAGTCAATTTTTGTTTCCTGATGGTTAGATATTTCTGTTCCTGAATTATCCAAACCATCGAAGACTGAAATTTCAACATCCGGTATCAAAATGATGGATGATTCTTCCAGAACTTCTATTTCTCTAGTATAAGAGGCTTCACACCCCACCCCATCGCTTATGGACAGCGTGGATGTGTATGTTCCGATTGCGCTAAAAGTGTATGTGTTATTACCGACGGTTTGGTCGTCCACATGGCCATCACCGTCGAAATCCCAAACCCAGGAGGCCGATGGATTGGCGTAGAAAGTATCTACTTCATAAGAAGTTGGTTCGCCAAGATATACCGGATCAGCACTGAACACGACAATGGGTTTTTTCTTGATATTGAAAGTAGCCCCTGTGCTGTCCTTACAAATCTGCCCTTGTTTGACGACCAGACTCATGCTGTACTCACCGGAGTTTTCAAAAATCATCGATAAGATAGAACTGCTTTCATCCACTAGTTCAGCCCCATCAAGATACCAGGTGTAGGAAGCATCCTCTTGAAGATTACTACTGATATCAGTGAAGGTCACTTCCTCGCCTTCACAAGCCAAATCGATTTCAAAATTAGCGACGGGGTGAATACAGTCATCTTCGACCTCAAACTCCCGGATTTCGGTAAAGCCCCATTGACCTTCTGCATTTTGCGCTCTCACGCCGAAGGTATTGGTGCCTAGTGGTAGATCCTCCTCAGGGTCTATGATCAAATTTTCTATATTTATTTCTGCCGCTGGATCTAAGGTCAGCGCTATACCATCACCGAGACCTGCGTCTTGGTTAATAAAATACTCCAGGCGTGCTATGTTGCTTGTTGTGCTTGCGATTACTTCTGGTTTCACATAGATGGTCCGGCGTTCATTGAGTCCCCATGTACCGTTGGTATTTTGAGCACGGATATAAATCTGATGGTAACCAGTGGACAAAGATTGGGGAATCAACTCATCTATTTCCAGCGTTTGGCCAGCCGAAATGGTGATTCCCGTTGCTTGACCTACGCCAGGATCTTCATCGAAGAAATATTCCAAAACCGCAATGTCTGCAATGGGATCAGCACCGGCTGCTTCAGCCGTGACATAAAATGCTCGGCTCTCAGGTAAGCCCCATATATCATCTGCATTTTGAGTTCTGATAAAAATCGAATGAAAGCCCGCGGATAAAGCAGAAGCATCAATGATCTCATTGGAAAGTTCGACTGCATCTGCAGAAGAAATAGTGATAGGCGTGGCTGCCCCTACACCAGGATCATGATCTATGTAGTACTCCATGGCCGTGATATCAGATGGCGTAGGTTCGGCGATTGCCACTGATGGCACAAAGAATGTTCGCCTCTCGGCAAAGCCCCAATATCCATTTTCATTTTTTGCGCGAACACTCAGGACATGAAATCCTTGACTTAACCCTTGGGTCAATGATTCGGATAGGTCAATATCGATTGACGAACTTATGGTCATCCCAATAGCGCTACCCACACCCGGATCTTCGTCAAAGAAGTATTCTACTTCCGTGATATTCTGACCAATAGCGTTTTGACATAAGAACAGCACTACTAATAGAAATACGAAAGCTGTTTTTCTGGGAACACAGTTTTGATCTGAGCTCCTTGATCGGAATCTTCTCATCTTTTTCATAAGCTAAAGTTGAGAGGTGATTAGTTGCTTTTGACCTTAATGTGAACGGGTAGATCATCACCCGGATTGATCACTGTAGAAGTGTTCAGGATTTGAATGACGGGTACTTCGGAAGTTTTTAAAAAGAAATTCACGTCAGCAATAGGATACGACCCGCCCGTGATGCCTATGTCCGTACCATCGCTACCTCCATTGAGTACTTCCGCGGCCTGCGGAGTGAAATCGTAATCCTCAGACCAGGTATCAAGTAACTGAGAATTGACAAACTCAGGATCAATACCGGATATGTTACCCGAACCGGAATTTCCGGCTCCCCCCCCAGCAGGTGGCATCACATCGTCTCCTGTGGAGTAGACCAGATTGTTCGTAAAAACATTTCGCTCAAATTCGCCTGAAGTGGAGTTGCCTCCATTGGCTATACTAGGAGTCATTCCATAGAAGATATTGTTTGCGACGATGCAGTCTTGTAGTTCTGTGACAAAGGCC
The DNA here is from genome assembly GCF_025833875.1 of Reichenbachiella ulvae. Taxonomy (NCBI): domain Bacteria; kingdom Pseudomonadati; phylum Bacteroidota; class Cytophagia; order Cytophagales; family Reichenbachiellaceae; genus Reichenbachiella; species Reichenbachiella ulvae. Next base: position 4,235,459 of record NZ_JAOYOD010000001.1, on the reverse strand, counting down.
GCATCACCACCCATAGAAGCGATGAAATTATTGTTGATGATGGTTGTATTGCTTCCCTCGGCATTGATGTAGATGCCTTCGTACATGATGTTATTGGCAATGATGTTGCTACCCGGTGTGCCATTAAAGAGACCAATACCCAGATAAATAATGTTGTTTCTAAAGATGGCATTGGTCAGGTGTTCTACAATTCTAATAGAGTAGCCATTCGGAGCTTGGCCGGTAATTTGACAACCAATAATCTCTAGTCCATCGATCGGGGAATAAGTAGCGGTTTGATAACTCTCGATAAAATTGAACTGACAGTTTTCTATCAAAATATCTTCCAACAGATATTCTGCTCCTGTGTTCGACCCGATATAAATGTTGGCGATCCAGAGACCTTTGATGATGGTACCATCCGCATCGCTGGTATTATCTGCATTGTTGGTCAATACGATGTTTCCCATTTTGGACATCAGTGGGATGTCCTTGTCTACATTAAAGCCGATACCCATCAGGGTGATTTGTTTGTTAATGGTAGCTCCACCATAGGTCACAGGGCTGGGTTGTACCTGTATGATGTCTCCATCTTCGGCAGCATCTACAGCTTCCTGTATGTTCGGAAATACAAAGTCGCCTGTAGGGGCGTTGTGGTTATTGTCTGCGATTAGAACGTTCTGCGCTTGCGAACGAATGACTACAATTGATAAAATTAAAAACAGGGAAATTTTCAGTGAATTCATGATTAGTGATTTTTGGTTTTACATCTCAATTTTGAGACTCCAAAAAACTCATGATTCCGTGATATTTTTCTCACCCACCCCGGGTAGTTCTTTCAAAAGGGCCCTAATTAATGTTTGAAAGCACCTCTCTCGCTTCTAGTCTGGTAGATACTCCGAGTTTGTTGTAGATGTTTTTAAGATGGTATTTAACTGTATTGACACTGAGGTGTACCTCCTCTGCTATCTCTGAATTGGTCTTATTGGTGATAGCCACTTGCAGCACCTGAATTTCTCTTTCAGTAAGTGTGTTGGGTAGTTCGCTTTCCAGTTTTTTTGAATCAAGTGTTACCTCCTCCAATTTGATATTGGACATGATATTTCCGATTCTAAGACGCAAGCCATCGATTTCTTCATGAAGGAGTGATTGTTGAAGCTGGTGAGAGGTATGTCTCTGTCGAAGAACGACTACTAAGAAAATGCAGATGATCCCAGCTAGTACCGATATCACCAGGAGTCCTGTGGTTTGCTGAGTCTGCTTGTCGATGATCAGCTTGTTTTCTCTGTTTTCTGCGCCGAGCCTTTCTATTTCCCATTCTCGCTGTTCCTTTCTGAAGAGCTGTTCCATTTCTGTGGTACGCTCCGCTATTTTTTGATCAAGAAACACTTCCTTGTTTTTAAGTAACTGCTGCTGTTCGGCGAAAGCTCTTTTCCATTGACCAGTGGCTTCATAATATTGCGAGCTGATTTCGTAGTACGTAATCGCTAAGTCAACATTCTTGTCGATGGCGGTTCTCAATTCTGTCAGCTTATCAAGGTAAAGTTTGGCATTTGGATAGTCTTTGGTAGATAAATAGTAAGTGGCATTTCCAAAATAAACATAGACATCTAAAGCGGTAGGAGAATTTTTAGTCATGGCAGCTTCCGCTTTTTTATAGTAATAGAAGGAGCTGTCGAGCAGGTCTTTTTCGGCAAAATTCTGACCAAGGACTACAAAAATCTGGGAGGATAAATCTGCATTGTTCAATTCTGCTGCGATTGGCAATGATTTTTTTGCAGTTAAGATCGCACTGTCGAATTCCTCTAATAATTGATAGATCCCGGATAAATTGATCAGGGAGTTGAGTTGCTTACTCCTCATCTCATTGGCCTCATAGATCTCCAATGATTGATGAAGCACCTCCTTGGCCATATCATATCTTTTGGTTCTTCGATAGATGAGAGCCTGATTATTCAAGACCATGGCTAGGTAAACGTGCTGTTCCAATTGCTTATACAGCAGTGTTGCCTGTTCGTATTTATCCAACGCTTCATCCAGATTGCCAATAATCAGGTATACAGATCCCAGATTTAAAAGTGCTCTTGCTCTACCTGTGATATCATTGTTTTCTTGTGCGTATGACTCAGATTTCTTAAAATAATGGATGGCACTGTCAAATTGGTTCTGGAAGTCAAAGGCCAGCCCTATGGCATTCAAACCTCTTGCAATCAATGCGGGATTATTCAATTGCTTTGCTAGTTCATTGCCTTGATCAGCATGGTGCATAGCCGAATCAAAATTGTATTCTGCCCATTGCCGGTTGATTTCGAAATGATAGAGTGCTCTTAGGCTATCATTCTGTTCTGTAGAGAGTTCTAGATGCAGGGAGTCCAAAATCGCTTTGTTTTGGGCCATAGAACTAAAGGTGAGAAAAATAAGGATACAATAAACAGGGAAGCGCATTGAGATTGGATTTTAACCTGATCAAATTTTTGCCAAATAATGATCTGGTAGGTGGTTAAAGCTTGGTTTGAGTTTTTTACAAATTTAAGATATCAAATTCAATCAACTAATGAAAAGGCAAATTGGAGGATTCTTATTCTTAAAAATTACTGTAACTGAAGTATACTGTCACCTTGACTTGCTTTTCTTGTTTCATCGTTCATTATCGGACAATGTGGCTGGATTATTATTATAAAATCAAATGGAATGAGAATTGATCAAGGAGATTTGAATCCCGTATAATCGGGTAACCCAAATAGTTAAGATATGAATTTCAATCAATATACAGTCAAATCACAGGAGGCCATCAACAAGGCCGGAGAGATCGTGATCGGTATGGGTCAGCAGGCCATCGAGCCCGCGCACATCCTGAAGGCGATTGTGGAAACAGACGAAAATGTCATTGGCTTCATTTTGAAGAAATTGGGGCTGGCCAAAGAGCAGCTTACCACGCGCATCGAGGATGCCGTGAATAGCTACGCCAAGGTCTCTGGCCAGCAACCGTACCTGTCCAATGAATCAGCCGCAGCTTTGCAAAAGGCTGAGTCGATTGCCAAAAAGCAAAAGGACGAGTTCATAGCCATCGAACACATCCTGATGGGCATACTCGCCGGAAAGGACAAAGCGGCTGGATTGCTGAAGGAAATAGGCTTTAATCAGAAAGATCTAGAGGCGGCCGTAAAAGAATTGAGAGGAGGAAACAACGTGAATAGTCAAAACGCAGAATCAAATTACCAGTCTTTGGAGCGCTACTCCAAAAATCTGAATCAGCTGGCCAAGGATGGCAAGATTGATCCGGTGATTGGTAGAGACGAGGAGATTCGTCGGGTGCTACAGATCCTGTCTCGTAGGACCAAAAATAACCCGATGCTGATCGGGGAGCCTGGTGTGGGTAAAACTGCCATCGTGGAAGGTATGGCGCAGCGTATTGTCGACGGAGATGTGCCAGAGAATTTGAAGTCAAAGACTTTGATCTCGCTGGACATGGGTATGCTGGTAGCAGGAGCCAAGTACAAAGGTGAATTCGAGGAGCGATTGAAGGCCGTGATCAAAGAGGTGCAAGACAGTGCCGGAGAGATCATTCTTTTCATCGATGAGATTCACACTCTGGTGGGTGCGGGTGCTGGAGAAGGCGCCATGGATGCGGCCAACTTGCTGAAGCCTGCTTTGGCGAGAGGCGAGCTACATGCAATCGGTGCTACGACACTGAAGGAATATCAGAAGTACATCGAGAAGGACAAGGCGCTAGAACGTCGATTCCAGACGGTGATTGTAGATGAGCCGGACGTGCAGGATGCGATTTCCATCCTACGGGGTATCAAGGACAAATATGAGGTGCACCACGGCGTGCGCATCAAAGACGATGCGGTAATCGCTGCGGCGGAGCTGTCCAGCCGATACATTTCGGATCGTCACTTGCCGGATAAGGCGATTGACCTGATGGACGAGGCAGCTGCCAAGCTGAGGATCGAGATTGACTCTATGCCAGAAGAGCTGGATGAGCTCAATCGTAAGATCATGCAGTTGGAGATAGAACGGGCGGCAATCAAAAGAGAGAAAAACAAGGATAGAGAAAAAGCGATCTCTCGTGAGATATCTGACTTGTCTGTGAGACGCGATGACCTGAAAGCCAAATGGCAAAATGAAAAAGCGGTCATTACAGGCATCCAGACAGAGAAGGAAAACATTGAACGCTTCAAAACTGAAGCAGAGCAGGCTGAGCGTGCGGGTGACTTTGGTAAGGTAGCGGAGATCCGATATGGTAAGATTCAGGAGGCAGAGAAAAAGCTGGAAGAGCTGAAAGTGAAGCTGACTGAGATGCAAGCCGAAAGCACACTCTTGAAAGAAGAAGTAGGAGCAGAAGACATTGCGGAGGTAGTAGCCAAATGGACCGGTATTCCCGTCCAGAAGATGCTCCAAAGCGATAGAGAAAAGTTGCTGCATTTAGAAGATGAGTTGAGTAAACGTGTGGCTGGCCAGGAAGAAGCTATTGAGAGCATCTCTGATGCGGTGCGCAGAAGTCGTGCAGGATTGCACGATCCGCAACGTCCGATTGGATCTTTCATCTTTCTGGGTACTACCGGAGTAGGTAAAACGGAGCTGGCGAAAGCTTTGGCCGATTACCTATTCAATGACGAGAATGCCATGGTGCGTATCGATATGTCGGAGTACCAGGAACGTCATGCGGTGAGCCGCTTGATCGGAGCACCTCCCGGATATGTGGGCTATGATGAGGGCGGTCAATTGACCGAGGCAGTGAGGAGAAAGCCCTATTCTGTGGTGCTGCTCGACGAGATCGAGAAGGCGCACCCGGATGCTTTCAACGTACTGCTCCAAGTGCTGGACGATGGGCGATTGACGGATAACAAAGGTCGTGTGGCAAACTTCAAAAACACGATCATCATCATGACAACCAACATCGGTTCGCATTTGATTCAGGAGAATTTTGCGCAGATGGACTTTGACAATGAGGACGAAATCATAGACAAGACCAAGCGTGAAGTATTTGAGTTGATGAAGCAGTCGGTGCGACCTGAGTTCCTCAATCGAGTGGACGAGACGATCATGTTCCGACCACTGGACAAAGCGAACATCAGAAAGATCGTCGATATCCAGTTCAGACAGATCAAGAAACGTCTGGCTGAGAATGGGGTGAAGATTGAAGCTTCTGCACAGGTGCTGGACAAGCTGGGTCAGCTGGGTTACGATCCGCAGTTTGGTGCCAGACCGCTCAAGCGTGTGATCCAAAAGCAGATCCTCAACGAGTTGTCCAAGCAGATTCTTGCAGGCAAGATTGATAACGAGGCGGTCATAGGAGTCACGCTCAATGATCAGAATAATATCGAGTTTATTAACCTCGATGAAGTCGAAATAGAAAAATAAGTCAAGTCGAAATATCCTAAGCCAGTTCGAGAGAGCTGGCTTTTATTTTTGTGTTGCTATACCATAAATCAATGAAGTGCTACTTCAAAAACACCTGTCAATAACTCTGAGGCTCCAATAAAAATCCCAATACCATAGGTGATATGCTTGGCAGATAAGTTGGCAATGGCAAATGGAATCCCTACCAAATTGATCAAACCAAAACCTCCAGCGACTACTACACCCGCAATAAGAGTGAAGTAAAGATTAGAGGTTATAACCATACTCACACTACCTACTGCTAGTAGCAAAAAGCTAATGATAATAACCTTCTTCAGGTTCATGGTTGCCACCTTGCTACTCATACTAAAAGCGAATATGGCTGCAAAGGCCAAAAGACCAAGCGAGAAATACCCTGCAATATTTTCATGATCTGGAAAGGTAAAACCAATGTACTCTGGAAAATACTCCACCAAAACGGCCTTTCCAGCTCCCAAAAATATACCAACACCAATAATGGCTACATAGGTCGAAAAGGTGACGGGTTTGTTAGGGCTAGCCACGGATTCTCTTTTAAAATCTTCAACATTCGATGATGAAATTTTGTGAAACAAATAGCCACTTCCTGAAATCAATAAACCACCGACAACAAAAGTAAGGGTGTCTCCAAAGAATCGAACCAATGAAACCACCACAGGCTCCAGTGCATAAATCAACTCTGTCACCAAAAAAAGGAATCCCACTACAATTGGAAGCTTTTTAGCGGGGGCGAAAGCTTCAATCATAGAGTAAGCTGGGCTGATAAATAAGTTCATGGAGATCAACCAGAGCAATATCATGTAGGGTAAAAATGTCTTGAGCTGACTCGCTGGTCCAGCCCCGATGATGGATGCCACGATCATAAAAATCATAGCCGTAGCACCTATACCAACTGTGAAAATGACAAAAGATTTTCCTTTTGTTCTCAAAAAATAATCTGCAGTCAAACCTGCAATAGGGGGGATAATAACTAAAACAATGGCTTTGGAAATGACCAGAAATGAGGAAAGGTCGGTAAAGCTAAAATTCTCTAGTAATACAGGCTGATATTCGTGGTAGGCAATCCAACTAATGACAAGCGCCACGTTGAGTGCCGCTAAGCTTAAGATTTCAGGCCATTTTACTTTGTTTGAAGTTTCCATAAGTTATTAATTTTTTCTCTCACAACAACTTACGAGATAATGTAGTAACATGGATTTCTAAACTTGTGATTTATTTAAAATTTATATCTTTGACCGCACTTGAATCTATAATTCTAATTGTCCAAGCCAAATAAAGATTTCATCGCAGAAGAGCAGCTCATAGCCTTGCTGAAAAGCAAAGACAGTAAAGGTATCTCCTATCTTTACGACAAATATTCGGCGGCTCTTTATGGTACGGCATACCGAATCGTCCAAAATCAATCTTTTGCCGAGGAGGTCATGCAAGATGCCTTGATGAATATATGGAACAAAATAGATTCATATGACCCAAAAAAAGCACGGTTATTTACCTGGATGTTGAATATCGTCAGAAATAAGGCGATTGATAAAGTACGATCTGCAGAAGTTAGAAGAGAAAATAAATCCGATTCTATCAATGATGTCGTATCTATTCTCGACAAGGCCGGAGAGTACGAGCAGAATACGGACGCCATAGGGCTTCAGGAGATTGTCAACACCCTAAACGAGGACCAAAAATTTGTTTTAGAGATGATCTATTACAAAGGATATACCCATGCTGAATTGTCAAAAGAATTTGAGATTCCGCTAGGTACAGTCAAGACCAGGCTGAGGAGTGCGATTAATTTATTAAGGGATAGAATGAACGTCAATTGAAATCGAAAAGCAACATATCGCAAGGAGATCTAGAGCTATATGCTCTGGGGATGCTTTCTGAGGAAGAAAGGATGGCTATAGAGCAGGCCCTTTCTGATCCAGAGATAAAAGCGGAGCTAGATGCCATCGAAGAGGGTCTGGAAGCATTTGCTTTTGCTAATCAAATGGCGCCTCCCGCCGATTTGAAAGACAAATTTATGTCTCAATTGGAGGAGGAAGAAGAAAAACCGGTGATCCCTCTTCAACCCAAGGTAGAGAAAGCTAATTCCAACAGATATTGGCTGGCTGCCGCGGTTTCATTGGCGGTTATCTCCAGTGCACTTGCGCTTTTGTTTTTCAACAAATGGCAATCCACCGAAAATCAACTGGCCATTGCCATGCAGGAAAATTCTGTATTGGCTGAAAACAGTCAGTTTACCAATCAAAAGCTATCCGCGGCTGAAAACTCTTTGGCACTCATGTCTAATCCAGAGTTCGAAATGATTCAGCTCAAGGGGGTAGAAGGTTCGCCAGAATTACTATCTACGGTTCTCTGGAATCCTGACACAAAAGAAACATTCCTCAACATCGGGAACCTAAAATCCCTGGACGAAAACCTACAGTACCAGCTTTGGAGCATTCAGGATGGACAACCAGTGGATGCGGGTGTTTTTGATCTGGATAGCTCCGACTACCTGATCAAAATGAAAAATAATGAAGTGCCCCAAGCTTTTGCTATCACGATTGAACCAAGAGGAGGCAGCGAAGTGCCAACGCTGGATCAAATGGTCGTCATCGGAACCATCCAATCTTAATCTGACGAACCCTATAATTTTTCGTCGACCAAAAGTTTCAGAATTTCTATATTTGTTCGACGCTTAAACCAAAGAAAATTGAAATATAGCAGACGTATTTTTTCGTTGATCTTATTGCTGGGGCTCATCAGTTTTGGCTCCTGCAAGTCTTTCCAGTACCCCAAGGAAAGGAAGGCGCGCAAAATAAAAAAAGGCAAACCTATTCCTTGTCCAGTCAAAGACTGTTAAATTATAGTTGAATTTATTTCACTAAAAATCCCGACAAATGAAAAAAATTATAATCGCCATTGATGGATATTCAGCCTGTGGCAAAAGTTCCACGGCCAAAGCTGTAGCTTCTAAACTCAATTATCGCTATGTCGACACGGGTGCCATGTATCGTGCTGTGACTCTTTATTTTTTAGAAAACTACGTGGACCAAACCAACCCAAAGGCGGTAGCTAAGGCCCTTTCCAATATTGAAATCACTTTTCATCACAACGAAAAAACAGGTAAAAGTGACACTTACCTGAACGGACTCAATGTAGAGGATAAAATCCGTGAAATGGAGATTTCGCAAAATGTAAGCGAGGTGAGTGCCATCAAAGCGGTAAGAGAAGCCATGGTCGAGCAACAGCAGAAAATGGGCAAGTCCAAGGCATTGGTGATGGATGGAAGAGACATTGGTTCAGTTGTATTTCCAAATGCTGAACTCAAAGTCTTCATGACTGCTGACTTTGATGTGAGGGCAGAAAGAAGACAAAAAGAACTTTTTGATAAGGATCAGTTGGTAGATCTGGAGGAGGTAAAAGAAAACCTCAAGAAAAGAGATAAAATAGATACAACCAGAGAGGAGAGTCCTTTGATCCGACCTGAGGATAGTGAAGAAGTAGATACCACCCATATGTTTTTCGAAGAGCAAGTCGATCAGATCGTGCGACTAGCTGGCACGAAAATGCTAAAAGCAGAGGCGGTCTAAGATTTTTATCCTCTTCTGATCAAGGACAACTATCTTCGCCAAAAGAATCATTAGATATGATCAACATTTTTTGCTTTATTCTATTGCTTTTGCCCTTCGCTGAGGATTCGCAACATGACCCTTGCGATATCTATGGTAAAGTGTACTATGAAACCCGCGATCCTAATCGTGCGCATTTTCGGGTATATATAGAGGATTCCGAATCCTTTGCTGACGTGATTGTGTACGAGGAACAAAATCAGCTCTATGCCGATCGTCCGGGTCACTGGGCTACTGTAGACAAACCAGGGTTTGCCGATGTATTTATCTACATCGAAAAGAATAGAAACATGGCTGATTTCAGCATTTATTATACCGAAACAGAATCCTTTGCGGGATGTAATCGATGACATTTATTCAACTTACCATCAACTGCGCACCTGAGTATCAAGAGATATTTCTAGCAGAACTTGCCGAAATTGGTTTTGACACTTTCGAAGAAAAAGAAGAAGAACTGGAAGCCTATATTGCTAGTGAGCTCTTTCAAGAAACTGCTGTAAGAGAGGTGGTTCAAAGATACAAGGAGCTGACTCAGGCCAAATATTCCTATCAGGAAATAGAAAAGGAAAACTGGAATGAAGAGTGGGAAAAAAATTATCATCCCATAGAGGTGGAAGGTAAATGCCGAGTAAGAGCGACTTTTCATGAGGCTAAACCGGAATTCAAATACGAGATAGTCATCATCCCTAAAATGTCTTTTGGTACAGGTCATCATGCCACAACCTACAATATGCTGTCCCTCGAAATGGAAAACGATTTTCAGGGTAAATCAGTATTGGATGTAGGCACTGGGACCGGTGTATTGGCCATCATGGCACATAAGCTGGGCGCAACACATATTGAAGCAACAGATGTAGATGACTGGTGCATAGAAAACAGTACGGAGAATTTTGGGCTGAATGACATGGTAGATGTGCCTACACATCAAGGTGTCATTGACGAGATCAAACTGAATCAAGGTCAATACAACGTGGTTCTGGCCAATATCAATAAAAATGTCCTGTTAGTTGAAATCCCAAGTTACGCTAAGCTGCTCCCCGCCGGAGGCGAATTGTATTTGAGTGGGTTTTATGAATCCGATATCCATGATATCACCGAAAAGGCAAAAGAGCACAATCTTTCACTAGACAAATCAGTTATTAAGGACAATTGGGCTGCACTAAAATTGACCAAATACTAATATTCGTTTAGAATATCGTAGCACCTTACTTATCTTTAGCAGTTCATACAGAAACGTTTTGAATGTTCAAAAACAGGTGTTTATTTCTCGTTCTGCTATGTACCCTAGGCACGCATCTGGCGGCAGCCCAATACTTTGGCTTTGCCCCACAGCCAGATAGCTTTGCTGTAGATGTGGTACGAAATCTCCGCGCACTCCAAAGTGAACAGACGGACAAAATTGCCTATGATTTTCAGAACATCTGGGACAGCAAAATCACTGATGATCAAAAAACCTCGCTGATTGCCATCTGTACCAAAATGGATGA